>CAMJXE010000102.1 GCA_946409645.1 uncultured Bacteroidales bacterium
TGCAAATCGACAGTTTGGACAAATATCATTACCGATTGACCGTCAAAAACAAGAAAAACGTGTTGGTGGCCAACAGTTACGACAACTATGTCACCGTCAACAAGCAAAGAATCGACCTCAACTCCGTTATCGTCTTCATGCATAAGAACAACACCTTCTACTTACCGAAGGAGTTGAGAAAATATTTGGAAACAAAATAGCACTTAGGTAAAATTTTTTCAAGAAAGTTACGTTAAAGCCGTTCATATAAAAAACAAAGAGAAATATGGAAACCACGAGTTCAATGAATTATGCAGGGCAATCTCAATCAAACCAAGAGAACCCTTTGAAGAAATGGGTGATTATTCTGGGTGCTTTGGCCGGAATTTTCCTTTGCACCACCATCTATTTTGCCCGTTTTGCAAAACCGACCATTAACAAAGTATATACACAGGTTGAAGCTAAAAATGTTGAGTTACAAAGTGAACTGAATGAGCTTTTGGCAGAACACGAACGCATCAAAGAACAATATGGTGAACTTTCAGAACAATTAAGCGAAAAAGATAGCATCATCATGGCAGGTGCCGCTGAAATCGAAAAGTTGATTAATTCTCAGGCAGACTACAACCGCATCAAGAAGCAACTGGCACGTTTACAGAACATTTCTCAGGAATATGTTCAGGAAATGGATAAACTCTATCAGGAAAATAAGGCGTTGAAAGAGGAGAATCAGCAGGTGCTCGCCACGTTGGAACAAGAGCGTGAAGTGACCCGCAACATCCAACAAGCCAACGAGGATCTTTCTCAGAAAATCAGCAACGCAGCCACCTTCAAAGCTTATAACATCAAGAGCTCCGGTTATTTAGTACGGAATAAAGGCACCGAAGAACCAACAGAAAAGGCCAACAAGGTGAAACGCATCAAGACAACCCTGATGTTGGGTGAAAATTCGTTAATTGAACCTGGTCCAGTGAACGTCTATGCCCGTATTGCCATCCCCGAAACCGGCAAAGTTCTCACCATGGGCAGCGGCGACACTTACTCCTTCGTGCACAATGGACAACGTCTGCAGTACTCTTGCAAGACAGTCGTCAACTACAAGGGCAACGCCGAGAATATCACCATGAACTGGGATTTGATGTCAGATGACAAAGCCATCAAGGGACAGTACAGCGTGCAGCTTTACACCGACGATCAGTTCCTCGGTGAGGCTTTTTTCACATTGAAGTAATGTAAAAGTTTTCAATATCAGTCAATTATTATGGTTAGTCGGCACTATTTGCGAATCAAAACGATGCAGGCGTTGTATGCCTATAACGCCAATCCGAAGGCTGAAGTGCGCACTTACGAAGCGGATTTGGTAAAGTCGGTGCGCTGTTGTTACGAGTTGTTCTTATGGCTGTTCGCGCTGTTGCCGGAAATTACCTTCTATCGGATGAAAAAAATCGAAAGTCTGAAGGAGAAGTACAATCCGACGGAAGAAGATTTGAATCCCAACACCAAATTCATCAACAACGCGGTGACACGCCAAATTGAAAACAACCAGACTCTCAAGATTCTATGGCCCAAATACCATATTCTTTGGGAAGACGATACCGACTTGATAGCCAAGCTGTTCCGCGAAATCGAGCAACTGCCCGAATATGAGGTCTATATGTCCACACGCGAACAGAATTATGCCGAAGACAAGAAGTTGGTGCTGACGATTATCGAGAAAGTTTTCTCCAATAACGATTTGTTACACTGGTATTTAGGTGAAAAAAACACACATTGGATCGACGACTACGACGAGGCGATGATGATGTTTTATCACAATGTCAAAGACTTCAAAGAGTCGAAAGGCGACGATTGCAAGATTGACTCGCTGTTCAAAAGCGAGGAAGACGAACAATTCTGTCGTCAACTGTTCCGCAAAACTTTGGAGCACGCTTCGGAATTTCGACAGATGATTGAAGAGAAACTGCAGAACTGGGAATTGGAACGTGTCATCAACATGGACATATTGCTGATGGAGATGGCGTTGTGTGAGCTATTGGAATTCCCTTCCGTGCCTATCAAAGTCACTCTGAATGAATATATCGAACTGGCAAAATGGTACAGCTCCGACAAGAGTAAAGTGTTCATCAACGGCATTTTGGACCGTTTGATCGTGGATTTGCGTGACAGCGGGAAAATTGAGAAAACGGGACGAGGATTGTATCAAAATTGACGTAAGTCTCAAGTTTAAGTCTCAAAAAAACAAAATAAGCGAAATTATGAAGAAACTAACGATATTAGCGGCAATAGTGGTATTGTTCTTCGCCGGTTGTCACCGAAAGGCGGCCAAAGAAGGCGATTTCACAGTGAAGGATGTGCATATTCCGCAGACGGCAGAAGGCTTGTCGGCGAAAGAAGCGGAAAAAATGCCCGTGCTTGAATTCGAAACCAAAACCTACGATTTTGGAGATGTCATTGAGGGAGAAAGACTTACGTATGCTTTCAAGTTCAAAAACACTGGCAAGTCAAATCTGATCATCTATTCCTCGGAGGCAAATTGCGGATGCACAACCTCTCAACCTCCGAAAGCCCCCATTCGTCCGGGCGAAAGCGGTGAGATTATCGTCACTTTTGACTCGAAAGGTCAAAAAGGGGATGTGCAAAAGCGCATTTTAGTAGGTGCCAATACCTACCCTGCCGAAACTATATTAATGATAACGGCCAAAGTGTCTTCAAGTAAATAATTATAAATCAAAACCTTATTATTATGACGAATTTCTTATTCCCTATTTTGGATGCGGCTCCAGCAGCTGCTCCGGCTGGTGGCGGTTCCTCCATGCTTATTTTCATCCTGCTGATGATTTTGATTTTCTACTTTTTCATGATTCGTCCTCAGCAGAAAAAACAGAAAAAACTGGAAGAAGCTCGCAACAACCTGCAAAGAGGTGATAAAGTGGTGACCATTGGTGGTATCCATGGCAAGATTACGGACATTAAGGACAATACGTTCACGATTGAGATTGCCCACGATGTTCGAATAGAGGTCGATAAAGCCGCTATCTCCTTCAACGAAGCTGCTCTAAACCAGAAATCTGAGCCCAAGAAAGAGGAGACAAAAGTAGAAAACGAGTAAAAAATGTCGGAAAACAAGTCTAAAATCCCTATGAAACTGCCTTCGCTGGCGTTTATCGTGTGCCTACTGATTTCAATAGGCTTATGGTTCGTAATCACCCTGTCGAAAGACTACAAAGTGACTTACGAATACAAGCTGGTGTGCGATAACATGCCCGAAGGCCGCAAAACAGTGACCGCTTCTGACACTGTTTTATTGTTGACATTCAACCAGAAGGGACTTAGATACCTGACGAAAACCTTTACCGCCAAAGAAAAAGTGGTTACCGTTTCCATCAGTGATCTGATCAAGCCCAAGAATAAAGTCTCGGTATATTCATTTTCGAACAAGGAGATGTGTGATTTTCTATCTACGCACAATTTCGGACCCGAATTGGTTGCCGTCTCCTCTCCCGAAGTCATTACCTTTTACTTGCGTTAAAAATGATTAAAATCGGGCTGACAGGCGGCATCGGGACTGGCAAGACCTACTTGTCCACCCATTTCCGAGACATGGGCATTCCCGTATATTATGCTGACGATGAGGCGAAAAAGCTTTATCGTCAGCCTCTTTTTTTGTCGGACATGCGCAAAGCCTTCCCTGATGAACAGCTATGGCATTCCGACGGAACGTTAAACATAACACGGCTTTCGCAATCATTTGAAGACGAGGTATTTCTGCAACGATTAAGTCATTTCGTACACCCCTACGTCATGCGTGATTTCGAGCGTTGGGCAGCGGAACAAAACGCGCCTGCGGTGATGATGGAATCAGCTATCCTTTTCGAATACGATTTAGTTTCATACTTCGACAAAATCATCGTGGCAGATGCTTCGGAAGCGTTGCGGATCAAGCGCATCAAGGCACGCAACCCACACTTATCGGAGGCTGATATCCGCCAGCGGATGTCGCGGCAGATGCCACAAGAAGAGAAATGCTCCCGAGCGGACTTGGTGGTATGCACTGGAGAAACCTATCAAGAAATGTCAGGGGTGACATTGTAGGGATTCGCAACAAAACGTCCCTCATTACAGAATCTTTCAAAGAAAAACAGAGAAAATTTTGTTTAAAAAAAATAGAGACGTTGCATGTAACGTCTCTACGAAAGAGCGGAAAACGAGACTCGAACTCGCGACCCCAACCTTGGCAAGGTTGTGCTCTACCAACTGAGCTACTTCCGCTTGCTGAATTCGGCGGCAAAGATACACTTTTTTTTGATTTATCCATCATTATCAAAAAAAAATTTTCTTTCACTTTCTATCGGGAATTTTTTATATCTTTGGCGGCTCAAATTTTTAGACAATAATTTATAATATGTCAGAACAGATAAAAGGTAAAATATCCCAAATCATCGGTGCTGTGGTTGACGTTCACTTCGACGAAAAGATCACATTGCCAAATATTTACGATGCTTTGGAAGTGCTTAAAGAAAATGGCGAAAAGCTGATTCTCGAATGCGAACAAGACATTGGTGAGAACACCATGCGCTGCATCTCTATGGACTCCACCGACGGTTTGCACCGCGGAATGGAAGTGGTGGCCACCGGTCGTATGATTTCCATGCCCACCGAAAACATCAACGGTCGTTTGATGAACGTCATCGGCGAAAGCATCGACGGCATCGGCGAAATCCAGTCCAAAAAACGCAACGACATCCACCGAATGCCGCCTACATTCGACAACCTCTCCACCAATCAGGAGGTGTTTTACACCGGTATTAAGGTCATTGACCTGATTGAACCGTACGCAAAAGGCGGTAAAATCGGTCTGTTTGGCGGCGCTGGTGTGGGCAAGACCGTGCTGATCATGGAGATGATCCACAATATTGCCAAAAACTACGGCGGCACGACTGTTTTCACCGGTGTGGGTGAGCGTACCCGTGAGGGTAACGACTTGCTGCGCGAAATGCTTGAATCCAAGGTCATCCGATATGGTGACGAATTCATGAAAAGCATGGAAGAAGGCGGTTGGGACCTCTCAAAAGTCGATAAGGACGAGCTTGCGAAGTCACAGGCCACTTTGGTGTTCGGACAGATGAACGAACCCCCGGGAGCTCGTGCCCGCGTGGCTCTCTCCGGTCTGACCGTGGCAGAAGGCTACCGTGACGGTGACGAGACCACCGGCGGTCGTGATATCCTCTTCTTCGTCGATAACATCTTCCGTTTCACACAAGCCGGTTCTGAAGTTTCCGCACTGCTCGGACGTATGCCGTCAGCTGTGGGTTACCAACCCACCTTGGCTACGGAAATGGGTACGATGCAGGAACGCATCACCTCCACAAAACGCGGTTCTATCACCTCTGTACAAGCCATTTACGTACCTGCAGACGACTTGACCGACCCTGCCCCCGCCACAACTTTCTCCCACCTAGACGCCACCACGGTGTTGAGCCGTAAGATCTCCGAGTTAGGTATCTACCCCGCTGTCGATCCGCTCGACTCCACCTCCCGCATCCTGTCACCTGACATTGTGGGCGAGGAACACTACAATACCGCGCAACGCGTCAAAGAGTGCCTGCAACGCTACATGGAGTTGCAAGACATCATCGCCATCCTCGGTATGGAGGAACTTTCCGAAGAGGACCGCAAGACCGTGCATCGCGCACGCCGTGTGCAACGCTTCATGTCGCAACCGTTCTTCGTAGCTGAGCAATTTACTGGCATGCCCGGCAAATTCGTCAATATCGAAGACACCATCAAAGGCTTCAACATGATTCTCGACGGCGAATTAGACCATCTGCCCGAAAGCGCTTTCAGCTATGTGGGCACAATCGAGGAGGCCATCGAGAAAGGTGAAAAAGAGTTGGCTGCCGCAAAATAACGAATTATGAAATTAGAGATTATCACTCCTGCAAGCACACTGTTCACCGGGGAAGTCTCTTTAGTACAACTCCCTGGCATTGACGGATTGTTCGAAATCCTGAAATCCCATGCACCTCTGGTCTCCGCATTGAAGGAAGGCCGTGTGAAAGTGGTTGATAGTCAAAACCAAGAACAATTCTTCGACATCCGAGGCGGCGTGGTCGAGGTGAGCAATGACAAGATTTTGCTTCTCGCGGAATAAAGTGCTACATACTATTACATGATAATGGCAACCTCCATTCGGGGTTGCCTTTTTTATACCCCCACACTACGCTCCTTCGTCGCTCGAATGGGGTTAGTAGCACTTCGTGCATTTGCCTCTTGGAGGCGGCTCAAGGAATGCTTTTTCAGATAAATCATTCCGACCTCTCACAGATTTCAGGTTGTATGGCATCCTCAACACAAAGGCTACCGATGCGCGTGCGGCGCAAGACGGTGAGGTGAGCTCCGCTGTGAAGGGCTACACCGAAGTCGCGAGCAATGGCACGAATGTAAGTACCCTTGGAACAGCGAATTCGAAAGTCGATTTCTGGCAATTCGAAACGAGTGACTTCGAACTCATAAATGGTAATGTTCTTGGCAGTCAAAGGAGCATCTTCGCCCCGACGAGCGATCTCGTAGGAGCGCTCTCCTTGGTGCTTGACAGCGGAAAACATCGGCGGGACCTGCTGAATATCTCCTGTAAACCGCTTGATTACTTCTTCCACCATCTCCCTGGTAATATGCTCGTAAGGATAGGTCACGTCAATCGGTTTTTCCAAGTCATAACTCGGAGTAGTAG
Source organism: uncultured Bacteroidales bacterium (assembly GCA_946409645.1). Classification (GTDB taxonomy): domain Bacteria; phylum Bacteroidota; class Bacteroidia; order Bacteroidales; family WCHB1-69; genus F23-D06. The sequence continues at coordinate 6,710 of CAMJXE010000102.1, forward strand.
CTCCCATCATGAATGTTCCCGTGTAGGTTTTCTGTTGCGCCTGTAACGTATCCACTTGCTTGGTCATCTTACCTACACATATCAGCAATAAACCTGTTGCCAAAGGATCTAACGTACCCGCATGTCCTACCTTAACACGATGTCCTACAGCATGTTGAACTTGCTTACGCACTTTCCCCACCACATCGAAAGAGGTACATTTATAGGGCTTGTCGATGAGCAACAAATCGCCTTCCGGGTTGATGTTCAAATCCGGGAAGTCGAAGGTGACATCGTGTATCATCTTCTTTAGCATAACTGGCTGTAAATGATAGCTAAGACACCTACAATAAGGCAATAAACGGCAAACCAAATCAATTTGCCCTTCTTCACGACATTAATCATCCATTTGCAGGCAAGACAACCGGTGATGAAAGCCGCTATAAAACCAACGATCAGGGCACCTGCGGATATGCCGTCCATGGCAGCGCTGAATCCGTTCTTTGCCACATCAAGGGTATCTAACAACGCTTCGCCCAAGACCGGCGGGATGACCATCAAGAAGGAGAACTGCGCGATCTTTTCCTTCTTGTTGCCGAGCAAAAGCCCTGTAGCGATGGTTGTTCCCGAACGAGACAATCCTGGCATTACTGCTAACGCTTGACCAACACCGATAACAAAAGCATGCCAGCCTGAGATATTCTCGCGCTGACGCGGTTTAGCAAAATACGAAAAAGCCAATAATGAAGCTGTTACCAGCAACATAATGCCTACAATCAATAATCCTGAACCGAAAATTTCCTCAACAGTATCTTTAAATAGGAAACCGACAATGCCCACGGGAATCATGGAGATTAGGATGTTGATAGCGTATTTTGTGCCGTCATTCAACCCAGAATAGCTCTTCCACGACTGTTTGGAGAACAAATCCTTGAAAATCCAGACGATCTCCTTCCACAAAATGCAAAGCGTACTGAGTACGGTTGCCACATGTAGGGCAACAATCATCGTTAGATTCGACTCGCCTTCCAAACCAAAGAGGTTGGACAATATCGTAAGGTGCCCGCTACTGCTCACAGGCAAAAATTCTGTTAATCCTTGTACGATTCCCAGAATCAGTGCTTCTAACCAGCTCATTGTAAGTATGTTATTCGTTTTCGGACTTAGGCACTTTCGGATGCCACATGATAGCTACGATTTCAACGGCCAAACCCAGGAAAATCAGAATCGGAGCCACCACAATACGACGGGTGTTGAAAATTTCGCCGTCAAATACCTCATCGGGTACGTTACCGCCGCTCAAGCAGATGTAACCGATGATCAGCAGCAGAGCACCGACACCCATCAGAATGTAATTCATCTTACGGAACAGAGGCGGACGTTGGCCTTTTACATTATTCTTACTTTCAGAATTTAAACTCATAATATCTTGATTATTAATTATTTACATATACAATCTTTCGTCATCAATGCGAATGTAACGATTCACAGAAAATGCGGAAATCAGCATGGTGAACAACATACTGAACAACAGCACCGCGCCGAGAATAATGACAATATATAGCATGGCGGAGAAATCAACAAAGTCGGGAGCAGCATTGTTGGCGTAAAGCAAAAGCAAAGCCAAGAGTGCCACTGCAATAAGTCCGCCCCAAATTCCTTGTAACAAGCCTTTGGTCACAAACGGTTTGCGAACAAATTTCGGGGTAGCTCCGACCAAGAGCATACTCTTGATATTGAAACGTTTAGCAAAGATATTCAATCGGATGCAGTTGGCCACCAATAACATGGAAATAATCATGAAAACGGCACATATAGCCAATATCACCCATTGTATCTTTTTGAAGTTATTGCTGATGGATTTAACGATAAAATCCGGATAATCAACATCTTGCACTATAGCATTACGTTTGAGTTCTTTTGAGATTTTGTTAAGAGAATCGGTGTTGGCATAATCTGGTTTCACATTGATAATGATGGAAGCATTGATGGGGTTGGAAATCACTTCGGTGAAGTTACTACCGATGATTTGTTGTGCAGTGCGTGTATTCTCCTCACGGGAAGAGACGCGAGAATTGTCAATGTAAGGTTTCAACTTTATCTGTTTCTCCAACGCATCAATATCAGCTTCCTTGATATCAGAATAGAACAGCACTTCCATTTCGATTTTCTGCGACAAATTTTGGAGGTATCTCATCGAAAAAAAAGCAAAAAAGCACAAAGCACCAATAAAAAACATGGTGAGGGCTATGCTGAATATGGACCCGAAAGCCGAGAGTCTGAGCCGCGCTTTCGTTATTCTGTCAATGGAATCCGGATAGTTTGCCATACTATAATTTTTGCGCTGCAAAAGTACAAAAAAATTGTGGATAAAAAAATGTACTTTTGCCGCTGATTTGAAAAGGGCATGGAATATCTTGGAAGAATCTTAAAGTATCTGAAAAACTACAAGTTACAGATTGCACTCATTCTATTCGTGCAATTATTGTATGCCATTTTTTCCATTTTCACCCTCACCCTTTTAGTACCTTTCTTGCAAGTACTGTTCGGTCAGGTGGATCCTGTCACTGTGAGACCCGGGTTTTCGTTTTCGGCGCAATACCTTATTGACACGTTCTACTACCTAATGAACACGGTGATTGAACGGCACGGACAGAATTCAGCGTTGCTATTCATCGCAGGTACCATGATTCTGCTCTCTTTGCTGTCAAATACATGCCGTTATGCGGGCATGTACTGGCTCTCACACATCCGTTCTGGCATCCTGTTCAACATCCGCGACGATTTTTATCGCAAATTGATTCGCCTACCGCTATCTTTCTATACTGGGCAGCGTGCAGGCGACATGGAGAGTCGTATCGGGGCAGATGTATTAGAGGTGGAATGGTCTATAATTTCCTCATTGTTAGCACTTTGTCGAGACCCTTTCCTGATGATTGCCTACCTAAT
>CAMJXE010000103.1 GCA_946409645.1 uncultured Bacteroidales bacterium
TGCTCTCGGAACTAATGAAGTCCATCAACATCGACCTCATTGACTTCAAGGTGGAATTTGGATTTGACAATGAGGGGAGATTGATGCTCATTGACGAGATTTCGCCCGATACAGCCCGCTTTTGGGATTCGGAAAGCCATGAGCATCTGGATCGTGACCTTTTCTCTCGTGACCTTGGTGATATAGAAGTGGCTTATAAAGAAGTACTTACACGTTTAGAATCCGCCTTACAAAATGGATAAAAAAGCATTGCGACAACAAATTCGCGTAGCCAAAAAACAACACACTTCAGAAGAATTATCCCGCCAATCTGGTCATATTTTGCATCGGTTGGCCGCCCACCCTCGTTTCCAAGCGGCAAAAATAATCATGTTATACGCTTCCCTGCCCGACGAAGTTCAGACTTTGGGCTTCTTGGAGCAGTGGCGCCACCAGAAAACCGTCATCCTGCCCACTGTGGTAGGCGATGACATCATTCCCGTGGAATTGGCTGATAACGTGGCGTTTGCAGAAGGAGACTTTCATATTCCAGAACCGCAAAGCCATCCTTACACAGGCGATTTCGACCTCATTGTAGTCCCGGGAATGGCCTTCGACAGAGAGGGTCACCGTTTAGGTCGTGGCCGCGGCTACTACGACCGCTTCCTCGCCCAGCACCCACACGTCCACACCATCGGACTCTGTTTTGACTTCCAGCTATTGCCGGAAATCCCTTGCGAGCCGCACGATCGAATCATTGACGAGGTGATTACATGTTTGTAGAGACGATATGCATATCGTCTCTACAAACATGTTAATATAAGGAAATATTCGCTGCTTATTTGTTTTTCCGTTGCATCCAGAAATACATCCCCCAATAGGCGAGTGTCACGCCGAGCGTGATACCCAGCACTATCGGAAACCGCTGCTTTAGCGAGGAGAAGGTGATGGGTATCAGCAAGGCTGCCAATAACATAAAGTAGCGTAATACCGCTTTCATACTATTTCAGTTTCGCCAACTGCTCTTTGATGATTCGGATTTTTTCCTCCGCGTCAGCCTGTTTCTTTCGCTCTATATCGACCACCTTTTGCGGAGCATTATTCACGAAACTGGTGTTCGACAGCTTCTTCAGCACCCCTTGCAGGAATCCTTCGGCATATTGCAGGTCGGCTTCCAATTTCTTAATTTCTTCAGTGGCATCCACCAAACCCATCAACGGGACGGAATATTGGACGTTGTTTTCGATGAAGGAAGCACCGTCAATGTCTTTGGTTTCCAGATACTCAACCTTTTCCAGATTGCAGAGTTTCGCAATAACGGAGTCTGTGGCGGCGTTGGCGTGCTCGGAAGAGGTATAGACCTTGAGGGTTAAAGCGTGTTTTTGTGCGATGTTCTTCTCCGTGCGGATGCGTCGCACCTGCTCGATTACCTTGCGGGCAGCGGCGAAATCGTCCAGCACTTTCTGATCCATTTCACCATTGAGCACGGGCATTTCAGTCATCATAATAGACTCTTTTTCACCTCTTTGGCGCATTGTTTGCCACAACTCTTCGGTGATAAACGGCATGAATGGGTGCAGGAATTGCATCAACATTTCAAAAATGTCAATGATGTCACGATACGTTTTACCGTCGATGGGCTGTTGGAACCCAGGCTTCACCACTTCGAGGAAGCAGGAGCAGAAGTCGTCCCACACGAGCTTGTAGATGATCATCAACGCTTCGGAAATACGATAGCGTTGCACATTCCACTGCATTCCATGGAACACTTCGGTCATGCGTTCGTGCATCCATTGGATGGCGGTTGAGGTGTGCAGCGGTTGAGGAAGATTGTCATCCACCTCCCAGCCTCTGACCAAACGGAAAGCGTTCCAAAGTTTGTTGCTGAAATTACGACCCTGTTCGCAAAGAGATTCGTCGAAAAGTAGGTCATTACCAGCGGGCGAACTGAGCAACATACCGAAACGAACGCCGTCGGCACCGTATTTCTCCATCAATATGATAGGGTCGGGAGAGTTGCCGAGCTGCTTCGACATCTTGCGGTGCAGCTTATCACGCACAGTACCAGTGAAATAGACATCCTTAAACGGAATCTGGCCGCGCCATTCGAGACCAGCCATAATCATACGTGCCACCCAGAAGAAGATGATGTCGGGAGCGGTAATTAACACTGCCGTCGGGTAATAATAGTTGATTTCCGCATTGTCAGGATGGCGGATGCCATCGAACACAGAAATCGGCCACAACCAGGAAGAGAACCAGGTGTCCATCACGTCCTCATCTTGTTTTAAATCATTGATTGTCAGATTCAATTCGGGGAATTGCTCACGAGCGATGTTCAGAGCTTCGTCGATATTGTGTGCCACCACAAATTCGTGGTTGGGGAGGTACCAAGCCGGAATGCGGTGACCCCACCAAAGTTGGCGGCTGATGCACCAGTCCTTGATGTTCTCCATCCAGTGTGCGTAAGTGTTCTTGAACTTTTCAGGATGGAACTTGATGTCACCGTTCATGACAGCTTCGAGGGCGGGTTTTGCGAGTTCGCCCATTTTGCAGAACCACTGCAAGGAGAGTTTCGGCTCAATGACCTCATTCGTGCGCTCTGAATAGCCCACTTTGTTGGTGTAATCCTCGATCTTCACTAAATTGCCGGCCTCTTCCAACAGCGGGATGATGGCCTTGCGCGCCTCGAAACGGTCCATGCCGACGAGGAATTGTGCGTTCTCGTTCAGCGTGCCGTTGTCGTTGAAGATGTTGATGGTCTCCAGATGGTGCTTGATGCCGAGGTTGTAGTCGTTGATGTCATGCGCTGGCGTGATTTTCAACGCGCCAGTACCGAACTCACGTTCCACATATTCATCGTAAATCAAAGGAATAGAGCGTTTTACGAGAGGAACGATGGCGCGTTTGCCTTTGTATTTAGCGTAGCGCTCGTCTTCGGGATGCATACAGATGGCAGTATCGCCGAGGATGGTTTCGGGGCGGGTCGTCGCGATGGTGATGTACTCATTTTCCTCACCCTCAATCTGATAACGTAGGTAGTAGAGTTTCGATTGCAACTCCTTGTAAATCACCTCTTCATCAGAAACGGCAGTAAGTGCTTTCGGATCCCAATTGACCATGCGCACGCCGCGATAGATCTTGCCTTTTTTATAAAGATCCACGAAAACATCGATGACAGATTCCGACATTTCTGGATCCATTGTGAATTTGGTGCGATCCCAATCGCAGGAAGCACCTAATTTGCGGAGTTGTTTGAGGATAATACCACCGTATTTTTCCTTCCATTCCCAAGCGTGCTTGAGAAACTCATCGCGCGTAAGATTCTTTTTATCAATACCTTGCTCTTTAAGATAGTTTACCACTTTTGCCTCTGTGGCAATAGATGCGTGATCGGTGCCAGGTACCCAAACCGCATTGAAGCCCTTCATTCGGGCGCGACGAATCATCACATCCTGAAGCGTGTTGTTGAGCATGTGACCCATGTGCAGCACTCCGGTCACATTCGGCGGCGGAATCACGATAGAGTAAGCCTTACGTTCGTCGGGCTCGGAGTGGAAAAACCGATTTTCCATCCAAAACTTATACCATTTGTCCTCTACCGCAATCGGATCGTATTTGGTATTGATTTCTGTAGCCATATTCAATGTAATCTATTGTAAACTAATATTTTATATAATAAAATCTTATTTATTTAAAGAAAGGCAAAGATACAATTTTTTGTAGTTAGTTTCATTTTGTATAGCAAAAGCTAAAATCTTGCGAAATCCATACCAATTAATTAACTAATAATTGTTAAAAAATTTTCATTAGATTTATAAAATACTGGGTATCAATAGGAAAAAAATTTTCAAAAAACCTTGACAATAGACGATTTTGAATGTATTTTTGTAGTATAAAATTTTAATGCTATGAAAGAGAAAAAAGAAAAAAAAACAACAGATGTCGGCAATGAGAAAAAGAGAGTCGTCGAAGAAGAAAAGAACAATGATGTTCAAAAAAAGATGAGTCAGGAAGATTCGGACCAGAAAACCTCAATGATGGAAGCTTGGGTGCCATTCCTCACTAAATTCATCAAGGTGATGATTGCTATTGAAGACCTGCAGGAGGCAAAGAAAGCAATGGAGAGTGACCCGTACTTCGTATATGTCATGAAAAAGTTCATGGAGTTCAAGGAAAAGTATGAAGCTGAAAATCCCGATGTTATGGAAGAGATGGAGGATGATTACGAATGCGAGGATGAGGGGTTGTTCGACTTGGTAAAACAAATAATGAACAACCTTCAAGCACATGGGATCTCAGTCAAGGTCAGAAAAGTGACTGATCCTGCGGAAGTGGAAAGGTTTGAGCGTTTCATGAGAGGTACTCCGACGAAGAATGGCGCTTCCAAAATCGCGGAGGCGTAGGCTTAATCCGCCAACGAGTAGCCAAACTTCTTCATCAGCAGTTCGTTGTTTCGCCAGTCTTTCAGCACTTTGACGGACAGGTCGAGATAGATGTGCTTTTGCAGGAAATCCTCGATCGACATCCGCGCGTCAGTGCCCAATTTTTTGATGGCCGAGCCTTTGCTGCCGATGATGATGGCCTTCTGCGTGGTTCTCTCCACATAGAGGGTCGCGGCGATGCGAATGAGGTCGGGCTCCTCCTTGTAGCTCTCCACGACAACTTCCACACTGTAGGGAATCTCCTTCTTGTACTGCAGCAGGATCTGCTCGCGGATGAGTTCCGACACGAAGAAGCGCATCGGGCGGTCGGTGAGGGCATCCTTCGGGAAATAGGGCGGGCACTCGGGCAGCAGCGCGATGATGCGTTCGCGCACCTCCTCGATGTTGACCCCCTTGAGGGCGGAAATGGCGAAAACATCCGCGGTCGGGAGAATCGACTGCCAGTGGCTCTTCGATTCCTCCACCTGCTCATCGGTGTATTTGTCGATTTTGTTGATGATGAACACCACGGGGATGCCCATCTTGTTGATCTTTTCGACGAGTTGCTCGTTGTATCGGGTCTCCCCGCACTCGATGAGATAGAGGATGATGTCGGCGTCCTGCAACGAGTCGGTGACAAACTTCATCATGTACTTCTGCATCATGTAGGCGGGATCGAGCACGCCCGGCAGGTCGGAATAGACAATCTGGTAGTCGTCGCCGTTGACGATGCCCTTGATTCTGTGCCGGGTAGTCTGCGCCTTGGAGGTCATGATGGAGACCTTCTCGCCGACCAGCTGGTTCATGAGGGTGCTTTTGCCCACGTTGGGGTTGCCGATGATGTTGACGAAGCCCGCACGGTGCGGGGTATTATTGTTGGTGTTTTCCATATTCGTTCGTTTTACCAAGCTCTTGCCCCTGCCGGAGCTGCTCAGGAAAAGTTATTACTACGTATGCAGGACCGGCTCGCTGTCGCCCGTCCCGAAGGTGATGTAGCTGAAATGCGACAGCCAGTCTCCCGTATTGAAGAACGTGCAATCCGGGGTGAGTTCGTAGCGCATGGGCACATGCCGGTGCGCGAAGATGAAGTAGTCGATGGGGGTTGTGGCGATCAGCCCGCGGGCGAACTGCACCTGGTACTCGTTCTCGCCCTGGAATTGCAACATGCTTTCGTCGTGGGAATCACGGCTGCTTTGGGAACAATATCGCGCAATGGCAAACGAGTGGCGAGGATGCAACATGCTGTACAACCGCTGGTTAACTGGACTGTTGAAGACTCTCTTGATGAACAGGTACTTGCGCTGCCTGCCGCCCAAACCGTCGCCGTGCCCCACAAAACAGCGGCGACCGTTGATCTCCATCAGCTGCGCTTCGCGATAGACGCGCGCCCCGAACGTGCGGGTGAAATAGTCCTCCACCCACATGTCGTGGTTGCCCGTAAAGTAGTGGATTTCAACCCCTTGACGGTTCAACTCCTTCAAGAAGGCGAACAGGGTGACATAGCCCCTCGGCGCCACATCGCGGTATTCGAACCAGAAGTCGAAGATGTCGCCTAAAAAGAACAGGTGACGGAGTTCGGCACCCTGGTCTTTCAGCAACTGCACCAACCGCAATTCGCGCTCCTCGCTGAAGGCATCCGGCGGGGTGCGGAAATGCGCGTCCGACACGAACAAACAGTTGCCGTGCAGCACGATAGGGTCGGAAGTGGTGGCCGTTCTTTTCACGCGGCAAAAATACGATTTTTCAGGCAATAGGCAGTAGGCAGTAGGCAATAGTAAAAAATGTATTTTTGCCGTATCGAAATTGGCAACTATTTCAAATGAAAACCTTAATACATAGAGCGCTTGTGTTTCTTGGACTGCTGATTGTCGCTACACCGCCATGTCATGCACAGGTGTGCGGTTGTACGGACCCCTTGGCCAAAAATTACAACGTTGAGGCAACCGTCAACGACGGAAGCTGCAAATATGCCCAAACGACCATCAAGGCTGAATCATTGGGCTTGCTGGACTCTTTGATGGAGGGAACCTCCTCGCTTCTCTTCTGGAATAATGGCTACTGGACCTTCAACGACCACTACGACCAATGTCTCTATTTCATCGACAGTTCTAATGCGAACATCTTGAATACCCTCTGTGTCGATGGTTTAATCAGCAAAGATGTGGAAGAAATCTCCCAAGACAGCCTCTACTTGTACTTTGGCGATTTGGGAAATAACAGAGGAAACCGGCGAGACCTTCGTATCCTGCGCATCAGCAAGGAATCTCTTCTGAATCAGATATTTGCAATGGATACGATAGCCTTCTCTTACGAAGACCAAACCGATTTCACCTCGCGACCGCAGGCCACGGATTTCGATTGCGAGGCCTTTATCGTCACCGATGACAGCATCTACCTTTTCATCAAACAATGGGTCGCGGCCAAAACGACCGTTTACAGCCTTCCCAAAACGCCCGGCACCCATGTTGCCCACCGCCGAGAAACCCACAACGTGAAGGGATTGATTACGGGCGCGGCATACATACCTGAATATCAGTTGATTGTGCTTTGCGGATACGACTATGACAAAAAGAACATTTTCTCGGCCCTTCATCCTTTTCTCTACCTGCTATATGATTTCAACGAGGACCGTTTTTTCTCCGGCAACAAGCGTCGGCTGGATTTCAAATCCAACGCCAAAAACCAAGTGGAAGGTATTGCCACATCTAACGGACTAGATTACTATATCACGAATGAGCATTTCAGAACCACCGTTATGGGCATTACCGTCAATCTCCCTGCTCGAATGCAGTATCTGGATTTGCGCGAATATTTGCTTCGATATTTGAATAAAAAACGCCAATAATCACTTGATTATTAGATTTATAAATATTATACGAAATATAAAATCGCAGATTTCTTATTGATAAATCGTGAATTTTTTTTATAAGATTTGAATATTTATACAACAAGAATCGCAGATTTTTTTATCTTTGCCGCATTCAAATTGGCGTGTTATGATTAGACGTAAACATACTGACCTTTTAATAAGCAGAATCAGTGAGGCACAAAAACGATACAAGTGGTAGCAGGACCGAGACAGGTGGGTAAAACCACCATGGTGAAACAGGTATTACATGAAATATCATTGCCATTTTTGTTTTTCAATGCGGATGCCATAGATCCCGATGACACCGGGTGGATACTTGCTCGATAAAGCAGAAGAGTTGGAGTACCAGTTGTTCTATTGGCGTGATAATAATGAAGAAGTTGATTTTGTGATGACTCATGGAGAAAAGTTGATTGCCGTAGAGGTAAAGAGCAGAAGACGACAGCTGAACAGCGGCATGAACACGTTCCATGAGAAGTTCCATCCTCAACATTCCATAGTGGTAGGTGGAAAAGCCATCCCCCTCGAAATGTTTTTCAACGGCGATCTTTCTCGATTGCTATAGTATAATGATGACAACATGAAAAATTCAATGAAAAACTGAATCTTGCCCTATGAAAAAACACCTCCTATCCTTTATCATATTTTGCACCGCCCTCGGCCTCTCCGCGCAGACCTTCACCGAGTGGCAGGACCCCGCCGTGTTCGAGGTCAACAAGCTCTACCCGAGGGCACATTTTCCATTGAACGAAAGCCCTTATCTTGAAAATAGAGGAGTGTCGCTTAATGGCACTTGGGCGTTTCATTATGTGCCCAACGCCGACGAGCGGCCGACCGACTTCTTCCGTACCGACTATGACGACAGCGGCTGGGGCACCATTCCCGTGCCGGGCAACTGGGAGCTCAACGGCTACGGCGTGCCCGTCTATGTGAACACCACCAACGACTTCGACAACAGCCAATTACCGAAGGTGCCCGTGAAAGGCAACGCCGTGGGCAGTTATCGTAAATGGGTGGAAATTGACAAATCGTGGAAAGGCCGACAAGTGATTATCAACATCGGCGGCGCGAAGTCCTGCTTCTATCTCTGGGTGAACGGAAAGTTTGTGGGCTACAGCGAAGATGCCAAGACCAACTCCGAGTTCGACATCACCAAGTTTGTGCGCTTCGGCGAACAAAACCTCATCGCCCTGCAGGTTTTCAAGTGGAGCGATGGTTCCTATTTCGAGTGCCAAGATTTCTGGCGGCTGAGCGGCATCGAGCGCAGCATCACAATGTACGCCCAACCCAAAACGCACATCTACGATTACAAGGTGGTGGCGAGTTTGGATTCCACCTACAAAAACGGGATTTTGGATGTGGATGTTGTGGTTGAAAATTTGGAAGAATACGATGACACAAAACATTTTAATATAGGGGTTACTTTTCCCGATTTACATAACGAAGCATTGATCATTTATCAGTATCCATTTGAGATTCAAAAAAATACAATTGGGAAACAAAATATCCATTATCAGATAAAGGTTTCAGACATTCATCCGTGGAATGCGGAACATCCTCATTTAGAAAGTGTTGAGATCTGGCTCATGGGAAATGACAGATCAATAGATGTCGCTTCTTTAAAAATCGGTTTCCGCAATATCAAAGTCGAAGACGGCCTTCTGAAAGTGAACGGCGTGCCGGTGACCATCCGCGGGGTGGATCGTCACGAGCACGACCCGAAGACAGGACACGTGGTCTCCGAAGACCGCATCGTTCAAGATTTGCGACTGATGAAGGCCAACAATATCAACACGGTACGTACCAGTCACTATCCAAACTGTCCGGAATTCTACTATTGGTGCGATTACCTTGGTTTGTACGTCATCGATGAGGCCAACGCGGAGTCGCACGCGCAAGGTTACGGCGAGAAATCGTTGGCGAAACGCGCTGATTTCAAGGAGGCTACGGTCGCCCGCACCCGTAATATGTACGAGCGTGACAAGAATCATCCGTGCATCATCTCGTGGTCGTTGGGCAACGAGTCGGGAAACGGCATCTGCTACGAAGCCGCCTACGACTGGCTGAAGGCTAAGGACAGCACCCGCCCCATCCAGTACGAGCGCGCCCTCTACGACCGCAACACCGACATCGTCACCATCATGTATCCTTCGGTGGACTACCTTTCCAAGTACGCCCAGAAAAAGCAGGAACGGCCGTTCATTATGTGCGAGTACGCGCACACGATGGGCAACAGCTGCGGCGGTCTCTCCAACTA
>CAMJXE010000104.1 GCA_946409645.1 uncultured Bacteroidales bacterium
ACAGCATTCGACATGAAAAGACCAATTAATCCTCCACGATACCATAGATTCCATATTCCATCCAAGACATACACATTTCCTCTCGCGAATGAATTCTGGACAATAATTCCGCGTGCTTCACCAATCAAGCCTCCTGTTGCCTCCCGGCCATACACATCACCAGTGGCACAACAATTTGAGACTAAGGTAGGCTCTCCTTGAGTAGAAGAAAGTTTGCCACACAGAGACCCGGTTGACCTCACACCTATCACAGTGACATCAGAACGACAACCAACAATTTCTTTGATATTATCACCAAACCCAATTAATCCGCCGTATGAACCCTCGTCAGAATCTTTACGATAAGAAATCACCAGTCCATTGGTCAACGCGATATCACGAAAACACGTCCCTTCATAAACAAAACCGGCAAAACCGAATAAGCCCAAATTTCCTCCTTTCTCATTAACATACATTTCGGAGATAGCATGGCCGTTTCCCAAGAATGTTCCGACAAAACGAGTGTTGTAATTCGGGTTTGATTGCCAAGCCCTTCCAATAGGATACCATCTATACCCTTGAAGGTTAATGTCGGAAGTCAATGTTATGGTTTTTTGAGAAAAGGTTTGTGGTATATATCCATGGAAACCATTCACCAGAACAGACAACCAGGCCAATCCTTCTGCGCTTGAAATTGTCACATTGCCAATTGCATCCACCACATATCCTTCCGGTTGCGATGTCACGATATCCGTCCAATAAGGAAGGTCAACCATTTCCGTAGAGGAGACCCATCCACTGCGGTTTGCACCGTCACAAACTCTTCGCACCCCAAAAATGTATTCTCGACCTAACGGGATACCATATATCGTATCGGGATTGTTTGATGCGGAAATCATAACTGCCGAATCATACGAAGTGCCTTTAGGCTGATACTTGATCTCCCAAGCAGCAGAAGCGTCCGGGTCTTCCCAAGCAAGAACAACGCCAGAAACACCAGCGTTTTTGATGTTTTTGACGGTCAGGTTTGCAACATTGGGACATTGCACAACAAAATTATTGCCAAATTTAGGCAATCCATTATTGATAGTGCTGGTATCCGCAATCCATGTTTTTATGGTGCTGTCATTCATTTGTACCACTCCTCGGTTTAGCGCATTAAGCAATGATGTCTCTATATTGCCTTCAAAATTGATTGGATTTCGGAGACCCCATTGCATGCCATCATTATAGAATGAAGAAGTATCGGATATTTCCGTCATGCCCGTGTAACCTACAACCCCCATGGGCATATCGACACTGTAACAGTAACTAATGTTGCCTTCAGTTGAATAACCTGAAGCTCCCGCATAGTAACAGAAGGACCTCAAATGTATGGATCCTGCCGTGTAGCAATTCGTTATCGTTCCATTAGAAAATCCAGTCATCAAACCGGACCAGCGACTCGCATTGAGCTCTACATTTGCATAGCAGTTCTTGATAGAACCATGATGAATTCCAACAATTCCTCCGACATAATCATTGCCTTCTATTATTGAATTGGCGATATGGCAGTTGACCAAAGCGGACGCGGCATTCGTTATTCCACAAAAACCGGCGGTCGCTTCACTTCCTCCCCTGACGTATGCGTTTTCTATCCCCAGGTTTTTTATTTCTCCTTGCAGTTGCGAGAAAAGAGCAGTTAGGCTGCCTTTTTCAATGATGAACAGGTTGTTTATATTATGCCCGTCCCCATCTATATCAACTGTCACTAATTGATATTCGACAGGTTTCCATTTATATCCTCCCAAATCAATGTCGGATACGAATTTTGCTTTATTATGATTGTCATTATATGTTTTGGTAAACCACACAAAATCCTCCGCGCATGAAATGATGGCACTATTCGTTGTTCCATCAATAGTATAGCTTGCGGGTTGCGAAACAACGATGTCTTGCCAATAAGGAGCCTCCGTCATCACCGTGACTTTTCGCCATGCTCCATACTGGTTGTTCCCACAAACGGAGCGAATATATACGTCATAATAGGTGAGTTTTAAGAGTCCTGTGATGTCATAAGTGTTTGACGATACTGTTAGCTGCGTGCCAGTGCCTAATGTAAAGCCGGCAGTACCATATTCTATCTGCCATTGTGTGGCGGAACCGTTCTCCGTCCATGCCAGATGAATGCTGGTCGTGTCAACAGCGGTCATCAATGACACCATTCGGCAACCATCGTCCTGACTGATCCTCAAATTAAATCCAGCATAGAACAGGTTTCCACTATACGTTATTTTCAGTGAATTTTGAGTGGAAACTACAGGACTCAAATCATTAGTGCTTCCTCCAATCAGATTACGTAGCCACGGGCCATTTCCGTCATAAAAGGTAAGTCTTTGGTCTTCAAAATCTATAATATCAGCAACCAATTGGTTTTCGCTGTTTGCCGAAACAAAGGTCACCTGACTATTGCATGAGTTCGAATAGTTAACCCCTTGGTTTGCATTATGACCCATCAAATGATAAAACTCCAGAGGCTCATCCACTATGAATGTGCTGTTGCCTATCATTTGACCGAGGATAACATTGCCCGTGCTGTCGGGGACAATGCCGAAAATGGCAGCTTGGTTGTTGTTGAAAACATGTCCACCGGGATTCACATTGCTGGTCAAATACCAACCGTCGCAAAAGCCTCCCCAACCAAAATTAAAGGAGAAAAAACCGTTGGCATTGTATCCGTCGCAGACAAATGCGTGCCCGCCCGTGCCTTGTCCGGAGTAATAGACGGGATTACCCGCATCCAGATCATTGCGGAGCATGGTTTCCCATTCGTCATTGGAGAAAGAATACTTTTCAGCATAGTTCATGTCCGGGTTGTATTTGAAGAAGTTCATGAGGGCAGCACGTGCATCTTGGTCGAAAGCGCTGCTTTCAGTAGGACTGTACGACATGTTCACTGCCACACCGCAATCGCGTATCAAGGTGGCAACGGCATCAAGCTCTGTGGCAGTGCTGGTTGCCGTCAAAGCGTTAGGCATCAGTGCGTAGTTGTAGTTTGCATTGCCGTAGTTGACCGACAATGTGCCGTAAGTGCTGCTGTAAGAGTGAGTTCCACGGCCATGTTGCGGATATTGGTGGTAGTTGATAATCTGCGCCATGGCGGTGGCCACACAACCCGTATAGACATGTCCAGCTGGACCGTTGGCATCTACCGGGCAGAGACTGTTGTAATATTGTCCTTGGTCCCATGTGGTGGTCAACAATGGTCCAACGGTTCCGCCGCTGCGGGTGCTCATCGGCTGTCCGGATTTCAGTCGCGACCATTTGGTGGTGGTCTCCGTTTCGGGTGCGATTTCCTCTTTCACCACTGCTTCGATTTGTCTTTCGTAGTTGCCGAGCCAGCTGCGCACGTGGTTGGGCAGGTTGGTCACCATGAAGTTGTTGTCGTAGGAGTATCCCAAAATCGGCTCCACACGCTCATCAGCCGATACAATCACAAAACCTTTCGGCTGCAGAGCGAAGACGTAGTAACAGTCTGTCACGGATTGCGTTACGCTGTCAATCGCTTGTCCGGTGTAAATCAGCTGCATGTTTTGCTTACTCACATCACTCCCTCGCGTGCCCCCGCCCGTGCGCATGAAAATGTAACCTACGTTCAGGGCTTCCGTTGTTGTGACGTGCGTCTCGCGCTGCGAGAGGGTGTTTGTGTTGTTGCTGGTGCGTTCCTGAGCGGAGCCTACCAAGGTCACTGTTATTAGCGTCCAATACAATAGAATTCTTTTCATTGTCGTTTCCCTAAATTTGTGTCGGGCGCAACTGTTATATATGATTGTCTCTGCAAAAATACGTTTTTTCTTAATACTAAGAAGGGACGAAAAATTTTCGTCCCTTCTTCGTTTTATTTCATTCACAACAGTCATGAACAAACATTTCCTGCTGTTGCCGAACTGCTAACTGCTAACTAAGTTCCAGCATCCGCTGTATCGGCACCAGCGCCTTTTTCCGCAGTTCCTCGTCCATGATGAGCTCGGGTTGCTCTTCAAGGAGGGCGGCGTAGATGTTCAGGAGGTTGTTTTTCTTCATGTTCACGCAGTCGTGCTTGACCGCACCGTTGTAGAGCGTGTAGAGTTTCTTGTCGGGGTTGCGCTTCTGCATTTCGTAGATGATGCCGCTCTCGGTGACGACGATGAACTCCTTGGCGTCGCTCTCGCCGATGAAGTTGAGCATCGCGGCGGTGGAGCCGATGAAATCGACCTTTTCCAGCAGTTCGCGGCGGCACTCGGGGTGCGCCACCACAACGGCGTCGGGATGTTCAGTCTTGGCATTCTCCAAATCCTCCACCTCGTAGTGGTCGTGCACGCAGCAAGCACCGTCCCACAGTAGCATTTCGCGACCCGTCATCCGGTTGATGTAGTCACCGAGATTGCCGTCGGGCACGAAGATGATCTTCTCGTCCTTGGGCAGCTGGTTGACGAGCTTCAGGGCGTTGCCGGAGGTGACAATCAGGTCGCACTGGGCCTTCACGGCCGCTGTGCAGTTGACGTAGGCCAGCACTTTGTGGTCGGGGTGCTTCGCCTTGAATTCGGCGAGTTTTTCGGCTTTGCAGCTGTTGGCCAAGGAGCATCCCGCGCTCATGTCGGGCACGAGCACCTTGCGCGTGGGGTTGAGGATTTTGGCCGTTTCCGCCATGAAGTGCACGCCGGCGAAGAGGATGATGTCGGCTTGGGTTTCGGCGGCCTTGCGGGCCAGACCGAGACTGTCGCCCACGAAGTCGGCCACTTCCTGCACTTCGGGCAGGGTATAGTAATGCGCCAGGATGATGGCGTTCTTCTCGCGCTTCAGGCGAGCGATTTCGGTTTTGAGTTCTTCGTTGTTCATTCGGTTTGCATTTTTCGGTTTATTGGCCCCACACTGCGCTTCGCTTGTGTGGGGTTAATTGCGCTTCGCGCGTGTTGCCTCTCCGAGGCTGCTTAAGGAATGATGTTTTATATTACTACCCCGCCCTTCGGGCACCCCTTCTACAATAGAAGGGGAATTGGGGTCGCTCGCATCATCGCATCATCGTCTTTACTTGAAGATGAACCGTCGGAAGTCCAGCCCTAACGCATAGACCATCAGGGCGATGAGCAGGGCGAAGCCGATGGTGTTGGCGACGCTCAGGAACTTGTCGCTGGGCTTCTTGCCGGTGATCATCTCCACGAGGATGAAGAGGATGTAGCCGCCGTCGAGACCCGGGATCGGGATGATGTTCATGAAGGCGAGGATGATGCCCAAAAGGGCGGTCATGCTCCAGAACCGGTACCAATCCCAAACTTTCGGGAAGATGCTGCCGATGG
Organism: uncultured Bacteroidales bacterium; assembly: GCA_946409645.1. Classification (GTDB taxonomy): domain Bacteria; phylum Bacteroidota; class Bacteroidia; order Bacteroidales; family WCHB1-69; genus F23-D06. The sequence goes on from CAMJXE010000104.1 coordinate 5,295, forward strand.
TCAGGAAACTTCCTAATTGCGTGGCACCCTCCTTCGTGAACACGATCTTGAACTGCTTGATGTAGTTTCCTAAGGTGCTGAATCCAAGAGAGATACCTTTCGGTATTGATTGGAAGAAGTTGTAATCGACGTGTACCACGTCGAAGAAGTCGGCGGGTTGACGATACGCCACGCCTATGTTGCCGATGGAGTCAAGGGTGACCATGGCATGACAGAGACTGTCGTTGCGGATATAGTCGATTTGCAGTTCGTTACTCTTGTTCTCGTTGAAGATCTTCTTGAAGTCGAAGAAGCAGAACATCGCGGAGTCGTTGATGCCGACGAGCGAGTCTCCCTTCATCAAGCCGGCCTTGTCTGCGGGCGTTCCCGCAAGCACGCTGTCGATGACGAACGGTATGCGGTAGTTGCAGAAGAGGGCGGAGGAACCGGCGCCCACCACCTTGCGGGGCAGGTCTTTCGGGATGTTGATGACCACCTCTTCGCCGTCACGTTCCACGGTGACGGTCTTCACGTTGTCCAAAAGCACCGTGTTGGCGAAGTCGCCGAGGGTTTGTGGGTGGGTGGTATCGACCATCAGGATCTTGTCTCCGTTTCGGAATCCTGCATCCTGCATTTCTTGTGAGAATTCAAGACCGTATTTGGCGCTGCTGAGCGGAATGTAGTCGTTGCCCCACGTGAAACACATCAGTATATATATGATGATGGCGGTGAGGAAATTCACCAGTACGCCGCCGATGATGATGAAGAAACGTTGCCAGGCAGGTTTAGAGCGGAATTCCCAAGGATGCACTTCGTTGCCGAGGTCTGAAGCCTTGGTGGTTTCATCGACCATGCCGTTGATGGAGCAGTAGCCGCCTAAGGGCAGCCAGCCGAGGCCCCATTCGGTGGATTCGGGGTGCTTTTCCCACTCTTCGGGAGCTTTCCTCGAGAGAAAACTGAAGTGGAACTTGCCGTTGAAACGTTTCAGACGGATCAAGGAGATTCCGGGGTTGAAGAAGACGTAGAATTGATCGACACGGGTTTTGAACAGCTTCGCGAAACCGAAGTGCCCCAGCTCGTGTGTGACGACCAGGAACGTCAAACTGGCCAAGAGGCCGAGAATTTGCATTGAGATACCCATTGTTCAATTGGTAATTAGTAATTTGTAATTAGTAATGGTGACTTGAAACCTGAAACCTGAAACCTGAAACAGTTGGCCCGAACAAGACTCAAGCGTCACATGTTTTCCGTCTATAGATACTGGCGAATGTCATCCCTCATTCTGATGGCTTCGGCGCGGGCGCAGTCGGCGAAGTGTGCGGCGCCGTTCTCCTGCTTGCGATAGGCGAGGAGGATGCCGCGGGAGGAATTTACAACACCTCCATTACCGTTGTGAAGGTACTTGGCAATGTCTTCCGATTTGCCGCCTTGGGCACCATATCCTGGAATCAGGAAGAAGGTAGAGCTCAGCAGGTTGCGGATTTCTGCCGCTTCGTCGGGATGGGTGCAGCCCATCACGCCGCCGATGGCCGAATAGCCGCAATCCCCGATGAAGTCCTTGCCTAACGCCTGCAATTTCTCGCCTACGACGTGATAGACACGCTTGCCGTTCTCCGTGGGCAAGTATTCGATGTCTTTCGCGCCCTCGTTGGAGGTGCGGATGAGCACAAACACACCCTTGCCGTTCTCCTTGATGTAAGGCAGATACGGGGAGAGGCTGTCGAGACCCATATACGGACTCAGCGTGATGAAGTCGGCTTCGAACTCGCCAGTGAAGTGCGCTTTGGCGTACATTTCGGCGGTTTTGGCGATGTCACCGCGCTTGATGTCGGCGATGATGACAGCCTTCTTTTCACGCAGGTAGGCGAGGGTGCGGCAGTAGGCACGTAGTCCAGCCAAGCCGTAGGCCTCGTAGTAGGCGATTTGCACTTTGTAGCAGGCACTCACGTCCAACGTGCTGTCAATGATAGCCTTGTTGAAGGCAAAAAGACCGTCCTCGATGCTGGGAAATTGCTGCGAGAGAGTTTCGGGAAGATAGGTGATGTCGGTGTCTAAACCAACACAAACGTGACCCTTTTGGGCCACGCTTGCAAATAACTTATCTATATTGAACATATTTTATATTTTCAAAAAAACTACTTCTAAACCTCTAAGCTCCTAAGCTCCTAAGCCTACTTGTCCAATACTCTCAGCATGAAACCGGTGCCGTGGATGTTGCAAATTTCGACAGAAGGTTGGTATCCCTCTTCGTATTTCACTTTGCGTTGACCGGGTTCCTTGGGCAGCACTTTGTCCTCGCAGTCCACAAGCAAGTAGCCTCTCAGCTTGGTCATGAAGACATCCATGCTGCGGGAGGTGGTGTTGTCGTCTTCGCCCCAAACCTCACGGAGGATGATTTCGCGGGGCACGAGCTTGTTCTTGTGGTCCAACAGCAATTTGATCAGTTCGCATTCCTTGCGGGTCAGGGTGCGTGTGACCTTCGGGTGTACGAGTTGCATTTCCGTGTAGTTGAGATAGAAGTTGCCGAATTTAATCGTCTCGTCTTCATTGACATACTCGTGTGGGGCATTGGCGCGGCAGCGGCGGAGAATGGCTTGCATACGCAGTCCGAGCTCCTCAATGCTGAACGGCTTGGTCACATAATCGTCGCAACCTAAATTGAAACCCTTGATGCGGTCGTCTTTGCTAGAATAGGATGAAAGTACGATAATGGGGACATTCTTGTCGATTTTGCGCATATTGTTCAACAGCTTGAAACCGTCATAATGCTTTAGTGCGACATCAATAATGCAAATGTCAAAAAGACCTTTGTTGAATTGTTCGTTAGCATCCCTACCGCTCTTATAATCCAGAACTTCATAACCGGACATCTCCAAGTAATCTTTTATCACGTGACGCAGATTGTCGCTGCTGTCCACTAACATGACTTTCTCTTTTTTTAACTTCATAACAGTTTTATTTTGCTTTAAATATTTAATATCATTTTTCTAAAAAGCCACACCAGCACTATGGAGTATAGGTGAAAAGCTATTCTAAATATCAGGCTGCAAAGATAATAAATATTTCTGAAAAAATTACACCAAATCGAAAATCATTGAATTTTTTTGGAAAAAAAAGTGCTTTTTTTGACAATTTTTCACTTTGTTTTTCGGGGGTGATTCTTTGTAACTTATTGAAATATAGTTTGTTAAATAAAATTTTAAATTATTTGCTAAATTTGGCAAAAATTATCTTAGTATATATACTTATATATATGTGGGCAGAAGATTTTCTGGTTTCGCGCCCTTTGTTCACATCGAGCTTCCTCGAACAGTTGTAAACTCGGCATCAGCAGCTAACAGCATACGGCCAACAATCACATCACGGGAAGTATCAAAAAAATATTTTTTTTAAAGTGTGTCATATCATAAATTTTATACTTTTGCACCCGAATTTCCAAATCAAATAAACACCAACTTAAATTAATAAATAGTATGGATCTTCAAAAATTAATCAAACAAACTGAAGAAAGAAATCCTGGCCAACCTTTGTACAACCAGGCTGTTAGAGAAGTCCTCGAAACCATTTGCGACTTCGTGAACGAACACCCCAAATACGATCAATATAAGATCGTTGAGCGTTTGTTGGAACCCGAAAGAATCATCAAGTTCAAAGTGACTTGGGTGGATGATAAGGGCGAAATCCAAGTGAACAGAGGTTACCGTGTTCAACACAACATGGCTATCGGTCCGTACAAGGGCGGTTTGCGTTTCCATCCGACCGTGACGGAAGACACCATGAAGTTCCTTGCTTTCGAGCAGACCTTCAAAAACTCTCTGACCACTCTGCCTATGGGCGGTGGCAAGGGCGGTTCTGACTTCGATCCTAAGGGCAAATCCGAAGGTGAAGTGATGCGTTTCTGCCAGTCTTTCATGACGGAGTTGCAGAAATACATCGGACCCGACACCGACGTTCCCGCTGGTGATATCGGCGTTGGTGGCCGTGAAATCGGTTTCATGTATGGCCAATACA
>CAMJXE010000105.1 GCA_946409645.1 uncultured Bacteroidales bacterium
CGGCGTGCGGCAGTTTCGGCTCGTACCAGTGGCGGATATGGCGGACGGTCAGCATGATCCCTCGGTCTCCTCCAACTCCCCCGTCTCCGAATCGATGTTGAACCCGCGCACCACGATGTCCTTCGGCACGAGCGGGTGGGTCTCGCAGCCCTTCTGCGCCACGAATGTCTTGTTGAAAGCGATAATTTGGTCGCTCATTGTCTTTTTGATTTTGGGTGGCAAAGGTAAAAAATGTCGTGCGCACGGAACCCGCACCCCCTCACTCTCTGTAATTGCGGTCAGCCACGACCACCACTTGCATCCCCGGCACTAAGTGTTGGAGTTTGGCGGGACGCCGCGAGAGATTCGTGCCCACGATGGTGATGACGTTCGACAGTGCGTCGCTGAGGTTGTTGACGGTGTCCATCACGATGGCCACGATGCTGGCCACGATGCCGACGCCGGCCTTGAAGGCTGCCAAAAGCACGTTGGCGGCGATGCCGATCCAACTGGTGCGGATAATTTGGGTACTACGATCGGGTTGTTTGCTCATATCTTTCATGATGAATTCAGGGTTACTGTTTACACATTTTTAAAAGGCGTTAATACTGTTTGTCGATTTTACTAAATCCCCAAAGAGTAAATGTGCGATTCTATCTCGCAGTTTGGCGCCAAAAGAGTATAGTTTTCTTCATCACTATCTTTCCTTTGTTCGGTTAATGGAATATTAATAAGTGTGGAATGTGCTGAAACGGATATGTCCGTAATCTTGTAAAGATCTCGCTTCTTCAAGTAACGCTTCGGCAACTGGCAGCTGGTTCCACAAACGGTATTGCAAAGTGGACATGTCTTCTGATTCGACATATTCAAGATTAAAACTTAAAGCGTATTCTTTAAGTAAGGAAATAAATTCATCTTTGGAATGAACTTTTGCTATTGTTTGGACGTATGCACCTTCCACATCACCCAATAATTCATTATTTCTTGAACGAGTTTTAACATGAAGGCAGCCAAACCAAATATCCTTATATTTTGATGCCACCTGAATGTTCATCAGCTCATACAGATACGCAGGACTTTGTACATACAACTCGCATTCCTCATCCTGCAAGATATCCATATTTGTACCGTGATATAGTTTCATGCAAGTACACCTCCATTTTGTTGGCAAATAATAAGCAGATCGTCTATAGTCTCATCCATTGATTGAAGATGTTCCACATCGCAAAACTCGATCAGGAAGGATAGTCCTTTATGCTTGTGCAAGTAGTTGAACGCTGCTTTTCGGGTCATCGCGAAACGTTGTCCGAAAGCCTGCACGGCAGCTGTTAAAAATGGAATCTCATATTTGCTCATAACAAGTATTGGTTCTTCCTTATCTCAAAATGCAAAGATACACTTTTTCCGATGAACAGCCATCACCTCGCCGCATTTTTTTCAACATACAAACTGTTTGTCAATACTGCTGTGCATACCGCGGAGAGGCGTCACACACGCAGTGCAATTAACACCATACAAGCGAAGTGCAGTGTGGTGAGAACGGATGCGCACGCGCTATAAGCATCTCGAAGAGATGCAACTAAATGCTATAACCACTCAAAACTCCCTTTCCCCGCGCCGATTTCGAAGTGACACTTGGCGATGCCGAGGTCGATGGGGGCGTAGGTGGCGAAGATGGCGAAACGTTTCTGCGCCTCCACCTTGTTGCCGTCGTGGAGAATGAAGGTGAACTTTTGCTGGTTGACAGCTGTGGGGGCTAACAGAGCCGCTTCCGCGCCACGCACGAACCATTCGGGGAAGGACTTCCCGTGGTCGTCGGTTCGGCGGTCGTCCGTCACGTCGGCGAGAGCCCGTTTCTGCGGGTGCTGCACCCCTTGGTTGGCACCGTAGCCGAGCGACACCACGCAGACCAACGTCTCATTGCTCTCCACCTTGTAGCGATCGGGTTGCTTGCGGTAGGAGGCACCCACCCAGCAGGTGTTCAACCCGAGCATCTGCGCCAACAGCACCACCTTCTCGCCGTAGTAGCCGAGGTTCACATCGTCGCCCTTCTTGCAGACCATGGCGATATAATTGCGCACGCCACGGAACTTGCTGTAATGGGCGATGATGCTGGAAAAGGCATTCGGTTCGTCGGTGACCAGCTGGATGTGCAGGTTACCGTCGCGGTTGCATTGGTTAATAAGATCCTGCAACTGCTGTGTTTTCTCTGCCTCGATGGGCTGTTCGGTGTATTGCCGCACACTGTGGCGGGCAACGATAGCTTCTTGTAAGGTCATAATGGGGCTATTTAATGGTTATTCTTTACTCATTCGTTCTATCAACGCCTTATGCTGCGGGTACAGCTTCCGCAACTCCTCCTTCTTGGCCAACTCGAAGTTTTCGAATCGGAAGGCCGGACCGACTGCGCACCCAACAAGGCAATAACCGCGCTTGGAAGGAATCTCGGCGGCGAACCACTGCTCTGGTTGGATGATAACCTGCATTTCGTCTTGCTCGGAAAGCTGATGGACGGCCAAGGTCCCGTCCGGATCGATTACATAGATATTGAGGGGCTCGCCCGCATGGAAATACCAGATTTCCACCATGTTGTGCAAACGGTGGAACGCCGACATGTCGTTGGCGGTCAGCATGTAATAGATGGTGGAGACGGGCTTTTCACCCGTCTCGTCATTGCCGAACAGCTGGCGGTAATAACCTCCTTCCGGATGTGGAACGAGACCCAGTTTATGGATGTATTCCGTTGCGTCCATTACATACTCTCCTTCAGTATCTCCGTGACATCTGCGGGTTTCAAATCCATATAGCCGGCCGGATAGCAGATGGTGCCTTGGGTGATGCCGGGGATCATCTCTTCGGTGGCGCCGAGCTCGCTGATGGTCAGCGGCAGACCGATTTCCAGCATCCAGTTCTTCAAGGCTTCGAGACCGGCTTCGGCAATCTGTTCATCGGTCTTTCCATCAGGGCAGACGTTCCAGACATTCTTGGCGAAACGTACGAACTTGGCCAGACCGGGCTTCATGGCACGCTTGTAGTAGGCCATCGAGACGGCGGCCAGGCAGAAACCGTGCGGAGCGTGCGTCCATGCGCCCACGCTGTGACCGATCATGTGCACCATCCAATCTTGCGTTTTGCCGCATTTGAGCAGCGTGTTGAGTGCCCAGGTGGCCGTCCACATGATGTTGGAGCGGGCTTCGTAGTCCTGTGGGTTCTTCACCGCCGCGCGTGAGGAGACAATGAGACTGCGCATCAGCCCTTCGGAAAGGTAGTCGCTGGTGTTGTCGTCGAAATCGGAGAAATACTGCTCGAAGATGTGGTTCATGATGTCGTAGATGCCCGCCTTCATCTGTTCGTCGGGTACTGTCATCGTGTATTTCGGGTTGAGGATGGAAAATTTCGGCATCAGACGAGCGTCGAACACGTGTCCCACCTTGAATTTATGCTCCGCATCGGTAATCACCGAGCCACCGTTCATTTCCGAGCCGGTGCCCGCCATCGTGAGGATGCAACCGATGGGCAGGATACGTTGGCCCGCGTCAGGATGTTTGCCCTGCAGCCAGAATCTGTCCCAATAGTCGCCGTCATAGAACACCGAGGCAGCCACGCCCTTGGAGTAGTCGCAGACGCTGCCGCCGCCGAGGGAGAGGATCATATCGACATGGTGTTCGCGGGCGATTTTGACGCCTTCGTGCAGCTTCTCCAACGTGGGGTTGCTCATCACGCCGGGGTTCTCCACGATGGTTTTGCCGGCCTCTTTCAGGATGGCCACCACTTCGTCATAGATGCCGTTCTTCTTCACGCTGCCGCTGCCGTAGTTCAGCAGCACAACAGGTCCGTAGTTCTTCAATTCGTCTTTGAGATAGTTCAAAGACTCATCACCAAAGTATAATTTGGTGGGATTGTGGTATGAGAAATTTCCTAACATATACTTGAAATTTAAGTTTGCAAAGATAAAAAAAATCACAACTTTTTACCCAATAACCGTTGCATCACCACGGCGCAGGAGGCGTCGCCGGTGATTGACATGACGGTGCGGCCCATGTCGATGATACGGTCGATGCCTGCGGCCACGGCCACGCACTCCACGGGGATGCCGGCGGAGGCGAACACCATCGCCATCAGGGCCAGGCTGCCGCCCGGGATGCCAGGTGTGCCGATAGAGGCCACCGTGGAGGCAAATGCGATCGCTAAGTACTGAGACATGGTGAGGTCGATGCCGCAACAGGTGGCCATGAACACGGAGGCCACCCCCAAATAGATGGCGACACCGTCCATGTTGATAGTGGCGCCCAACGACAGCACAAAACGCCCGATGTCTTTGTTAACGCCCAATTTCTCAGTGCATTGCATGGTGTAGGGCAGGGTGGCCACCGACGAGTCGCTGGAGAAGGCAAACAGCATGGCCGGCTGCATTCCCTTGAAGAATTTCAGCGGGTTGATTCTCCCCATAAGCCCCACGGCAGAAGCATATACCACCCCCGCGTGTACGGCAAAGCAGAAGTAGGCCAAAGCCAGCAGTGCCGCGTAGGAGCCGAGCACCGCCGGACCGTTTTCCACCACCACGGGCGTGAGCATGCAGAACACACCGAAGGGAGCCAACGCCATGATGTATTCCAAAATCTTGCCCACCACGTCGTTGAAGCTGAGTGTCACTTTGCGGGCCAGTTCGCCCTTCTCGCCAATATGCACCATCGCGATGCCGAAAAACAAAGCTATCACGATGACCTGCATCATCGCCATTGAACTCACCGGCTCAAGGATGTTATTGGGGAACATGTTCACAATCTGTTCCATCACTGAAAACTGTGGTGCCTCGATGGCATCTGCCGGTGTTTCTGTGCTGATATGGATGACGGGAAGTATGTTTTTCACTAAACTTGGAACAAACAACCCTAACGTCACCGCGAAGAGGGTGGTCACCATGAAGTAAAGCAGGGCGCGGATACCTAACTTGCCCACCTTCGAGATGTCGTTCATAGACAGGATGCCCGCCATGATGGAGAAGAGCACCAGTGGAACCACGATGAATTTCAGCAAGTTCAGGAAGATGATTCCGAGGGGTTTGATATAAGTGTTGACAAAATCGGCCTGGTTACGCAGCAGCATACCGGCGATTACAGCCAGAATGAGGGCGATGCCTATTTGGGCGGTCAAGGAGGGTTTCTTCATAAGACAAAAGTTTTGTTTCGTTTTATTTATTTGGTATGGTTATAATGCACTTAATAACATGAACATCCCAATGCCGAGGTAGTTTCCAACGGCATATCCGAGCAATCCGATGGCAATGCCGGGCAGAATGACCTCTTTGTTGTGCAAAACAGCGGCGACCATCGGCACAAATGGAGGAGAATTGATCAGCGAGATAGAGGCTGCGAGGGTCATGTCTCCATCGATTTTGAAGATTTTGGCGAAGAGGATCTGCAACACTAACGAGCCGAAAACCGCGAACGCTATATAATACAATATGAATAGGTATTTCGAGAATTCGAGGTCATGAACGTTCACCATCGTGGCGACGGCCAAACAGAAGACATATACGAAGTAAAGCCCTACGTCGAATGTTCCTTCCAACTTTTTTACTGGTTTCCAGAAGGATAGAAGCAGGGAAAGGGTGGTAAGGGTGATGATGATGACTGCCGTGGAGTTGTCGAGAGGCAGTATCAGCGACAGTCCGTAGGCAGCTGCGACAAGCAGTATGGCAACGCCGATGCCAACGGCACGGTTTCCGACTTTCTGCCAAAAGGATTTGTTTCCGGACGTTGTGGTAACAGTCTCTTCCTGAGTGTTCTGTGCGGTGTTGACACCTACTCTCTTGTGGAAGAGCCGGCGCACGAGCGGTCTGCCAAGCGCGACGATGAAGATGAGGTAGAGGCTGGTGACCACGAGATCGTATCCGGAGACGAGCAGGAAGAGGTGATCCGGGAGACTGACGGCTTTGGCCACGGGCGCGAAGTTGGGGATGCCGCCGGTGTATATGCCTGTCATAGCCGCGCTCACCCGAGCGAAATCGGCCGTATCGAGACCTGCGCTGACCGCCTGGCTGCGGAACATGAAGAAGCCTGCCACGGTGACTGCCAAGACGCTGAACAATCCAACAAAGAAGACTTTCAGCACTGTTCCGGTGGACCAGTTGCGGAAGTCGCACCCAAGCAACATCAACGGGATAGAGAGCAGCACTGTCACGTTGGAGACGTTGGTGCAGATGGTTTTTGCACTCTCCCCGATGATGCCGATGTTGCCAACGGTCAAGCCGATGATGTAGAGAATCACCATAGGTGAAATTTTTTCGATAACCGGCCATTTTTTTGCTGCGAGAACGACCAGCAGGGGAACGATAATGAGATACAGGATGACGATCATATTTTTTGGAACCGTGAAATTTGGCGGCAAAAGTAGTATTTTTTTTCGATGAAAAGCGATGGATAGACGATGAATGAACGATGAATGAACGATGAATAAAGCGATGAATGAAACGATGAATAAAACGATGAATAGACGATGAATGAAACGATGAATAAGACGGTGAATAAAACGATGAAAGTGATGAACAAAGATTGGTTTATAAATAAGACGATGATGATTGTAATTGACGTTAAAGTTGATTATATTTGCATTTTGAAATTAATAACAAAATATTTTGAATTATGAAAACGTATTCATTTGAAAACTTGGATGTTTGGAAGGAATCGAGAAAATTGGTTCTGATGGTTTATCGGTTACAAAATTCATTTCCCCCATTTGAAAAATATGGATTAGGAGATCAGTTGAGGAGGGCTGCGGTTTCCGTTTCTTCAAATATTGTAGAAGGTAATTATAGATTTTCGTTTCAGGAACAAATTCGTTTCATAGAAATCTCTTTTGGCTCACTAATGGAAGTTTATTGCCAATTAATTTTAGCATTTGACTTGAACTACATTGATGAACAACAATTATCTGAATGCAAAACACTCATTGACAGAATAAAACAAATGCTCATTGCTTTGAACCGTAAAAAAAGAAAACTATTAATGACACGCCAACCCACCAAACAATGACAAATTGTCAGAACTTGACACCGCTTGTTCATCTCTGTTCATCGTTTTTCATCGTTTTTCATCGTTTTTCATCGTCCATTCATCGTTTTTTATCGTCCATTCATCGCCATTCATCGTGCTTCATCGCATTTGGCACGGAATTTGCATGAATCAACGCCGTCAACTAAAGACAATTATTAACTTAAAAGTATTATCAATATGAAAAACATCAAACCTTTAGCAGACAGAGTTTTAGTGAAACCTGCAGAAGCTGAACAGAAAACCGCCGGCGGTATTATCATCCCCGACACCGCCAAGGAAAAACCCCAACAAGGCACCGTCATCGCGGTTGGGCCCGGCAAAAAGGACGAACCCATGACCGTCAAGGTGAAGGACACCGTGCTCTACGGAAAGTACTCTGGCACCGAAATCCAACTCGACGGCGAAACCTACCTCATCATGAAAGAAAGCGACATCTACGCGATCTGTAAATAAGGCAATAGGCATAAGGCAAAAGGCAATAGTTATTCCAAGAGGGCTGCAAGCCCGACACGTGTCAACCCAAGGTGGAGCGAAGCGGAACTCTGGGAACATCAAAAACAAACGAACAATCAAAAACAAACAAAACAATGGCAAAAGACATTAAATATAACTGGGAAGCCCGCGAGGGTCTGAAAAAAGGCGTTGACGCATTAGCAAACGCCGTAAAAGTGACACTTGGACCGAAAGGTCGTAACGTCATCATCGACAAAAAGTTCGGTGCACCGCAAATCACCAAAGACGGTGTGACGGTCGCCAAGGAAATCGAATTGCAAGAACCTATCGAGAACATGGGTGCGCAGATGGTGAAGGAGGTCGCCTCCAAAACCAATGACCAGGCTGGTGACGGTACTACCACTGCTACCGTGCTCGCACAGGCCATCTTCAACACTGGTCTCAAGAACGTAACCGCCGGCGCCAACCCGATGGATCTCAAACGCGGTATTGACAAAGCCGTTGCTCAGGTTGTCGAGAACCTCAAAGCTCAATCTGTGGAAATCAACGACAGCCACGAGAAAATCGAGCAAGTCGCTACCATCTCCGCTAACAACGATTCTGCAGTAGGTAAAGTGATTGCCGAAGCTATGCAGAAAGTGAAAAAAGAAGGTGTGATCACCATTGAAGAGGCCAAGGGTACCGACACTTACGTGAAGGTGGTCGAGGGTATGCAGTTCGACAGAGGTTACATTTCTCCTTACTTCGTGACCGACACCGAGAAGATGGAGGCCGTTTATGACACGCCTTACATCCTCATCTATGACAAGAAAATCAGCAACATGAAGGAATTCCTCCCGATTTTGGAGAAAGTTGTCCAAAGCGGCCGTCCTATGCTGATTATCTCTGAAGATGTTGACAGCGAAGCTCTTGCAACGCTCGTTGTGAACCGTTTGCGCGGTGGTCTGAAGATCGTGGCCGTCAAGGCTCCTGGCTTCGGCGACAGAAGAAAAGAGATGTTGGAGGACATCGCCATCCTGACTGGTGGCACCGTGATTTCCGAGGAAAAGGGCTACAAACTGGAAGACGCCACCATCGAAATGCTGGGCACGGCTGAAAAAATCACCGTTGACAAGGAGAACACCACCATCGTCAGTGGCAAGGGCGACAAGAAGGCTATCGAGGCTCGTATTGCCATGATTAAATCCCAAATCGAGAAGACCACTTCCGACTATGATCGCGAGAAACTGCAAGAACGTCTTGCCAAAATGGCAGGTGGTGTGGCAGTCATCTACGTTGGTGCCGCTTCCGAAGTGGAGATGAAGGAGAAGAAAGACCGTTTCGACGACGCTTTGCACGCAACCCGCGCCGCTATCGAAGAGGGTATCATCCCTGGCGGTGGTGTGGCTTACATCCGCGCAATTGCTGGCATGAAGGGCCTTAAGGGCGAGAACGAAGACCAACAAATCGGTATCGACATCGTGCGCCGCGCTTTGGAAGAACCTCTCCGTCAGATTGCCAACAATGCTGGTAAGGAAGGTTCCGTGATCGTGAACGCTGTGGCTAAGGGCAAAGGCGACTACGGTTACAACGCCCGCATCGACGAGTACCAACACATGATCGAGGCCGGTGTCATCGATCCGACCAAGGTTTCTCGTGTGGCTCTCGAAAACGCAGCTTCTATCGCTGGCATGTTGCTGACCACCGAGTGTGTGCTCGCTGAAATCAAGGAGGAAACTCCCGCACTGCCTGCTGCTGGCA
>CAMJXE010000106.1 GCA_946409645.1 uncultured Bacteroidales bacterium
CAGTGCCTTTTTCATGCCCGTTTTACCCATTTTAATAGTATATATCTTTAAAACTGCAAAGATATAATTTTTTCGGAGTGGCGGGCTGAATAAAAATCAAATCACTCCCTGATTTGACATATCCTTCTTAATCCTTCCAAAACGGTTGAGCGGTTGGTGCCGATGTTCATCCGCATGAAACCTTCGCCTTCGGCACCGAAGTCCATGCCGTTGTTCAGACCGATTTTCGCGTCATATACCAGCCTGTGAATCAGTTCTTTCTGTGGGAGGTTCCAAGCGCGGAAATCCATCCAGAGCAAGAAAGAAGCCTCCGGTCGCATGAAGGTGATTTCAGGACAATGTGCTTTCAGATATTCTTCCGATGCGATGATATTCCCTTGCAGGTAGGCTAACAGTTGTCGTAGCCACTCTTCCCCGTTTGCGAAGGCCGCTTCTGCCGCATAATAGCCGAAAATATTGCCCAACGAAAGCTCGTTGTGATCTAAGAAACCGAAAAATGATTTCCGGATTTCCCTGTCGGGGACATAGCAAACAGACGAGGCTAATCCCGCCATGTTGAAGGTTTTGCTGGGCGCGAAGAAGGTGATGGAGTTCTGTTTTGCCGCTTCGGAAACGTTCGTGAAGGAGGTGTGTTGGAATTCGGGGTAGGTGAGGTCGGCATGAATCTCGTCGGAAATTACTAACACATTGTGTTTTAAGCAGATGTCGGCGACCTGCGACAGTTCCTCTTTCGTCCAGACGGTGCCGCCTGGATTGTGGGGGTTGCTCAGAATCATGACCTTGCACCCAATTGCCTTGCGGTTTAAATCCTCCAAGTCGAAGGTGAAACGGCCGTTTACAGTTTTTAGCGGACTGCTTACGAATCGGCGACCTGTGCGGTGCGGCACGTTGATGAATGGCGGATATACCGGGGTGGTAATCAGTACTTTGTCGCCTGGCTGCGTGAAAGTTTGCAGTACGAAGGCGATGCCCTGCACGATACCGGGGATGAAATGCATCTTGTTCCATTTCGTGGAGATGCCGTAATGTTTCTGAAACCAGTTCAGAACGGCCATTTTGTAGCTGTCGGGCGCGAAGGTGTAACCTAAAACCTCATGGTCGCAGCGGTTGCGTATCGCATTGAGGATGAAGTCTGGAGTCTTGAAATCCATGTCAGCCACCCACATCGGCAACAGGTCGTCTGTCCCGAAAACTTCGGGTGTCATGTCATGTTTCACACAACTGGTGCCTTTTCTTTGAGCGATGATGTCGAAATTGTACATAATAATTAAAAATTAAAAATTAAGAATTAGATCCGCGAGATGTCTTTACAATGGATACAAGGATTTTTAATAGTTCGAGATTATCATCATACAGGCTTTTAAAAGCCCTTTCGTCAAGATAGCCGCTTTCATAAAGCAATTCGAGCCAATAACATGTCTCTTCTGCTTCTTTTAATGCAATATTCATTTTGATATAAAATCCGCTGTGCTTTGAGCACGAGTGCCTTCTCGTACGTTTGCACCTATGCTTGTTCCGCTTCGTAACACTTGTTTTGACATCACAAATTCTTGTTTTTTTGAGCATAAGAATTTGTATAATTTGACTGCTCTCAATGCAAAAGACTTGCTTTTTACTAAAATAATGTTTTGTTTCTCATTCATAGTTTTAAAATCTTTCGTTTGTGTAGTTGAATGAATAGCAACGAAAGATTTTTGAAATTATTATCGTATATTTAATTTATTTATGAAAACGAAGAGTGGGCGAGAGATGACCATCCCCACCCACTCTTTCTATGTTGGTAATTCATAATTCTTAATTCTGAATTCAGAATTACAATATCGTGATGGAACCTTTATGCGTAGAGGTGACACCTTCGTAGTCAGTGATTCGCAAAATGTAGTTGTAAGTGGCACCCACGAAGAATTTGCCGTTCTCGGAGCCGTTCCATTCAAAATCTTTGTTGGTGGTGTGATAGATCACCTCGCCGTTGCGGTTGAAAGCCGTGAATTCCAACGATTTGATCAGGCTGCGCTGAGGAATGGTGAAGTAGTCGTTCACGCCGTCAAGGTTGCTCGGGGTGATGGAGTTGGCCAGGTTCAGGAAGGGTTTGCACGCGGGAATGGTGATGGTGTTGGAGCAGGTACAACCATCTTCGCTGACAATCTCCACGCTATAGGTGCCAGGAGTCGTGATGGTGATACTCGGTGTGTTTTCTCCTGTATTCCATTTGTACTCGGCCACTTCCTCTTCTGTGTTGGCCGCCAAAGTCGTGGTGAACTCGTCGCAGAAGTCCAAATCAAAGACGATATCGACTTTCGGCTTGCGGATTTCTAATGTCACATCAACAAGACTGTCGCAGCCGTTCCAGGCTAATCTTTCGTAGGTGACGCGGCGGGTACCTTCGGTGGACCAACTCTGAGTCTCGCCGAAGTAGGCTGGGTCATAGACCACAGGCAACTTCTCTTCGCAGGTTTTGATGGTGTCTAAAGAATACACTTTCTCAATGGCTGACATATCCAACTGGATGGTCTTCTCGATGGAGTCAATGCACTTTTCCTCTTCATCCTGCAGCACGATCTTGATGATGGCTTGACCATCGTTGGTGATGGTGGTGGAGTCGAAAGTGTAGGTATAACCCGCCGGGTCGTTGCCGAGATAGATATAATGGTTCGTGGTGTGCTGTTTGACATACCACTTGATGTTCTGTACCTCCTGATAGATGTATTCGGGTAAACCTCCCGATTGCGTTGGAGGGATTTTGACGAAGACTTCGCTGGAATCGATGAGTTTGGCGGTCAGGTTACAGTTGTTGAAGACCTGTTCGAAGGTGAAGTTAGGATGGAGATAATAGTTTTTGATATGAGCTTCATAAATGAAAGGCACGCCCGTGTATGACTTCATTTCGCAGCGATAATAGGGGTAGAGAAGGTCTTGGTTTTCGACATAGACGCCGTTTTGTCCTACAGGGATAACGCCAGCTGGTGGGTCGGCCAAATCCCAAATCTTGTTTGTCGCATCCGCGGAGTCGTAGCCGTAGTGCCATTCGTAAGTCTGTTCGAGGAAGCCCCACGGCACAGACAAGTGCACGGGTTGATCACCGCAAGCGTCCACTTGCATGACACCAGGGATCATCTTGGCGGTGAAGAGACCATAAGCCCAGTGTGCGGTAGCAGAGCATCCTATAGTGCGAATACGCAGTTTGACGGATTTTACTGGAGCGAAGTTTCCGTTGACATCCACATTTTGGGAAGCAATGCTCTTCATGTTGAAAGCCAGCGGTTTGTATTCGAACCACTGCACAGGGTATGAGCTGCTGTTGCCGCCAGTTTGATTGCTTGGGCACTCACGATAGGGGAACGTAGTGGGGGTGGCGTAGCCGTTAGCGCTATTGCCATTGTTGTTGAATTGTCCAGACCAATAGTAGGTTCTAATACCGTAAGAATTGGGGACAGTTATAACATCAGAAGATGCACCGCATCCACTTGGCCAGGCCAAGAAGCGGGCGTATGGCCAGTTGGTGTTTGGCACCGGGTTGGCTGACTCTTGCGTAGCTTGGGTAGGATAATAACCGAGGTTGAGCAATTGCCCAGTCTCTCCGTCCAACACTTCAATGAAGAACTGCGGATTGGTGATGCTGGCGCAACCTTGTATGCTAACGCCATGGCTACAATAATCACCGCATGCATTAATGAGGGCGAAAGAGAATAACACTAAAAGCGTGCTGTTCTCCTCTTCTGGATAGAACCAGTATTCGATTTGTGCCGCTTTGTTACAAGTATTGTTGCTGGTACCGCATCCGATACGGATGACCGTGTCTTGTAAATCCTCAGAGGCGTAACTGCCGTTTTCCCATGAAGGTGGCAGATAATTCTCGTGCGGATAACTGTTACCTAACTGATAACAGCGGCACGGATCTTGTTGGTTTGAAGTGATAATGGCATGGGTGGTAGAGGCAGAGGAAGGATTTTGCGTACTTGTATTATTTGGAGTAACGACATTTCCCGTACCTGCCGGATCTATTGTCCAGTTGCTGCTGGCTCTACATCTCACGTAGGGATGCTGCGTACTGCCTAAGGTGTTGAAGGTCAACTGACCCATAGAGGGTTGCCATGGTGTGTAGGTATATCCTTGCGCCAAGCAGGTTGCAATTGCCATCACAAAACTAATGAATAACGTTATCTTTTTCATAGCAAATGGTATTTCGACATATATTTTATTTATTAACGAAAAAACGCTTCAGACGTTACAAACTTTTTTTTATAAGGTGAATTATTTATATTTGTCTTATTATCAATAGATTGATATGTCAAGCTCTTGTCCGGAACGGAGCTGTTAAAGGAATAATGCTTAACCATTATTGTTATTGTATGCGTTTCCGAACTCTGTACGCGCCACAATCGACCTTCCCAACGTGGCTTCATCGGCATATTCCAACTCTTCTCCCACACCGATACCTCTCGCAATAGTGGTGATGGTCGGCACTTTGTTCTGTATATTTTTGTAGATGAAGAAGTTGGTGGTGTCACCCTCTACCGTGGCGGGCAATGCGAGGATGATTTCTTTGATGCCGCCGGCATTCACTCTGTCGAATAGTTTTTGTATGGTAAGTTGCTGGATGCCAATACCGTCCATGGGGGAAATGACACCGCCCAACACGTGATAAACCCCTTGATACTGATGAGTGTTCTCGATAGCGATAACGTCGCGGATGTCCTGCACCACGCAAACCACGCTGCTGTCGCGCTTCGGATTGGCGCAAATGTCGCAGATTTCGTGGTCGGAGATGTTGTGGCATAGCCGGCAATAGACCACTTCGCTCTTCAGCTTGTTGATGCGGTCGGTGAGCAATTGCACGTTGGCTTCGTCCTGCTTGATGAGATGCAGGGCGAGTCGCAGGGCCGACCGCTTGCCGATGCCGGGGAGTTTGGAAATCTCGTTGACGGCATTTTCTAAGTGTTTGGAGTATAGGGATATCATTCTACTTCGGGGTCAAATACAAGGGTGGAAAATCGGGTGAGGTCGAAAATTTCGTTGGCCACTTCGCAGAGCTGTTCCGCAGTGATGTTTTCGATGATGCGTATGTCTTCGTTCGTGTCGCTGACTTCATCGTAGAAAAGTGCGAGGCGACCGGCGGCCAACAATTCGTTTAGCTTGCTTTCCTGCGAGAGAGCTAACTGTCCAAGATACTGTTTCTTAGCGTAATAGAGCTGCATGGAGCCGAGTTTTTTCCTTTTCAGCTTCTCGATTTCGTGATAGACCAAGTTCAGACAGTGGTCGCGTTCGTGCGCATCGCAACCGAAATAGACACTGAAGAGTCCGCAGTCGGAAAAGGCATTGAAGTAGGATTCCACGGTGTAGGCCAATCCCATCTTTTCGCGAACGCTCATGTTGAGCCGCGTGTTCTGTCCCTGGCCACCCAGAATGTTGTTTAACAGCATGAAAGGGATACGTTTCGGGTCATGGATGTCGTAGGCGAGAGTACCCGTGACCACGTTGGTCTGCGAAGTGTTCTTGCGCAAGTTGCGGCTCTGGGGTGTGAAGCTCGTGAAAGGATTCCTGCGGCGTGTTCCCTCGGCCATCTCACGGCAGCCGAAGTGTTTTTCACACAGCCGAATCAGTCTTTGGACAGGAATGTCGCCCACGGAAGCCAACACAACATTCTCCAAGGTGTAATTTTTGGAAATAAAGTCCATAACATCCTCACGGTGAATGTTTTGTACACTTTCTTTAGTCCCCAGAATAATTTTGCCCATATCATGTTGATGGAACACCAATGACTCGAAATCGTCGAAAATCAGTTCCGAAGGACTGTCATTATAATAGTTGATTTCTTCAAAAATGACGGTTTTCTCCTTCTCGATTTCCTTTTTCGGGAAAGTGGCGTGGAAGAAGATGTCCGCGAGGAGTTCCACGGCACGTGGATAGTCGGGGGAAAGGAAAGATGCGTAAAAGTCGGTTTCTTCCTTTGATGTGCTGGCGTTCAGGTCGCCACCGACGCTCTCCATGCGGTTGATGACGCGGTAGGCGTTACGCTTTTCCGTACCCTTGAAGATGGTGTGTTCCACGAAATGAGCCAAGCCCGGAAGTGTTTCGGGCTCGTCACGCGTGCCGGCATCGACGAGGATGCCGAAATGGGAAATGGGTGACGCGGTGGGGATGTGTAGCAGCCTAAGACCGTTTTGCAGTCTTACAACACGGTGCGACATGGATCTATAGTAACAGTTTGGATAGTATTTATAATATCTTCACTATAAGGAACTTGCACGCGGATATAGTTATCGGTGAATCCGGACAGCATATCGTCGTTTACCTGCGATTCCACCAATACGGGGCGTTCTTGGCCCGCGCATTGTTCGTAGAAAGTGCGTTTCTTCTCGTTGGAGAGGGCGATGAGCCGTTGGCTGCGCTCGTCTTTGACATCTTCCGGGATTTGGTTTTCCATGATGTTGGCTGCGGTGCGAGGACGGCGCGAGTAGCTGAAGACGTGCATATAGCTGACAGGCAAGTCGGAGAGGAAGTTGTAGGTCTCCTCGAAATCTTCGTCGGTTTCGCCGGGAAAACCCACGATGACATCGCATGCGACGCATGCGTCAGGCATCAGCTTCTTGATTTTCTTGACTTTTTCGGCGTATTGTTCGGTGGTGTATCTACGGCGCATTTCGGAGAGGATGCGGTCGCAACCCGACTGCAGTGGCAAGTGGAAATGCGGCATCAGCATCTCGTTTTTGGCCACCAGTTTGATGACATCGTCGGTGAGCAACTCGGGTTCGATGGAGGAGATGCGCACGCGTTCGATGGCTTTCTGTTTCACGATGGCCTTCATCAGTTTGGTGAAATCCTCGTTGGTGCCGCGCCCGAAGTCACCAATGTTCACACCGGTGAGGTTCACCTCGTGAACTCCTTGGTCTGCAATTTCTTTGATGTTCTTGAGCACACCATCGATGGTGTCGCTGCGGCTCTTTCCGCGCGCGATCCACACCGTGCAATAGGTGCAGTGGGTGTTACAGCCGTCCTGGATTTTGAGGAACGAGCGGGTTCGGTCGTGGATGGAGTAGGTGGCGAAGAAGTTGGGGGTCGGTTTTACCTCGCGGGTGACAATGTAATCGACCACGCTCATTTTGTTGTGGCTGCCGAAGACCTTGTCGACGCCTGCCCAGCGCTCGAGCAGTTCGGGTTTGAGGGCACTGTAACAGCCGATGAGCATGATGGCGGCCAGCGGGTTTTCGCGGTGGAGTTTGGAGACCAGATTGCGGGTCTTCTTCTCGGCGGAGCCGGTCACGGCGCAAGTGTTCACGATGACGATTTCAGGCACTCCTCCCTGGGTCCAGCCGCGTTTCTCCAACTCGGCGGCAATGGCGGACGACTCGCTGAAGTTTAGCTTGCATCCTAACGTGTGAATGATAAAATTCTTCATTATATATTGTTTTTTTTACTTTCGATAGAAAAGCCCCTCAATCCAGCAACTATATTCTATGCTCTAAACCAAGCACATTTTTAGGGCGTGCAAAATTACAATTTTTTTTTGAATTGTCAAAATGAAAAATTTCGGGAGAATATGCAATCGATTAATTTTTGTATCTTTGCCGCATCAATTAGACAGGAATTAGGATGCAGATTTATCACGCTAATATCATCTACACGCCGCAGAGTCGCCGTTTCGAGGTTGTTCCGGATGGCTATATAGCCGTCTGCGATGGTAAAGTTGAGGGAGTTTATCGTGACTTGCCCGATCATCTTTCCGGCGTTCCAGTGACGGATTTCGGCAACCGTCTCCTTATCCCCGCCATGAACGACATGCACGTTCACGCCCCGCAGTACCGAAATCAAGGCATCGCCATGGACGAGGAGTTGCTGCCGTGGCTTAAAAACTATGTCTTTCCTGAGGAACAGAAATATGCGGACATGACATACGCTGAACGTATGTACCCTCGTTTCGTGCGCGATCTTTGGCGTCATGGTACCATGCGGGTGGTGACCTTCGCCTCGGTTCATCTCGAAAGCACACGTCTGCTCATGCACTTGCTCGACGATGCCGGGCTTTGCGCCCGTGTGGGCAAGGTCAACATGAACCGTGATTGTCCGCCGGGGTTGCAGGAGACCGTTGTGGAGGCGCAGGAGGCCTGTGGCGCACTGGTCGATGAGTTCGAGCATGAGGGTTCGCGCGTGCGACCCATTGTCACGCCCCGCTTCATCCCCTCTTGCACACCTGAAATGCTACAAGCTTGCGGTGAGATGGCCCGGCACTACAACCTGCCCGTGCAGACGCACCTCTCGGAAAATCTTGAAGAGATAGAGCTGGTGAAACAGCTGGAACCCCAAAGCCGGCACTATGCCGACGCTTACTATCGCTATGGACTTATCGGGCAAACACCCTCCGTGATGGCACATTGCGTCTGGACCGATGGCGACGAACTCGAAATGTTGCGGAATCATAGCGTCATGGTGGCTCACTGTCCAACGTCCAACCTCAATGTCGCGTCAGGACTTGCACCTGTGCGCCGTTTTCTGGAAGCGGGAGTTCCCGTGGGACTGGGCAGCGACATCTGTGGCGGGCACGACTTCAGTATCTTCCGCATGATGGTCTATGCCATTCAGGTCAGCAAGATGCACTATCAGCGCGACAAGTCGTGTTCTTTTCTGACTTTGTCCGAAGCTTTCTGGATGGCCACCAAGTCGGCCGGAAGTTTCTTCGGGAAAGTGGGCAGCTTCGAGCCCGGCTATGATTTCGATGCCCTGGTCATCGACGACAGCGAACTGATGATTGACACGGATTACACCCTTCCGGAGCGTCTCGAACGTTTTGTCTATATTGGCGACGACCGGCACATTGTCGGTCGCTATTGTCAAGGACGGTTGGTGGGGGAGCCGTAATCTTATACCACATCAATCTACTGTGATCCATACTGTTACTGAATATACATCAGGATGTTTCTTTGGGATTGTAGTGGGCTGATCCGTCAATGCGTGTGGAATTTCAGGAGGGGGCAAAAGCCGCGAACTGTCCATTTCGACCATCATAGACGGTTCTTAGCCTCAACCGCGTTAGCGGTTGCCTATCTGTAGCCGATGGTGAGGCGGATGTGGACAACGGTGAGAAGGTCGGACGCGGGGTTCGCGGCGCGGGGAAAGTTTGCGGGCGAGGGGATGGGATGGTTCGCCGCGAAACGGGATGATGTTGCGGACGG
>CAMJXE010000107.1 GCA_946409645.1 uncultured Bacteroidales bacterium
AATTATTAATGTATTTTATTATTAAAATTAAATTATTATGACGAACATTATGGATGTTGAAGACAAAATGATCACCTTGAGGAACCAACAGGTGATTCTGGACTCTGATGTAGCCGAGCTCTATGGAGTACAGACAAAGGAAATCAATCAAGCGGTTAAGAACAATCCCGGGAAATTCCCAAAAGGGTATATTTGGGAATTGAGTGAAAACGAAAAATCAGAGGTGGTCAAAAATTTTGACCACCTCCAAAGACTTCGTTTCTCTCCTCAATTGCCTAAAGCTTTCACCGAAAGAGGACTGTATATGCTGGCCACAATCTTGAAGGGTCCAAAAGCGGAGGAAACCACCATCGCCATTGTGGAAGCATACGCCAAATTGCGTGAACTTGCACAAGTGATTGTCGAAGTGTCGCAACACGAGGACGACAAAGCTGTCCAGCAATCCCTGATGCAGCGTGGCGGACAGCTAGCAGCGGAGCTGCTAACGGACAACTTGCCGATTCAAAGCAGCGAGACCTCCGTGGAACTGAACCTAGCTTTGTTCAAGCTTAAACACACAGTGAAACGGGAGAATGACGACGAAATTGCTCAACTGAAACATGAACTGGCGGAACTAAAACGAATGGTGCATCCAGACGCACAATTATCTGTGTAATCCTCGAGATCCGCATCCACGGCTTCCTCCGGCGCGAGGTGCGGGTACAACCTCATTTGCCTGATAGAGCTTCACAACGGAATTTATTGTATTTTTGCGGCCGCGAATCCATCATTCGCTTTGTCAAGAAAATAAATGCTTTCTTATGGAGAATAAATACAAATTGGTCTGCACACAGTGCGGCGAAACAATCCCCGACTTTGCCACTTGGTTTTCGCAGAACCAGCAGTGCAAGTGCGGCTGCAAACGTGCTGATGTCGTCTATAGTGCTGATTATCACAAAATCACCGAGTTGACTAATCCAGAACACAAACCTGCGAATTTCTACCACTATTTCGACTTCCTGCCCGTGATGGACAAGAAAAACATCGTCTCTTTCGGCGAAGGCACCATCCCGATCGAGGAGTGGGATTTCTTGGAGAAATACGCTCGGGAGAAATATGGCGTTGACTGCAAGGTGATGGTCTATCGCAATGACCTGAACGGCGGCAGCAACACTTTCAAGGACAATGCCGCTTCGTTGGCCGCCTCCCTCTTCAAGGAGAACGGCGTGAAGGAGTACTGCGTGGCCTCCACCGGCAACACGGCCACCGCATACGCCCGCTATTTGGCCGAAGCCGACATCAAATTCACGGTATTCATGCCACATGACGCTTGTCCCGATTCGGTTGCTGCCATCCGCTCTTACGGACAGTCTGTGATTGTGAGTGACGGCACCTACGGTGATGCCAAGAAAGAGGCCAACGACTTCCACGAGAAGAACCACGTGCTGATTTCCACCGGCAACATCGATCCCATCCGCGTGGAGGCCAAGAAGACGATGGTTTTCGAGTACTTGCGTCAGTTGGGCAAGATGCCCGACGTGTATGTGCAGGCGGTGGCGGGTGGCACGGGCCCCATCGCCCTTGACAAGGGCATCCGTGACCTGCAGACCACCTTCCCGGAGACCAAGATGCCTCGGACGCTGCTGATCCAGCAGGACACCTGTGACCCGATGGTGCAGGGGTGGGAGAGTGCCGTGAAGGCCGGATTCCCGGAAGGTTACGAAAAGGACTATCCTGTTATCCCGAATCCACAGACGATGGTTTCCATCCTTTCCGCCGGCAATCCGGGCATGTATCCCATTGTCGCGCCCATCGTGCGCAAGAGCGGCGGTACGTTCCTTCGCGTGAAGGAGAGCGAATTAGCGAAATACGGCAAAATCGTCAAGGACGAGCGCGGTATCTATTTCGGACCCGCTTCCATTGTCTGTTTGGCTGGCTTCTACAAAGCATTGGAGGAAGGTCAGATTCGCAATGGCGAGACCGTGCTCCTCAACACCGGCGAAGGTGCCGCACGCGCTACTTGGTTCAGGAGGATGATGGACGATGTGAAATAATTTCTAATCATACATAAAAAAAAGAGACACCTTCCAGTGTCTCTTTTTTTTATCTCAAGTTCAAGCCTCGAGTCTTATTTCTGATAGAATCTCACGCGGTTGTCGAGAACTTTGGTTTGACTGATCAGGTAGCTCATCAGCGTGTTCTCGTTGCGCTCGCGACCGAGGACGGCGTTTTGGAGGTAGCTCTTTTCCATCATCAGATTCTCGGTTGCTTGACCGTCGCGGGTCTCAATCACGTTCACCACGTAATCCACATTGTTGCCGCTGATAGCTGCGGGTTTGTTTTTCGGCAAGGAGAAGATCTGACCGATAGCCTTGCTATCGACGCCGCGGTTCATGTAGTAATCGCCGGCAAAGCTCAGCATCACGCTGTCGGAGACGGGAACGGAGTATTTTTGTGCAACAGCTTGCATGCCGCCAGAAGCGAGATCTTTGTTGAGTTGCTCGGCAACCATGTCGATCTTGTTCTTTCTCTCCAACATCGTCTTGATTTCATCCTTGGCATCTTTGTATTTCATGACGCCTTCGTCACGGACCTTAGCCACAGAAGCGACTGCGAAGTACATTCTGTTGATGTTGAACACGTCGGAGATGTCGTCTTTCTTCACGTCGTCACCGAATGCCCAGCTCACGATGTCACGGCAATTCGGCAGTTGACCGATGTTCGCAGACATGGAAGCGACTCTTTCGCCGTTCACCACTTGAATACCTTTCTTGGCTGCGTTGGCGATAAGTTCGTCGTTGTTGGTCACACCAGCGGCGAATTCGTTAGCTTGTGAACGCAGTGCGTTGATGGTGGCGTCGGAAGCGGTGATGTCATAGTCATAAAGCACGAATTGGCGTTTTTCAATGAGTTGGGTGCGGTCGAGCACTTGGAAAACGATGTAGCCGTTCGGAGCTTTGTAAACGTATATGCCGCCGTTAGCGGTGGAGAGCAGGTTGTTGTAAATCTCAGGCATAGTGCCTCTTTCGGCCATCCAGAAGGTGGTGTCGCCTTTCTCGCGGCCATACAAGTAATTAGGTTGCAGGCTGAAGATGGAAGTGCCAGAGGTGATCACTTGGCGAAGGCTGTCGGCAAGCAGGCGAGCTTCCTTCTTGGTGTAAGGTGCTTCCTTGTATTGAGCGGTTTTGAAAGGCAGCTCGATGGTGGCAACCAACACGGAGTCAGGACGGTTGGCAGCACCGAAGACCTTGCCAAAGTACCATTTCACATTCTCGTAAGTGAAGGGTTCGATGAAACTACCCACTGCGGATTTGAAGACCAAGCTGTCCAGTTCAGGAAGGTTGATGTCGCTCTCCTTGTAGTAGGTGCTGTCCATCATGCCGTTGCCTTTGGAAGAGTGGTACTCAGCGATGGATGCGGCCTGGGAGAAGGCGGCAAAATCCTTGCGCACGCTGTCCTCGATGGCTTTGAGGTCGCCGGGAGTGGGGTTGATGGGGAACACAGCAACGTTGATGTCGCGGTTTTTGGCGTGCACGTTGTAGAGTTCTTCTTTATGGGTGTTGTAGAAAGCTTTGATTTCTTTCTCGGACACTTCGGGTTTCAGACCCTGGAAGGCGGTGAGCTCTGGGTTAACGGTCATCATGGAGACCATCGCCATGTTGTTGTCTTTGGCCAGTTGTTTTGCCATCGGATCGGAGAAATAGATGGAGTTCTGTGCCAGGGCGAAATATTGTTGGGATTTTTCCGCGCTGATAGCGAAGCGGACCAATGCTTGATAGGCGTTGTAGATGTCTTTCGCATCTTCTCTGTTGGCTAAGGTTTCGATATTGGAAATGATGCTCATGGCATTCTCGGGACCATAAACTTGAGCCAAAGCGTTGGCGAATTGTGCGATGAATTGGTTGGGTTGTTGAGTGCTTAAGGAAGCGATCATGTTTTCCTTGTAGTCCTCGATCATCTGGTTGGTGTAGGTCATGCCTAATTTGGCCAACTGTTTGTCCATCACCTGATCCTGAAGCATTTGTTGCCAGGTCGTCTCATGGATCTGGTAGGTCTCGTTATCTTCAAAAGAGGTCTTACCTTGCAGAAATCTGAAGAGGGCGGTGTTCTCCTCATACTGCTTGCTGTATTGTTGATCCATTTTCTTGCCATCGATCTTAGCCATCACATACTTGTTGGAGAATGTGCGGGTCACATTGGAAAGGTCGCCCAAGATGAATGCTAATAAGGCCAAACCGATGATTACCAATAAAAGCACACCGTGCTTACGAATTGCGCCAATTGCTGCCATAAATTCTTTTTATTTTAGTTATACATTACATTTCAAAAATAAGCCTGCAAAAGTAGCATTTTTTTGCTTTGCTTGGACAAGGGCTCTATTTTTTATTTTTTTACCATAATACATTGAACCACAATATAATACGATAAATCCGACGGATGTTAGCCCGCCGGATTCTTATAGATTTATACAATATTTATATAAGATGATGTCCACTAAGGCGCAAAACCTGTCGTTTTCAAGGCAGGTGGACTTGTGCGAGGAATCGGTTGTACTGCGCCTGTTTGTCGTAGTCGCTCTCCCTCGGGAGGCATTCGGGGCACCAGTGGCCGCCTTCCAGAATCAGTTTCGGGGTGGCTTCGAAAATATGGCCTTCGTGGCATTGCCAAGAGAGGCGCTTCTCGGAGTCTCCATCATACTCTGTGCTGAGCAGTTTTCCTCCTCGGAACTCGGCGGCTTTCTGCAAGTCGTTGACGGTGAGTTGCTCTATAGGTTTAGTCTCGTCATACCCGTGGTCGATGTTTATCGCATGTTCTTTTCCAGGCGGTTCGGAGTGATCCCAGTGGTCCCAATCGGGAATGGCATTGTACTTTTCCATGCTGCCATAATAGGCCTTGATCTTGGCTTCGTCGTTGTGCTTGATCCAGTATTGCGTTCCGTAGTCTTTTTTGTTGGCTAAATTGCGCAACACCGCCTTGATGATGAATGCAGGTGCGATTTTCGTCATGTTATAGAACCAAGGAAGCTGTTTGCTGAGCTGCACGAAGTAGTCGTCCAGCGGGATGTTGGCACGGAAGTGCAGATAATCCTCCAACTTGTCGGCATCAAGATAGTACATGCCATGGAAATTCTTGAGAACGAACCAATTAGAGTCCAATATCTTTTCGGGGCGAGGGCAGTGTACTGCCTTCATGAAACGGCACTCCAGCTCGTAATTGGTCATGCGGTATTGCGGGCCACTGCTGATATTGTAGAAATGGTTCCAAAACGTGTCGGGCAGGGTAGGGCGGCATACGCGTTCGAGCAGACGGCCGGAGTCCTCGATGGTGGCCCATTCCAGCATCCCCTTGATGGGCACAAGGAACATGATGGGGTCGAAGTTCTTGAGAATGGTGGCGTAGAGGATGCCCGATTGGCGCAGGCTGACCCAGTGTTTGAGTCCGGAGTTGGCGAAAACACGCTCTGCCAGTACTTTGCTATATCCGTAGGGGTCGAACTCGCTCACGTAAATCGGATCACCGATACGCCCCCAATGCAGCGGGACAGGTCGGTCGGAGGTTTGCGCCACTGTGCCGATATAGACGGCTTTGATGTCGTCGGCGTTGGGTTGCGCAAGGATGGCCTTCACGATGTGTTCCGCTGCCGTGACGTTTACCTGTAGGGTCTTCTCGGGGTAGTAGTCGGTGAGCGGGGGCACCATACCGCCCACGTGCAACACGATGTCCGAGCCGGTCACCCCTGCAAGCACGTCCTCGTAATTCATCAAATCGCCCCAAACGATGCGGATTTTGTCAGCAATCGGGGCCAGTTTCTTCTCGTTTTTCGGGCTTTTGCGTGCCAAAACAGTCACATTGTACTGTTCCGGATACTGCAGAAGTTCCTGCAGCCCTGCCCATCCCATGTTACCGGTCGCGCCAGTGAGGAATACGTTTTGCTTCATTTTACAGTCGTTTTTTTTCGGCCGCGAAGATAGTATTTTTTAGGTAACAGGCAATAGGCAACAGGCAATAGTTTGTGCCGTGGACAGCCATTGCGTCCGATAACCGAGAACAATAGCGGTCGCCCCCAATTCCCCTTCCTTTGGAAGGGGTGCCCGAAGGGCGGGGTAGGGACGCGAAAGATTGGCTGCAAAAGGGAAAAACAAAACCCCCACACGATGCGATGATGGTGTGGGGGTGTGGGTTGCAGAATCCGCAATTATTGTTTCACCACCTTCCGCACCGCAATGGTCTTGTCTTCCGCAATCCATTTCAGGAAATAGATGCCGGAGGCATATTCCGTCAAATCGATTTGTGCCGTCTGCTGAGACGCAAAATTTTGCGTCTCTACAACGTCCAACAATTTCCCGTACATGTCCACGATATGTATTTCCGCCTCCTCTAATTGTACATTGTTCATCGAACATTGTACATTGACAATGTTGGTAGTCGGGTTCGGAAACACCTTGAAATCAAGAGCTTCGTAATCGTCAATGCCGACGGTGATCGTCAAGTGCAAGGTTACAACGCTGTCGCAGCCGTGGACGGTCTGGAGGGTTTGGGTGTAGTCACCGGAGGTGCAGTAATCTATGCCGTTCCAAGTGTAGCAGTCGTCGTCGGTAGTGACGGAGAATTCGGAGGTTTCATTCTGGTTCACGGTAAGGTGCAGCGTTACGATACTGTCGCAGCCTGCCGCGTTGGTCAGCGTGAAAGTCGGAGTGTTCGTACTTTCAGTATAAGTCACCCCGTCAATCCAAATGAATGACTCGCATGCGGTGTGCTCGTCGATGCCAGTATTGGGATAGTTGATGATTAAGTGCAAAGTGTCAACGCTTTGGCAACCGTTCACATTCGTGTACTCGTAGGTGTATGTACCACTCGTAGTGTAGGTCTCGCCATGCCATGCAAAGCTGTCGCATTCAAAGACCGTTTCCACATTGTGAGTGCTGTTGTTCACGGTAAGGTGCAAAGTCACGATACTGTCGCAGCCTGCCGCGTTGGTCAGCGTGAAAGTCGGAGTGTTCGTGCTTTCAGTATAAGTCACCCCGTCAATCCAAGTGAAAGACTCGCAAGCGGTTTGTTCGTCGATGCCGGTGGTGGAGTGTTTGACGGTCAAATGCAACGTGTCCACTTGTGTGCATCCATTCGCATCCTCATGGCTGAATGTGTAGTTACCGCTTACAGTGTAAACCATTCCGTTCCAAGAATATGTATCACAAACAATCTCCGTTGTCGCGGTATGCACTGGGTGGTTGACGATAAGGTGGTGCGTCACGATGCTATCGCAGCCAGTGCTCGAGAACAGTGTGTCAAACAGTTCCGTCGAGGTGGTATATACAGTCCCTTTCCACGTGTAGCTGTCGCAAGCTTGGATAGTGTCGCTTCCTGTAGCGGGTTCACAAGTCATGTAGGCAAGTACGGGGTATCCATTGTTTGCTCCCGTTGAGTCTGCAGCCCAATAGCGGTAGATGCCTGCTGAGTTATTGGCATCGACCCAAGCGTTGAGGGCATCGACTAAATCCGTCCTGAATCCGCCATTGACGTATGGTGGTGTGTTGAGCGTCCATGAAGTGCCACTGCTGGAGAAGAACGAAGAGTTGGATTCCAGATTATTGCAAGTTAGAGGTAAAGCGGCAGGATAATTCAGGGCATAAACTTCGCTGAACGTTCCTGGACCGGATCCAGCAACAACACCCGACCACACCGAAGAAGGTATTTCGGCCGCCACGTATGAATTTTTAACGGTTGGGCTATAGGATGATCCCGTTCCTATAATGCCGCCAATAAAGCCATTATAAGTGTTTGGAAGCATAATGTTAGCACGAGTGTCTGCCATTCCAACAAAGGCAGAATTGAGAATGGTACCGCTTGACCACCCAACAAGACCGCCGGTAAATTGCACACCACAGATCTCGCCATCAACCAAGCAATTCACTATAAGACCACCAGTTCTCCCGGCAATGGCTCCATTTGTTGTCAAGCCATATACTCTACATCCTGAAATATTTAAGTTTCGTATAGTACAATTGTTGATATAACTAAAAAGACCTTGACGATTTTCATATTCATTACAATACAATCCATATATGGTATGACCATTGCCTTCAAATACAAAATTATCAATAGAACCCATCGCTGTCCAACGGTATGCACTAATGTCAACATCGGTCATCAAATAGATATTCGTGATATTGAGTACCTCATAATAACTGACACCGTTCAGTCTATTTGCCACAGATGACAGCCAAGCTAATCCTTCAGCACTGGAAATATAAACGTTGCCATTATCATCATGAATGTATCCTTCAGGTTGCGATGTGACGACCTCCGTCCATCGCAATTTGTCGGGAATGTACCTTGCAAAGTCACTCCAGCCACTTCTGTCATTTGTGTCGCATACAGCACGAACATATATATCGAGCACTTCTCCAACGGGAAGATTTGTCAGCACACACGGATTGCTGTTAACAGGTATGATAGTGCCAGAGTCAATACTTTGTTGAGCGCCAACGTACAGAATTTCCCAACTGGAAGGGTTGCCATCTTGCTCCCAGGCAATACGGGTGCTTATGAGGGTGTCTCCAACAACAGTGATATTTGTTGCACTGACATTGGAAGGGTTATTGCACGATGGCTCGAAGTAATCACCCAAAACAGGAAAACCACCATTTACATTTGAGCTGTCAGCCACCCATGTCATCAGCATAGAATCATTTGAACTGGTCACCCATACATTTAACGCATCTAAAAGATTATTATATGAGATTCCATCAATGGTGACGGGTGTGACTAAAGCCTGGTATCCATTTTGATTGGAAAAAGAGGATGTGTCTATGATGGGATACCCAGAGGAGGGGTAACCCACTACGGGCATTCCGCCATCCGATAATCCATATACATATTGTATGAACGAATTCTGATCAGGACAGCCAATAACTTTGCCATAGTAACTGGCCTCGTCCGTGATTCCAACGGTACCTGTCGAGTAGCAGTTCCGGACAACAGCATTCGACATGAA
>CAMJXE010000108.1 GCA_946409645.1 uncultured Bacteroidales bacterium
ATCTACACTCACATTGACCCATACAGGATTGGCGGAATGATTTATTATTGTCATTTTTGCTTTTGGCGGATCATAGGTACACGCTTGAAGCAATAATAAACATAAAAATAGAAAACAAAAAAAATTCTTCATTTGACTTTTAGTATATGACAAAAATTTGAATTTTTAGTCTAACATATTTATATTTAGCGAGTTATCAACAAATTTTGTTGGTGACTTTATTGTTTTATTCTTGATAAAGTGATTGATATTCAGTATTTTAGAAGCAAAAAACCACCACATTTTAGGCTCTATGAAAATCAATCACGGCAGCAAAAATAACGAATTATCCGACACGTTGAGCACTTTTTTGAAAGAAAACGTCAACTTGGCGCACATCAAGCTCATATCGCTGTTTATCGTAGCCCTATGCAAGGCCAAAACAGTGTGCTTTAGCCTCTTGTCAACCGTTTTTGACTCGCCCGCGAAGTCGTCGTCGTGTTTGCGGAGAATCCAACGTTTTGTCTGGCCATAGACAGGACCAGCTGGCAGTTCGGCAGCACCGACATCAACATCTTTATGCTCGCCGTGGTGCACGTTGAGAGGCAGAAATGAATACAAAACACCGATTTTTAACTTCTCATCCATTGCTAATCAAATACTTACACCAGACTGAAATTTTGTCATGTACTAAGGGCAAAGATATAAAATTTGTTATTGCCGTCCGCTAAAAAAAATGACCGATGAAAAAAATGGTTGTTTCGGGGCGGGGACAGAACAGGACGTGAGTCATCGCATCCTGTGTTTTTGCGTCAAAACATGGCAAAAAAAAAGCAACAAGAAATTTTTCTTGTTGCTTCAAAATCATCTAAATGTTATGAAAAAAATAAGTATTGGAGCGGAAAACGGGACTCGAACCCGCCACCTACAGCTTGGAAGGCTGTCGCTCTACCGGATGAGCTACTTCCGCATAAAAAAAACAAGTGGGAGAGGAAGGATTCGAACCTCCGAAGGCTTAGCCAGCAGATTTACAGTCTGTCCCATTTGACCGCTCTGGAACTCTCCCATCGTTGTCTCGTTTATGCCTAGAGCCGATAGTCGGACTTGAACCAACGACCGGCTGATTACAAATCAGCTGCTCTACCAACTGAGCTATATCGGCATATTTTTCAATGAACGTTTCGTTGTTTTTGCGGTGGCAAAGATAGTATTTTTTTGATACCAGAGCACCAATAATGCAATTTTTTTTCGATTAGTTTATAATTGTCTGAATATCACAAAAATAAAAACAGAATCAAGAGTGATTTGATGATCGTTTTGGCAGTAAAAAAGGGTCTTTTTAGCGAAAATGAAGGTTCCGTTTGGAAGAATTCTGCGAAAAAACCGAAAAAATCGACAATAAAACGCTTGTGTTTTGGGGCAAGAAAAGGGGGTGAATTTTTTTTCCCATCCATATCAAAAAAAATGTATTTTTGCCGTCTATTTAAAATTTGAATATTATGTCAGAAATTTTACAAAAAGTCCAGTCAATCATTGCCGACAAATTGAGTGTCGATGTGGCTGAGGTAACTCCCGAAAAAAGTTTCACTAACGACCTGGGAGCCGATTCATTGGATACGGTCGAATTGATTATGGAATTTGAAAATGCATTTGGCATTAAATTTCCGGAAGAAGATGCTGAAAAAATCCTCACTGTAGGTGACGCAGTGGCCTACATTGAAAATCTTCTTGCTAGCAAGTAAAATATTTTCCGATTACAGAATACGTTTGTGATGACCCTCAAACGCGTTGTTGTAACAGGTATTGGTGCTTTAACACCAATAGGTAATAATGTGGCTGAGTATTGGAATAGCCTTTTAAAAGGTAAGTCCGGTGCCGGCCACATTACTTATTTCAATACGGAGAAGTTCAGAACCCGTTTTGCCTGCCAATTGAAAGATTACAACCCTGAAGACCACTTTGCTCCCAAGGAGTTGACGAAGCTTGATCGTTGTGCGCAATATGCGTTGATAACGACGGCCGAAGCACTTGGGGATGCGAAGGTGGATCTGGATCGGCTCGACAAAAGCCGTGTAGGGGTGGTGTATGGCACAGGCATCGGTGGTCTGACCTCTTCTGAAGAGGCTGTCCAGCAATTCATGTCGCAGGACCGCGACCCGCGATTCAGTCCGTATCATCTGTTGCGCGTGTTAGCCAACACCGTTTCCGGCAGCATAGCGTTGAAATACGGTTTCACGGGACCCAATTATATCACCACTTCCGCTTGCGCATCATCGGCCAACGCCATCGGTGACGCTTGCTATGCCATCGCTTTGGGCAAGTCGGACATGGTGGTCACTGGCGGCACGGAGTCCGCCATCATTGAGCTGGCGGTAGGCGGTTTCAACGCCATGCGCGCACTCTCCACCCGAAACGACGATCCGGAGCACGCCAGCCGGCCGTTCGACAAGGATCGCGACGGATTCGTGATGGGGGAGGGGGCTGCCACGCTCGTTTTGGAGAGTATGGACCATGCGTTGGCCCGCGGTGCCCGCATCTATGCCGAGGTTGTCGGCGTGGGCATGTCGGCAGACATCTACCATATCGCCGCCCCGGACCCCAGCGGAAAAGCGGCAATGATCTCCATGAAAGGCGCGCTGCGCAGCGCGGGGATACGTCCTGAAGATGTGGACTATATCAACACGCATGGCACCTCCACACCCTTGGGCGACCTCTCGGAGTGCCGCGCCATCGAAAACCTTTTCGGCGACCACGCCCCTAAAATGGCCATCAACTCCACCAAATCGATGATCGGGCACCTGTTAGGCGCTGGTCCCGCCGTGGAAAGCGTCGCCATCCTCTGTTCCATGCGCGACGACCTGGTCCATCCGACCATCAACCTCGACCATTTGGATCCGCAATTGCCCTCCAATTGGAATTTTGTTCCCAAAGAGGCCATTTCCCATACTGTCAATACGGCGATGTCGAACTCTTTCGGGTTCGGCGGGCACAATGTCACCTTGCTGTACACCAAGTTCAAGGAGTAGTGTATGCAGCTGACGGACAAGCAGATTCGTTCCTATTTCAAAAATATTTTCGGTTTCCGGGTACGTCATGTGGATTTGTTCCGCAGGGCTTTGATTCACCGTTCTGTGAGTGAGATTTCCACTTTCGGGCGAAAGGAAAACAACGAACGGTTAGAATTCTTGGGTGATGCCGTGCTTGGTGCCATTATCGCTGACTTCCTTTGTCACAAATATCCGTCAGCTTCGGAGGGCGGACTTACTCAGATGCGTTCCAAGTTGGTGAACCGCAAACAGCTGGGTGATTTGGCTATTAAATTGGGCTTGTACGACATGACCGAAATGGCGGGGCATATCAATTCCAAGAACATCCCCGGCAACACCTTCGAGGCCGTGGTGGGTGCTATTTACCGCGACCAAGGTTACAAGCGCACCACCCGCATCATCCTCGACAAAATCTTTTTAGTACACCTTGACATCGACTCGATTCTGGAGGAAGACAAAGACTTCAAAAGTCGTTTGCTGATCTGGGCACAGCACCACCATCACAAGGTGGTTTTCTCCCATGAGGCTGAACCCGATGCCGAACGCGACCTCTTCCGAGCGCACATCGAAATGGACGGGACACCTTTGGCGGAGGCTGTCAGCAACTCCGTTAAGGATGCCGAGCAACGCGCCGCGGAAATTGCACTCTCTTCGTTAAAAGAAAACAACAAGGACAACTAGGACAAAATTCTATTGCCTATTGCCTGTTCCCTAAAATTTTGTATCTTTGCCGCTGTTTTGAAAGGGGTGCCGAAAGGCTGAGATCAGACCCGTTGAACCTGATGCGGATAATGCCGCCGTAGGGAATTTCACAACGTTTCTTTTCCCTCTTTCAGTGTGTTTAATTTATTAATAACCAAACTGTTAGAGTTATGTTTAAAAGTTTAAAGTTTAATGTTTATGGTTTAAGGTATAAGGCAGTTTGTGCTGTGTTGGCCTTGGCATGTTTTGTTTTCACTCCGGTAGCACTCTTCGCGCAGCAGCCGGATACTGTGCAGAGCGGGACGGTGAAGGAGGTGACCATCGAGTTTGTGCGGCCTACGGTGCAGACTTCGGCGAATGTCACCACGATGTCAATGCCGCAGATTCGTGCGCAACAGGGCAATGGCAGTGTCAACAACCTGTTGGAGATGATGCCCTCCATGGTGGTCACTTCCGAGTCGGGTAACGGACTTGGCGCCACCTACATGTTTATCCGCGGTATCGACCAAACGCGTATCAACACCACCCTCAATGGTGTGACCATCAACAATGCCGAGTCGCAGGGATCGTGGTTGGTGAACCTCCCCGACATGGCCACCTACATAGAGCAGGTGAGCCTGCAGAGCGGCGCCAACACCTCCATTGGTAGCACTTCCTACGGCGCCCGTGTCGATTTTGTGACCCGTGACATCCCCGAGAGACCTTTTGCGGAGGCTCGCAGCGCCTACGGTTCTTTCAACACCTTCGACAATATGGTGAGTGCGGGTACAGGCCTCATAGGCAAACGCTTCTCTATGTTGGCCTCCTTCTCCGATGTGCGCAGCGACGGCTACATTGACCACTCTGGCGTGCGCCTCAATTCGGGATTCCTTACCGCGCAACTCGACCTTCGTGATTTTAAGAATAACAAGGACAATGGAGTGTTGCGATTCAATATGCTCTTTGGTAAAGAAAACTCTGGTTTGGCCTGGAACGGTGTGCCGTACGACAGTCTCGCCACCAACCGAACTTACAACTCCTGCGGTGAGTATTACGACGAAAACGGTGTTCGCCACTATTATGATAACTCCAAGGATCACTATACCCAGACTTTCTACCAGCTGGAATATGTGAAGAAATGGCATAACAAGGACTGGAGCAAACGCCACGGCCTTCAGATAATGCCTTATTTGACACGTGGTTACGGCTATTATGAGCAATATAAGGATGACAAGAAAATCGTTAAATACGGTCTGGAACCCTTGCACGATGACCAGAACCGCGCCGACCTCGTGACCCAGAAATATTTGGACAACTATTACTATGGTCTGCATGCACAGTATGACGGTTCCGTCTCGTTTAGTTCCTCAGACAACCATGTCCCTCAAGGTTTGCACTGGTGGGCAGGATTGGATGTGAGTAACTATATGGGAAACCACTACGGTGACATAGTGTGGGTGCAACCCGACAGAGTGAGGGAGTGTCCGGCCATGTACGAGTGGTATCGTGGCACGGGCGAGAAGCTGCAATCCAAGGCATTCGGAGCGTTAAGTTACTGGGTTAAGGACTTTTCCGTGAATGTCGAGCTTCAGTATCGCCGTGTGGATTACAACATAGAGGGAGTTAACGACGAGTTGACCCCCATTCCGCAGGAGTATCACTGGAACTTTGTGAATCCCAAAGTCAGATTGCACTATTTCATTCAAAACCCCAAAGTGAGACACAGCTTCGACCTCTCCTTTGCCACTGCTAACCGCGAGCCCACGCGCAATGACCTTGTGGGTGCGCCCGACGACCGCAAGCCGGTGCCCGAAACGCTCTACGACTTGGAATTCAGCTACATGAACTATAACGACAAATACTTCTTTAACACCACGTTGTATGGCATGTATTACAAGAACCAGTTGGTGCGCACTGGTGAGCTCGACCAGACGGGAGACCCGCTCATGACCAATGTTGACAAAAGCTATCGTGTGGGTATTGAGCTTTCGGCGGCCTACCGTCCCGTGAAGTTCTTCACCTGGCACATTAACGGTGGCTTCAGCGTGAACAAAATCCTCAACTACACCCACTATATTGAGGATTGGGAGAACGGCGGTTATGTGGAGCAGCAGCTCGGCAACACTCCCATTGCTTACTCCCCGAATGTGGTGATTGGCAACGATTTCACCTTCGTTCCGCTCAAGGATTTCCGAATCAGTCTTCTGACCAAGTTCGTCAGCAAGCAATATCTTGACAACTCCGGTGACGAGGCCTACGTGTTGAAACCCTATACCTACACCAATCTCCGTCTTTCCTACACCTTCCATTTCAAGGCTTTGAAGGATTTGGAGCTTTTCCTGAACGTGAACAACATCTTCAACACCATGTATGAAACCAACGCCGCGCTCTACACGGGCATGATCGGCGATGAAAAATACTACGATGCGTATTATTTCCCGCAGGCAGGGATCAATTTCCTCGGCGGCATGAGAGTGCGGTTCTGACGATTTGCAATTGTTCGTAAATCGAAAATCGTATTTTTAACACTTTTAAAGATGCGCTGTATGAAAATAATATGTTTTTTTGTGCCATGATTACACCGATTGAAATCATGGTAGAATAGTCATTATGTGGCATCGAATTCTTTTAGTTTTAATGCTAAATAGTGCAATCTTTGGTCATGGGCAAGCTATATTGGATAGCTTGCCTGTGATGCAAAGGGGGCAAATACTATTTTTGGGTGAGCAGCATTATATTGAAGAAATATTAGATTTGGAAGTGGCGATAATCAAACACGCTGCCCAAACATCTAAAGACACGATTACAGTCTTTCTCGAATTGCCATGTGTTGAAAATTATTACGTCAATCAATTATTCCAATTTAATGACAGCTTGCCGTTATACAATTATCTAAATATAATGCCAGATAAGGTGTTGACGAAGTATATTTCTAAAGCGTTTTTTTCTTTGTATGATGTGTATTTACAAAATCGAAATTTGAAATTGATTTGTATTGATGGTAATCCTTCGATTGATCGGTTTCTTTATACGTTAGATATGCTGTTTTCAAAGTACGCACAACTTCCTTTTTGTATAAGAGAGATGCGCGACGAGATAGCACTTTGTCTGCAAGGCAGTGATTCTCAATTAGTTAAGAGCGATGCAAGCGTAGCTAAATTTCGGAAACACTTCAAGAAATTCAAAAAAGAATATAAATCATCCCTGACAGAAGAAGATTTCAATTTCATTGTGTTAAATATTGATAATTTTCACACCAATATGGATGACAGGGAGGCCTTGCTTTATAGAAATATTTGTCGGCATTATAGTAGTAATCAAAGGTTTATTGTGATTATTGGGGCAACCCATGCTAACAAAAAGGAAATCCAATTTACCAGAAAAAAATATTCTTCAAAAACAAAACCTGTTGCTTGTTTATTAAATAACAAAAGAAGCTCTCCGTTTAACAGTCAAGTTTTTTCACTGTATATAACGCCATTGACATTGTGGGTACCACAATTTCCTGATAGTGATAATGATGATGTTGTATGGCATGGTTACCCTTTCTTTTCACCCAGAATGCCTGATAAAATCAAAAAAGAGCTGATTGGTCGTAATCATCATATTACCATTAAGATCTTTGACAAAACAAGTAATCAAGAGCCATTTGACGGATATGTTTTAATTCGAGATGCTCACACTATGATTTATTAATGGATCACGCATGGCGCTATAGCCTAATGTATTCTGTCTATTGCCTGTTGCCGGTTGCCTTTTTTGTAATAAAATCCCAATTGTTGCGTTATAGGGGTTGAAACAACAGAAATATGAACCGTCATCAGTATATCATTTCAGCAGCCGTTTTGGCGATTATCGTGTTTGTCGCGGGCAGCGGTTTCGCGCAGTCAGCGAAAGTGCACGTCAAGAAGGGTGTTCCATATTGTACGGCCCAGTTTCCCGGGAAAGACAAGATGCAGAAGCTGTGTTTCGATTTCTATGAGCCTAATAACCCGGGCGACACGTTGCGGCCGCTGGTCATCACGCTCTTTGGCGGCGGATTCGTGTTGGGCACGCGCCAATGGCCCGACATGGTGGCTTGGTGCAACCGTTTTGCACAGAATGGCTATGCGGCCGCCTCCATCGACTACAGGCTGATGTCGGCCACGGAGTTCTCCTACAAGTCGTTGGTGCGCACAGGTTTCATGGCGGCGCAGGACGTAAGTGCGGCGGTGCGTTTCTTCAAGGCCAATTACGAGAAGTATCGCATCGACACCAACCGTATCTTCCTTTTGGGGCAGTCGGCAGGTGCGGTGGCCATCCTCCATGCGCTCTACATGGATGAGGACGAGCGTCCGGCGGAGACTTTCGAGGAACCGCCCCTTCCGGCCATGCATTCCGCAGGCAGTGCCGAAATGCAACGGCACACCTTCGACGTGGCGGGGGTGATGCTCTTTTGGGGCAGCATTTTCAACACCGATTATATTGATGCCGACGAGGTGACACCCGTGTGCCTGATTCACGGCGAAAAAGACATTATTTTGCCAGTGGATTCGGGTTATGCTTTCTCTTTCCCTGGCTTGCCATACGTTTATGGTTCCAAGGTGATAGCCGACCGACTGAAGGAAGTGGGCACCACCACTTTCGAGAGTCATCTGTTAGAGAAGGAGGGGCACGCCTTCTATTTCAAATATATTAGTATGTATAGTCTCGATGCCATGAAATTCGACAGTTGCTGGGAAACCGTTCATGCTTTTGTGAGAAAGCATGGAGGGAGTTAGTAGTTAGTGGTTTCCCGAGCCTGCTCGCGCAGCCACTTTGCACCACCTCGAGGGAGTATGTCGCCATTTTATGTTCCCATGCATGTCGGCAAATTACAATAATGTTTTTTAAACGGCAGTATCCTACAAAACGCAAAACTCTTGCGGGTTGATAAGCCGAACGCTGATTATCAGTGGATTGTGGGATCGTATCCTCGAAAACAACCCCGAATTTCGGGCTGATTGTTTTAGCGGGAAGGCCAGGAATGGGGTGAATCGGATAGGGGAGACTCTTTGCGGGGAATCTGTCTGTCAGTTTCCAATCGAAAAACATCACCTCGGTAGTGATTGTCCCTTAACTTTAACTTTAACCTTAACTTTAACCTTAACCTTAACCCTTAACCCTTAACCCTGAAACCTGAAACCTGAAACCTGAAACCTGAAACCTGAAACAAAAAAGGGGAACCA
>CAMJXE010000109.1 GCA_946409645.1 uncultured Bacteroidales bacterium
GTGGTGTGTGCGCTGTCAATGGTGGGGTTCGGAGAGGTGCTCCAGCACACGCCGCAGGCGGTAACGGTGGTGCCGCCGTCGTCAATGACCTCGCCGCCGCAGTCCGCCGTGGCGTCCGTAATATTGCTCACCGCCGCTGTGCTCACCGTGGGCAGGGAACAATCCTTCACACAGCGTACGCTCACGCCGTCGCCGGTAGTTTTCTGCTTATTCTCCGCAACATCACAGAAATAGTTCACATCACACGCTATGGCAAATGCTGGCGTTGTGGAGGAGTCGCTCCAGTAATAGGTGTAACCTAACAAAGCCTCAAAACGGTTAGATGCAAGAGTGTAATAACCGGCTGGCAAGGAGCTAAAGCCCGTACTATTCGTGTTGTTATTGGGCTGCAACCACAATTCAACGCTGCGCAATGATTCGGCGGAATTTGCATTCAACCTATCCATATCTCCAACCGTGGGGATGTGCCATCCTTCGGGACATATACCTTGCACGAAGCCGTCAGCGTTTCTCGTGGGCTTAATATTGCTGCCCTCTGGCACGTTAACCGCCGAAAACCAAGTGTATAACCTGCCGTAGGTGGCAAGGTTGGCGTTGGTGTCAGGATACATCGACGAACTGTAAACCATAGCCTTGGCTACAGGGGTGCCGTCAGAATAGGTCTTACTCTTCATGTTCGACTTCGTCCAGCAGAGTCCCCCTATTTTGACGGTTTCGTAGCTGTTCCCGTCACCGTCGGTAACTTGTTCGCCGCAGGTAAACGTTCCCTGCGAAATCGCCGCGCCTGCCATCAGCAGAAGCATCAAAACTGTAATCGTTCTTTTCATATTTAATTTTAATTTTTAATCGTCTCACATTTCTCTACAATTCCCCATTCCAATCGAGCATCACCGTCCCTATAACATCTCAACTATAAAAAAAGCGGCAGAAGTCGCTTTCTCAAGCATTGACTCCTGTCGCTTTATATAAAAATCAAATTCCAAATTAAAAGAGCACCACCGCCTCCAGAATAATGTGCAACGAAATACGTTCCGCTGCTACAGCCAGGCGGCTTCGAACTTACATTATAGGAACATCCAACCATTATCTACTATTACTTATAGAATGCAAAAATAACATTTTTTTTCCGAATTTGCATTTTATTTTAATAAAATGTATATTCCTGTAAACAAGCGGATTAACAATGGCGAAAAAGGTCGTTTGGGGAGAACTCGTTCCGACGTAGAGGCTGATTTTGGGAGGCAAAGCAGCATGGATACGCAATATAGATGCAACATCTCACTTCTCTACAGCGAACCTCGCAACCATTTCAGGAATTCTTCAGGCCAAACGGAGCATTCCTTTCCGTCCATCTTCGCCGGATTCACCCCGAAGCCGTGCCCACCGGTTTTGGGACGGACGAGGTGGTAAGGTTTTCCTTTGGCCGCCAGCGAATCGGCCATCATTTGGGCGTTTTGCCATTTAACGGTGGGGTCGTCGTCGCAGCTGAGCAGGAATACGGGACAGCGCACCTTGTCGGCGTGCAGTTCCATCGAAAGGGAATCCCACATCGCAGGATGGTGTTGGCGACGTTCGCCCATGAGACCACGGCGGGAGCGCTTGTGCACGTACGGTTCGCGCATGGTGACCACTGGATAGATGGGAGCCACGAAATCGGGCGCGACACCGTCGGGCAGCAACTCCGCACCGCTCAACACCAGATGGCCGCCAGCGGAGAAGCCCATCGCCCCGACGGTCTTGTATCCCTTCGATTTAACGGTTTTCAACGCTCCTTCCAGCGCTTCGAGCTGACCCGGATATTGCGTGCAGCAACTCCGTCGGATGTGGGTGAACCACGACCACCAGCCGGAGACAGGGTATTCGAGCACGTAGGCGGCGTAGCCGTTCTGGTTCAGCCACTGTGCCACTTCCCTTCCCTCGGATTTCTTCGCCAGCCAGTAATAGCTGCCGCCGGGACAGACCACCACGGCGGTGTCGGCATTCCCATTTTCCGGTAAAAATTCAGTCAATTTTTGGGCAAAAACATTGGAAACCAACATCATCGCACAAAAAACGGCAATCAATATCGTACGAATTCTATTCATCATTATATCATTCAAATATCATACGTCATTCGTCGCACGTCATTCGTCATTTTTCATTACCCCAGGGCTCGCTTCGCTCGCCCTGAGCTGATACGTGTCGGGCTTGCAGCCCTTTTGGAAAATGTTTAATATTATAGTTCGTCAATCGTTCCTTCCTACTTCATCCCTCTTACCTCTTCCTTCTTCCCTCTTACCTCTTACCTCTTCCCTCTTACTTCTTCCCTCTTCCTTCTTCCTTCTTCCCTCTTACCTTCTTCCCTCTCATAACCTCCTCACAATCACATCTTTCTCCCCAATCACAGCCTCGGCGGTCATCACTGCGGTGAGGGGGACACCGCAACAGCCGTGGAGATAAACGTTTTGGCCGGTCAGGAATAGGTTTTCGGCTTTGGTACGTATGGGGAGGTAGCCTGCAAACGGGTTGCGACTGTCCTTGAGCAGTCCGTACAACGCCCCCTCCGGCTCGTTGAAGTAGTCGCGGATGGTCAGTGGCGTGGCTTCATAAATTGCTTCCACGCAATCGCGGAAACCAGGCATCTTCTTCTCCAACTTATTTATTATCAGCTCTGTATGTCGCTTTTTCCACGCTTCATAATCCTCACTTCGGTTTCCTAATGTCGTGTAAGCCCACCGCTCGCACATGGAGAAGGGCGAAAAAACGATAACCTGCAATGCACGGGCATACGTTCCCTGGTTCCGCTCGCATGGGGTGAAATAGACGAGATTCTGCGGCCAATTCTCCTCCTTATACTTCCCGAACTGCCACACTTTGTCGTAGCTGTCCCAACAATAGCACGGATGATTGAGGTACGGGAACGTCCCTTCCTTGAGCACGACATAGACACAGTAGGCCGAATAGTTGTTCGGGGCACTTGCCAAACGGTTGCGCGCCGCCTTGGTAAACAACTGGTTGTCAGCAATATTCAACAAAGATTGAGGATGAATGGAGGAGACCACACAATCGGTGGCAAACGTTCGACCGTCGGAGGTGGTCAACGACTGCACCCAACCGTTCGTCATCTGCATGGAGGTCACTTCGGCACACGGCAGCACCTCTCCACCCAACTCTTGGATCTTCGCCACCAACGCCTCCGCCAACTGTTCCGCAGGACCTTCGAAACGCGAATGTCCGCTGATATAGAGGTAGTTAATCAACGCGAAGATGTACGCGGGTGTGTATCCGGCCTCACCACCCGCCAAGGGACTGAGGTAGGCCAGCAGATGGCGCAGTTTCGGATTCTGCACATGATCGGCAATGAACTGCACCGAAGGCTGATAGAAAGTCTCGTCGCCTGAGGTCGTGCCACTGCCAGGACGCAGGAAAAAGAAATCGACCTGATCAGCCAATGCAAAGAGATGATCCACATACCGTTGGATATTCTCCCGCTCTTCAGGGAAGTTCTCTTGAAAATAGGCGGTGAAAGCCGCCCTTCCCTGCGGAATACGATAGGTTTTGCCATCTTCGAAACAAAACACTTCGTCACCGCAATCGTCATCCACCAAACGG
Source organism: uncultured Bacteroidales bacterium (assembly GCA_946409645.1). Classification (GTDB taxonomy): domain Bacteria; phylum Bacteroidota; class Bacteroidia; order Bacteroidales; family WCHB1-69; genus F23-D06. The sequence goes on from CAMJXE010000109.1 coordinate 3,592, forward strand.
TAATGCAGCTGATCGAGGATGCCGAGGTGGCGGCAGATGCGGTTGAGCGAACCTCCGGGCTGCAAACCGCCCACAACGTGCATACCCGCATCAAACGCGACCCCGTTGCGGGTGAACGACTGCAGGCCACCGCCCACATGCGCACTGCGCTCCAGAACGGTCACCGGATAATCCTCCTTCGCCAACAGCGCAGCCGTGAACAAACCTCCGATTCCGCCGCCAATTATATGTACGTGTTTTTTCATTATTTTATGATGATGCGATGATACGATGATACGATGATACGATGATACTGGTATCAACAAATTCTAACCTTTTAACCCTTAAACTCTTTAACCCTTAACCCTTAACCCTTAAACTCTTAAACCCTTAAACCCTTAAACTCTTAAACCCTTAACCCTTAACCCTTAAACCTTAACCCTTAACCCTTAAACCTTAACCCTTAAACCTTATACCTATCCTTATAATTCCTCACAAACCTCCAATACTCAGGCGTTTCCAATTTTTCGCAGAGTTCTTTGTAGTGTTCCTGATAGTATTGATGCATCCGCTTGGTAACTATGCGATCACACTCAATCTCCATATCACAATCCACGGAATCGTAAGGTCTTTGGCGCTCAGCCACTTCCATGTAAAATTCCCCCTCACTCAAAACAATTCCATTCTTAGGCAAAACATGCCCCACCCCGTGAAGGAAAACGGGTTGTATGTCGGCGCCCAATTCTCGGGATAAAGCAAACGCCCCTTTGTGGAATCGCAAAATATCGCAATTTGGCGAGCGCGTGCCCTCGGGGAATATGCAAATGGAGTAACCTCGTTCGTAAAGGTCACGCAGTCGCGACAAGTTCATCTCCATTCCGTCGCGCACCGGATAGAATTCCGCCTTGCGAATCACAACCCCGAAAAACAGGTTCCGCCAAACCCAGTCGTTAGTGAGGAAAACCAGCTTCGGTGTAAGGGACAACATGCAAAGTATATCCAAGACACTCTGATGGTTAGAAATCACGACAGCCGGTTTCTCAAAAGCATCCGCCTGAATCTTGTTCATACGGAACTTCACACCGGGAACGCAATGCACAAAGAAGGCAGCCATCGCTTGCAACTGTTTATGATACCTCAGTTTCTTCTCCTCGTTATTTTTCCCAAACATAAAATAGATGAGCGTGTAAGGAGTCAGTATGGCAAAAAGCAACAGAAAACCGATATAATACAAAGCACTATTTATCAGACGTTTAAGGGTAATAGGAGCCTCTCTTGTCTGACCATTTTTCTTCGTCAACCAGTCGAAAATGAGCGGCGGCAAGAAGGAGGCCATGAAAACCACCGTAGCCATTCCGACAATCGTCACCAAAGCCAACGACCTCAGAGCGGGGTGTTTGGCCACAATCAGACAGCCGATGCCTGCAAACATGATAAGGGCGGAAATCACGACACTGTGCTTGTAGGAGGCCAGTCGCGGTTTACCTGTCGTGTGCTCATACAGCAACCCTTCAGTAATGAAAATCGTGTAGTCATCGCCTTGTCCGAAGATGAACGTAGCGAGTACAATATTGACGATATTAAACTGAATACCAGTAAGATGCATCAATCCAAGAATCCAAATCCAGCTGACCGCCAAAGGAAGGAAGGCCAGCAGGGCAAGCTCAATTCTACGGAAGGAGAGCAATAGGAAAACGAAGACCACCAAGCTGCAAACCAGACCGATGTAGTTAAAGGAATCGCGCAACATCTCAACCAACTGGTGCCCCACATCGCTGCCGGAGAAGACAAAAGCGGACTGATTTCCGTCAAGCAACGAGTGCACCACTTCGGGCTGCTCTGTCTTCACATAATTGACAATTCTATAACCGTTTTCAAAAGGATAAATATACTTTAGGGTAAAAGGTTCGATAATATCCGTAAAATCCTCAATATCAGATATTTTAGCATTTTCAGAAATAAGATTCATGAAAGGTTCGAAAGCCTCTATGGAGAAACCTTGCGCCAATGCCTCGCGTTCGAAATTCAGCAGCAATTCCTGTCGGGAATGGTCACTCCAAAAAGCGTTCCAACGGTCGGCAGCCACCTTTTGTCTCGATTGGGAAGGTAGCATCTCGCCTACTCCGCTAACGGCTGCCACCGCGGGGCACCTCTGCAACACACTCAGCAAAGAATCGTTGCGGTTCACCGCTTCTTGCAACGTCGAGGCCTCTGCCACTGCATACATCATGTCGGACGACTGCACCTGAGAGAGAATCTCCAGATTCTCGCGTTGCGCAGGAGTCATGTAATTGATGTGCGACAAGTCGCTGTCAAAAGAGGTCTTTGTCGAATAGTAGCCCAGTATAACAGTGATTATCAAACCGACAAGTAGAATCCACGGACGCGCTTTACTGCGGGAAAGGTGTAGTCCGGTCCACTTTCCGAAAAGCAGATGTTCGGATGGGGAAGGGCGTTTGCGCATGAACTGCGGCAGGAAGATAAGCACGAACAGAATCGTACCGACAAGCATTAGCGAGGCGAAAAGGCCGAGGTCTTGCATGGCGCGTGCATCGAGCCAGAGAAGGCATAAGAAGGCGGCAACAGTAGTGAGATTGCCGATGAAGAGCGGCAACACCATCTCACGCAACGCTTCGCGACGATTGCCCACCTCCTTGTATTCGTCCAAAAAATGCAGCGGATAGTTCGCCACAATACCCACAATCACAGAGCCAAGTCCCAGCACAATGATGGAGATACCACCTCTGAAGATCGCAATCCCCGCCAAGGAAAACAAAGCCCCGAACAAGATGGATGCGCCTACCCAAAGGATGTCGGAAAGACGGCGGTAATGAAGCAGTAAAATCAAGAGAATCAACACAATAGCGATTATAACAGCCGTCACCGAGTCGCTTTTGATCTGCGTGGCATTAGTGGCGGCAATCAACGGCGCGCCCACAGCGGCGATTTCCACCCCGGGGCACTGGCTCTTCACCTCAGACGCCATCTGCTCCAACCACTCCGACAAACGACTGTTGTTGTAACTCTCGTTCGCTCCGAAAGGACTGTCAAAGGTAAGCATTCCATGCTTTCCATCGGCGGTAAACAGGTATCCGTCAATCACTTGGAAAGCATCGTTCAGCTTCAGGGAGTTAAGTCGGCGCAACACTGGTGTAAAAAGCTGCAACGGATCCACCGGCAAGGTATGCATCACCGTGCCGGCTACGGGGAACATCAGCAACTGCTTGTCCTGCGCGAGGCGGTCATGGACGAAATCCGGCGTTTTTAGCAACGAATCAACATATTGGTAATCAGATTCTTCCAAAAGAAAAGGAAGATGAGCATAAACCGCATCCATGAGCTCAAAAACCTGCGTTTCATCCACGGTAACATTCAGATTCTCGACCATCTCACTGCCCTCCAATTTCCCTCCGAACAATTCAATCGCAGACTCAATACTCTCATTGTCAACACTCTCTCCATCAGAGGAGAAAACCACAACGATACGGTTCTGTGCGGCAAACTGTTGATACACTTCCTGGTATTTTTGACTCTCATCTCCAGAGGGCAGGAACCGAGCGATGTCCTCCTCATAGTGTACCCGCGTGGCGAAAAAAGCAAATAGGCCAGTCAGCACAACAGCCAAACTTATGGCCAGCCAACGCCGCCGTTCCAGTAAGTCATATATCCGCAAGAAGAATTTTGTCATTATTAACTAATAAAGCGCAAAAATATAAAATAATCCAAAATCCACCATTATGTTCTAAAAACAGACGGAAACCTTCGCTGCCATTGTGTGGCCTAAATTCCGATGGTTATTCCGCTGACGGAGTGTGTAATCCAAGAGCACGCGCACGTGCGGGTCAGGCCACCATTCGAGGTCGAAAGAGAAATAGTTGGTTGTGGTGGAGGGATCGTTTTTGTCGCGGACGCAGTAATCGTAGCGGAAAAGCGGACGCAGGCGCTGAACAGCCGAACTCTTCTTGCCCCAGCCCATATAGAACCAATAGCCCACAAAGGCGTAAAGTCCACGCGTTTTCACCAAATAGACAGAATCTTCAGGGAAGGTAAGACTCTGGTTTTCAACACCTGTCGTGCCCTGCAAATACTCTGCACGGGCTGTCCAATGCTTGCCCAAATACTCAGCACCCGCGGACCAGCGGTTGCGAGGAGCATTGCGGTCCTTGAAAAGCGGATAATTGCCGAAATAGACCGATCCTGAAAGTCTGAAATTCCTCACGAAGGGATAGAAATCAAGGCGGGCGGAGAAGTCCTTGCTCAGGTTGTCTTTCTTGATATTGATGCCCGAACCGCCGAAGATGCCGACGTAGTAGTTGAGGATAGGGATGCGCTCACCGTCCTTCATGCAATCCACCAGCGTGCCCGACAGCATCGCGCCGATTTCCAGACCGTTAGCATATTCGGGGACACCGGAGATATCGACAAAACCGGCCAAAGCTGCCACAGACTGCGACAGCTCCATGAACTCCAAATCCAACGGTGACAGAAAGTTATTCATCGTGAAGGGGGTCTTGATTTGACCGATCTGCAGTTGCGCATACTTGCAAAACTTCACGCGCAGCCAGGCATCTAACAATTTTGGAGTGAATGCAAAATCAGCCTGCAGGCGGAAATCGAGCATCGGATGCAGATTGCCGGAGAAATCTACGCGGGCGCGCCGCAGCATGATAACGCTGTGCTGCGTCAGGATACCGTCATTTTCGAGCTGGCGCGTATAGTCGTATTGCGCATCGACAAAACCGTGAATCTGTAGGTAATCGCTGAGTTTCCAGTTGCGCAGCCACATCTTTTTCGGCTTTACGGAATCGTTTTGAGCCATCGCCTTTGTAACAGAAATCAGCATCAATACTACACATAACGCCGAAAGACGAAAGCATTTTAACACTTTTATATATCTCATAATCAAATAAATGACACCTAAATATACACATTATCATTAAAAGTGCAAAGATAACATTTCATATTGAACGGTCATGCAGAAAAAAACGAAAAGAAAAGTGATGTTTTTTTTTCTCAAAATACTGTTTGTTATTCCATTTATTTTGATAATTTTGCCCCCGAGTAAAAATAAAGACTACGGGCAATTAAGTTATTATATTTCAAATAGTTACTTGATTTTTCGTTGTGCTTTATTGCGGAAGAATCAAATTAAGTCAACTAAATGTATTTAGCAATAAAATAAAGAAATTTATGGCAACAGAGCAAATCACAAAAATTGACGACATCGTCGTTCGTTTTGCGG
>CAMJXE010000110.1 GCA_946409645.1 uncultured Bacteroidales bacterium
ATGGGACAGCAGGTGCGCGAAATTCATGAGGTGGAATGCACAAAAGACAAACTAATCGGCATCAACATTCTTCAACAGTTACAGAAGGTGCTGATCACTGACGAAGATGTCCGAGCTTTCACAAAAGATGCTGTGGATAAGAGCGGCGTATTTATTCTGTTGGATGACACTCAGTTGCAGAAGACACTCAATAATAATCCCAATCCGGTGGCACAGCCGGAATCCATCAACCGCAAGACCATCCTTGTCACTCTGCCTTCATACGAGGGTGATGACACGCTCAAGGAATTTGCGAAGAAGTTGGAATACTCTTTCCGCAGTGCCTTCGGCAACGCCACCCCGGGAAGCACCATCAATTTCGACACGTCGGATGACACGAAAAATGAAATTACCATCGCTGCGGTGAAATATTGCTTCCCCTTGCGTGCATTGAAATGGCTGGCGGAATATGAACGCGAATACAAAATGATGACCGAAAGTTCCAACCAGGCGGATGCGAAAGAAGCTCGCATTCTGTTGCACAGCGAGGGCGACGGCACTTGTCTGCCTCCGATTATGGGAGAGAAAGTGCTGACCGCACAAGAGTTTCTCCCTTACCTGTTCTTAGGGGCGGCGACGGGCATCCTGAACGTGGCCGATGATGAGGTGAACGGACGCGGTTGGTGCCTGACCCGCGAGGGAGACTGGGGCATTATGACGAACACGTTCTTGTCAAGCGCTTTCACGGATCTTCCTGCAAGTGAGGCCATGACAGCCGAATATCGCAATGAAATCCTGGACAAAGTGAACGAAATCCTGAAAAATCCGGAACTGCCGATGGCAAAACGTGCCGAGTTTGAGCAGCAGATAGGCAATGTCATGCGTGAGTTTGTCATCAAGGAATGTTCAAGCACCAGCTCTCCGAAATTCCAACAGTTTAGCAATGAAGCAAAAAAAGCAATCGATATCCTCAAAAAAAGATAATTTATTATGGCAAGAAATCAAGGAAAGAACAATAATGTAAATTGGGGCATTTGCACGAACACAAGCGGCAAGGAAGACGGAACCCCGTGTTCGAAGTGTCAAAACAAGGAGAAACAGGCCATTCGAACCAGCAAGGAGTTTGTTTGTGAAGAGTGCCATGAACCTTTGACCAAAATCGCCCCGCCCAAGAAAACACCGTGGGCACTTATCATCGGCATCGCCACCGTTGCCATCGGCTTGGTGGTGGGCGGCTACTTCCTCTTCAGTTCAATTATTGCCAAGAAAGAAGCTCGACAATTGGAAATCCAACAACAGGAGAAAGAACGTGTCGAAGATTCCATCAGTCGAGCAGAAGCTTTGCGAGAGGCAGAAGTGCAGTGTAGAGAAGACTCCCTTCGTATAGCAAAGGAAATCCAACTTGCAAAAAAGCAACATGAGGAAGATTCCATTCGTATTGCTGACTCCATCGCTAAAGCAAAATTAACTAAACCTGTTGTGAATACAGGAAACTGGGGGACCTGCAAATGGAAAGGCGTGGCCACCTACGAGGGACCGATGCAGGGCGGCAAACCCCATGGTGGAGGCGGAGCTCTGAAATTCCAGAAACCCTACACGTTGGATCTGAAGGATGGTGTCGGCGGCAAACTTGAGATTAAAGCTGGTGAAAATGTTCGCAATTCCAAATTCAATAATGGAGAACTGATTCAGGGGGAACTACAACGTAATGATGGCACTCATAAATGGTTTAATATCGGAGCTTAATGATTAGTTTACGCAAAACAGCAATTCTCCTGGGCCTTCTCATTCTTTGGGAAGGCTTGGGAACTGTTTTTGCCCAAAATTACCGCTCCTCCCAGCTTGAGCGTATCGCCGATTATGTCGGTTTGCCATGCCAAGACAATGATGGCTTGTTTTATAGGGCGTTGCGGTACCAAGGCTATCCCGTCACGGTCATCGTCAGGAACGGCGAAGTAACCCATGTCGGCTATTCGCTGTTCACGCCCTCGCAACGACAACACCTGAGTGAAATGCAATGCAATTTCATCGAACGGATGGCATTGACCGCCGACATTCCGGATTTCTACGGTATTGACATTAATCAGTATTTGTACGATGAGCAGGTGGAATTTTGGGAGGGCGATTTCAGCGTTTTGAAAACAATCGCCACCGACACCACGCTTGTTGTTCAGGATACGATGAATGAAAGGAAAATCCATATCTTCAGTTTCTATACTCGTAACAAACAAAGGCGACTTCTGACACTCACTTACCCCACAAATTATCGCCTAATTTCGGGGTTGGACATGACGGAGGCCGAAAACGCATTGCTTACCGACTTAAACCGCGTTCGTGTGGAGCGCACTCCGACAACGGAATTAGTTGATTCAATGCTGCAACCCTTTGGTGACAGCTCGATTTGGTATATCAGAGGTGACACCTTGTTTTTGCCTGAGATGAACGCCAACCGTTTCTACAATTACAATGAAGAACATGGCGAGTATAATCTGCTGTACAGCGAGGATTACCCAAAGGAAACGATGGCCAATCTTGTGACGGGAGTTGAGATTGAAAATCAATTTGTGCTGGATGTCAAATTGGTCAAGTATGGCTATCGGAAGGAGCAGTTTCAAATCTCTCTCCGGCGGTGGATTGCTTTCTGCCTGCAAACAGACTGCAAACCTTACTTTTGGGCTGCTTGGCAGGAAGACAATCAGATGATAGACAGTGAATTACTCATGCACAATGAGAAATTGGGGTACTGCCATATAATGAAAATGACGTTTGACCCATTGATCCTAGGTGAGAAATCAGGAACCATCCAAGCCCGGTTGAATAGTTATGTACGTATTTCAAATGTTAAATCTTTATTTCAGGAAAATGATTAGGAAACTATTTATTTGCTTTTTAGCATGCGTTGTTTGGGTTACCTCCTTCGCGCAGGAGGAGTCGGTCTCGAAACAACAAATCAATCAGATTAAAAGAGATCCATCCTTCTTATATTCGGAAGCGACCGATGAAACTGCGGAAAAGGCTTTAGATGCAGCACGTACAATGCTGATGGTTCAGGTTCAAGAGTACCTCGAATCAAATCAGAAGACTGCCATGTTGAATGATGCAATCAAACAGTCAATTTATACCAAGACGGGGTCTTTGGAAATGATGCGCGGCACACAGCACAGAGTCTTTGTTTATGTTCAAAAGAGTGATGTCAATGCCCTTTTCGGAATCCAACAACAACAGGTATTGGCTGCAACTTCCCCAATATCTCCACGCTCTGGTCAAGTTGAGGAGATGAAAGAAAAAAAGCAAAAGGCACAATCCCTTATGGAGGTTGCAGAAAGAAAAGAGCAGACCGACGCAGATGCCGATCCGTATATTGCAAGGGGAAGTACACATCCTGCTGGTCATAAAGCAGTAACGGACCCCGGCCTGCCAACATGGCAGATGGAAACCATTGAAAAATTGCTCGATTGTCGTGATGTCAATGAGGTGAGAGCCAACCTCAACCGCATGAAAGTGGAGTATAAGATCGAAAAATTTGGAATTCCTGACAAGTGTTCGTCGCCGGATAGCGCTTTTTGGCTCATTTTCTCCCAGGACGGGAGTGTCAACACGGTTTTGGGACCGGGCTCAAAAGAAAGAGTCAGCTTCCGCGACATGACAACGACGGAATTAGACAATTACAAGGGTATGAATGCTATATGGTTTAATTTTGCAAATTAGTCAAGATATGAAAAAGATATTCGCAATTGTTATTTTTTGCACAGCCTGCGTGATGCTTAATGCGCAGGATGCCGTACATTTTGAGTTTTCCGACGGTATTGAGGACTACGTTCTCAAAAGTAAGATGGAACGTCAGATTTCAGCATTGCTGACCGCCATTAATCGGGCTGAAACGAATAATTCCGACATCAACTATTGGGGAATTGATATTGACGATTTCGCTTCCCAAAGTATTGGTATGATGTGGAATAATGTGCATTTCCGGATAGTGGATGACGATATTGTGGAGCACTGTCTTCGTGTGAAAACCAGCTCGGGAACGGTTCTTGGCTATCAGGTGCGGAATATTGCCGTGGAGATGAAACCGTTCGATGATACTTATACCGGTGCCTTGAATCAGGAGGTGTGTATTAACCTTGATCCCAAAGGTGTCATCACTGATTTCAATATAACCTTGGGACTTAACCAGTATGTGAAAATCATCAAAGAAGGTGAACGTCTCAATGATGCTGACCGCAGGTTCCAGATATTGCATTGGGTGGAGCAATTTCAAGACGCATACGGCAAAAAAGACATTGATTTTATGGAAAAGGTCTTCAGCGAGGATGCACTTATTGTTACAGGTAAAGTGATGAAACGTGTTGATGCTCAAATACCCAAGCCTAAAGTGGAGTACACCACGATGGGCAAACAGCAATATTTGGCCAACTTGCGTAGAGTGTTTACAAAAAATAGTTACATAAATGTTCACTTTGATGACATTGAGGTTGTGCGTCATGCTTCAAAGCCCAATTTCTATGGGGTAACACTCCGGCAACACTGGTCATCCTCTACTTACAGCGATGAGGGTATTGTTTTTATTATCTGGGATTTCACCGACGAGGAGAACCCGAAAATACTCGTCCGAACTTGGCAACCTATGGTGGTGGATGACAACGAGATATTCACCTTGGATAAATTCAAATTGTCGTAGTGTCATGAGGAAATTGTTCTTACTTCTTGTAACATTGGGGATGTTAACGGTCTCTGGGTGGGCACAGAACTTGAAAGTGCTGGATTTTCATCCAGATTTGACTATGACAACTGCGGTACAATATCCTAAAGAGGACCTCAACGGCAATCGTTGCGGTCTTATCCTTTTGGGTTTGGTGCTGCCTGATGCGACTTTCGAGGGAGACATTATTTCGGCAGAATACAAGGATGGCGAATGGTGGATTTATATGATCCAAAAAGCCAATTGGATTACTATCAAGTCCTCAAAATATTTGCCATTGCGATACGAATTTGAGGGAATCCAAAGTAATGTGACTTATGTGATGAGTGTTGAGAAACCTCAAATCGCATACGAAGGTCCTACGGGAACCATAAAATTGACTTGCAATATCAAAGACGCGAATGTCTATGTGGATGGCGAGTTAAAAGGGAGCTTGAAAGACAACAAAAATGAGATTGTAGTTCCTGTAGGAAAACATGAACTAGAATTTCGCCACGATGGTTATAACGACGAAAAATTGGCCGTGGACATCAATCCCAAACAGGTGTTGAACCATACTGTCACCTTACATGCGAGCGGAACTTTCTCGTTGAACGGTATTTCATACGAAATGGCCAAAATCAAGGGAGGAACGTTCACCATGGGGACCTCGGACAATTTCAACAGAGCTACACTTAATGTTGCAACGCCTCATGAAGTGATTCTTCGGAATTATAGCATAGGTGTCACGGAAGTCACACAGGCTTTGTGGCAAGAGGTGATGGGTAGCAATCCGTCAATGGTACAGTCTCCAGAACTGCCGGTAAGCAACGTCACTTGGGACGACTGTCAGGAATTCATCAAAAAGTTAAATGAGCGGAGCGGCTCCCATTTCCGTCTGCCCACGGAAGCGGAATGGGAATATGCCGCACGTGGCCGTGCTGCTGAGGATGGCAAGAAGATCCCTGCGGGTTCAGTGTTCAAACTAACATCGTGTAAGGCAGTCTCGAATAGCGGTGTGAATGTATTAGGTATCAAAGGAATAAATGGCAATGTGGCCGAATGGTGTCAGGATTGGTTTGGTACGTATCCTACGGAAAAATCCGTAAACCCGACCGGACCTCAGAAAGGCTATCATCGTGTTGTCCGGGGTGGGGCTTACGAGGACACAACGGATTGGGCTCTTCGATCCACCACGCGCTCGCATCGTGATCCAGAAGATGCTTCCCCTGCCATTGGATTCCGTTTAGCCATGGATGATTAAAATTTGGAATAGTTGTATTATGAAATTAAAACCCAAGATTAAAATTTAAAAAATTAGTTGATATGAAAAAAAATTACTTTTTAATTGTTTTATGTCTTTTTGCAATGCAACTGAATGCACAAGTTGCCCAAAGGAAAGCCACAGTTGCTGTAGGTGATTTCACAGGTAATTACAGCTCTGAAATGCGCAATGCTTGTATAGCGAGTATGCCCAGATGCCGTGTGAATGTGGTAGATTGGAATAGTGTGAGAAACAATTCCAATGAGGCGAAAAATGTTGATTTTATTATCACATGCACTCTTGGGAACTTGTCGATGGAAAGAAAACAAGGCACTCGCTTTTTGACAAAGGAAACATATTACTATTATGATGGCAAGATCACGTTTAATTTGGTGCTGAAAGATGCTCGTACGGGAAAAATAATGGCCACACGTAACAGTTTCACTTCATCATCAAATGAAGATCGGCAGAAATGCTTGGAAGCAACTCTTCAAATGAGCAGTCAGGAATGCCGTCGCTTGGTTGATAACGGAATAGTGGTTTCGGTACCCATCAAAGTGGTTCAAGATGTGAAGAAAGACAAAGTGCAGACAGTGGTCATTGACGGTGGCTCGAATATCGGGATATGTCCTGGCTTGTATTTTAACGTGCAAATGGAATCCGAAATTGCAGGGAGCAAGATTTACAAAACGGTAGGTACTGCCAAAGTGAAAGAAGTGTTGAGCGGAGAGCTTACCCTTTGCGAAATCACAAAAGGCAACAAGGAAATCATGAAATTATTGAATGACGACGTTAAATTGTTCTTCACCTCCACGGAAGAACCCTTGATTCATTTTTAAATGATGAAGATGAAACATTTGTCGTTATTATTTCTGTCGATGACCATGCTTGCGACTTCGACGATGGCCCAAAAGACGTATGATAGCGAAGTGACTTTGCTGGAACAGGCCGAAAAGACAACTTTGTTCTCCGTTCAGGTTGAAGTGGATAAGAAAATTGATGTGGAAAAAAATGCATGTGAGGCACTTCTGACCACTTTGCTCTTGAAGGGGGTGGACGGTTTTAACAATGGCCGTCCATTATCCAACAAAGAGGCCAAATACTGGCGAAACGAAAACAGTTTGTTCAAATCGAACGATAATTACATGATATACGTGACCTGTCAGTTGGAAAAGGAACCGGTGGTGACCACCTCGGGTAAGATAAAGGGAGTCGTATATGTCATGTTGAATCACGAAAACTTTTTCCGGTATTTGGAACGTTATGGGGTTCGGGCAAAATAGGGAACTGGCGATTTTGTGTCAACTACAAAGTCTTAAGTCTCATGTCTCAATTAAGAATAGTTAAAGACAGCATTAGATTAAAATGATGATGATGAAAAGGATATTCTCAATATTTCTTTTCTGCACGGTCTGCGTGATGCCTCACGCACAGGATGCCGTACGCTTTGAATTCTCCGACGGCATTGAAGATGCCGGGCTCAAAAGTAAGATGGAACAGCAAATTTCAGTTTTGCTGACCGCCATCAATCGGGCTGAAACGAATCATTCAGCTATCAATTTCTCGGGTATTAATATTGACGAACGCACCACCCAAAGCATTAATAAGATGTGGAACGCGGTGCGTTTCCGGATTGTGGATGATGACATTGTGGAACACTGCCATCGTGTGAAAAATAGCTCGGGGACAATTGTTGGTTATCAGGTACAGAATATTGCCATTGAGTTGAAACCATTGGGCCATCCCTATACGGGTACCCGAAATCAGGAGGTGAGTATTGATTTTGACCAGAAAGGACTCGTTATCGGTTTCAATTTCACGCAGGAGCTTGAGCAGTATGTGAAAACCATCAACACAGATAAACGCCCCGGCGATACTCCCGCTTCGAAAACAGCCTATACTGACCGTGCCACCTTTGGATTGAAAGGGAATGTCAAGAAAGTGATACAGAATGGGGATGTTGATGTGATAGTTTATTACTTCGGGACGGAATGGATAAGTTGTAACCTTGAGTTCTCCCAGTCTGGGAATCTGGTCAGAGTCAATGGGTTGAAGGGCGGTAAAAAAATAGAGGATATGGAGGGCGAATATTTTGCCGCAGACTATGAGGAATTCAAGGAAGCAACGAAGGATGCGCCGGCGGGCGTTTTTGTTTTCTCGGACATTCCGGAGTTCGGGGTGGTCAGGGACGCGAACGGCAAGATTATAAGACGTGTCCATCTGGTTGTCGGCTGCGAGGACGACTGGGAAGAGTGGGAGGATCTGCAATATGATGACAAAGGTCGTGTGGCTACCATGAAAATGACGGTAAAGAATTCTTATGACGATAAGGTTACGGATAAGGGTGACAATGTCAAGTATTTCTACGATGAAAAGGGCAATGTGATCAAGGCGGTACGATACGACTCCTACGAGAAGAAAACCTACACGATGACCTACACCTACAAAGAATTCGACGCTGCAGGCAACTGGTTAGTGCGTGTCGCGAACTGCCCAGTGTCAGGTCCGATAAATGAGGTTGAGAGGAGGAAGGTGGAGTACTGGTAGGGGATAGATACGGAAAAGAGAAAAGCCCCAAAAACTCATCATTTTATAATAGAACTCTTAATTGATAGGAAATGAATGAAACAGCTTGATCCATGCAATCCCAATCACATTCTTATCGGTCTTGGCGGTACCGGGGGCAAAGTGCTTAAAGCATTTCGCAAACGTCTTTGGGAAGAGTTTCCAAAATCGGAGGATCGCCGCAAACTATCCATCGGTTTTGTTTATGTCGACTCGACCGACGAGATGATAAAACCCAGAGATCCCTCATGGAAAGTGTTCGGACAGAATGCCCAGT
>CAMJXE010000111.1 GCA_946409645.1 uncultured Bacteroidales bacterium
CCCTTTTCGGACAGATGACCGACATTCTCTGTTCCGCTTTCGACTACAAGATTTTGCGTCACATTCTCAACAGTGCTGGAATCATCCGTTTCCCGGAGGCACAGTTCGACATGGTGCGATTAGGAATTCAGCTTTACGGCTGTTCCGAGATTCCCGAGATGACCACGCAGCTCCATAACGTGGTGACACTCAAGACGGTTATCACGCAAATCAAGCATATCCCAGCGGGGGAGTCCATTGGCTACAACCGTTCTTGGCGGCTCCAACGCGACACGCAAGTGGCCATCATTCCCATTGGTTATGCTGACGGTTATCCTCGCGAACTCAGCAATGGATGCGGGAAGGTCATCGTTCAAGGTCAGAAGGTGCCGATCATAGGTAAAGTCTGCATGGATATGTGCATGCTTGATATCACGGGACTGCGTCTGCACGAGGGTGACGAGGTCATTGTCTATGGCGAGGGCAATACTGTCTCCGAAATGGCCGAGGCTGCCAAGCTTATCAGCTACGAACTATTAACCCGTATCTCGCGCCGCGTACCAAGAGTTTACGTGCAGGAGTAGCCAAAAGGGTAATGGGCATTAAGCAAAAGGCAATAGTTAAGGGCTACCCCAAAACTATTGCCTTTTGTCAATTCACTATTGCTTATTGTCTATTTTGCTTCGATGTTCTTGCCGCAGTCGCGGACAATCATGCGGTACCATGCGTCAGGCCATCTTGGTTGCTCAGGGAACACCACTTGAGGTTTCTCGTTGCCGTTGGTCTCGAATTTGCCGTCTTTCTCTTTTTTCACGTTGCCGTCGTGATACTTCACGAGTAGATACTCGAACAGATGGTTCCACTCTTGACAGACATCGTGGGCTGCGCGGACGCTGTATGCGTTGAGCTGTTTGCGGGCGGCATCTGGATCTTGATTGCACAGGTCTTTCATCTTGGAGGTCATTTTCTCAATGTCGTTAACGAATTTGCCTTCCCATAATGCCTGTTTCTCGTTAACATGTTTGATCATGTCGCTATAGCGGGTATAGACGTAGTTGCTTACCTTTGTGAATGTCCAGAATGCGGCGGTAGGGGAGTATTCCACCATGGAACCGTTGCCTTCTGCAAACTCTTTCGGAATATCCGTGATGCCACAGAACATAGGAACGAAACAGTTAGAGCCGGCATCGTCAACGCCGAACCAGTAGATACCGCCGAACATGTCGGGCAGCCAATTGCGGCACTGCGCAACAAACACGAAACCAGTTTGTTGTGTTGCCGTGGCGCGCTCATGGATGTAATTCTTGCCATCTACAGACCAGGTCATCGGGCGCCAACGGTAAGGACAAGCGTAGGGGCCGGCACCGAGGTCTTTGCTCATGTCCATACTGGTACCTTCGTAGTGGTCGCGCATCATCGCCATCATGAATTGTGCATCAATTTGGTTCTTGTTGGCGGGTTTGATCCAAAGGGGCATACGGTGTTTGAGGTTGTCACCGCGTGCATAATCCTCATACTGCGCCATTTCAGCGGGGTTGCAATGATTAAAGAATGCCCAAACGCGAGCGTCGCAGAAACGTGCACCGTCGAAAGTGATAGGGTTGTAGGTGTCGCAGAAGCTGAACTCGGCGTCTGGAGCCTGCTTCGTGTCTTTCGGGTAGAGTCCTTTCAGGCGTGCAAAAGAGATTACGTCGGCAGAATAGACCGTCTCGATATTCGGCAGGAAGATTTTGTCCAATTCTTTGTTGGTGATGGAAGTCTTGCCATCACGCAAAGGGAAAGTACTGATACGAGATTGGTTAGCATGACCGCAGATGTATCCGTCGGGAACGCGCCGCGCCACCCAAACGGCACCGTTGCTCCAGCCCTTCACCACATTGCCCTTGGCATCCAGAATCTTTTCGCCCTTGCCAATGAGGTCCATCACCCACGCTTCGTTGGGGTCAACGATGGAGAAAGATTCGCCCTCGCTCGCATAACCGTATGCGTCAAGGAGTTCCGACATCACTTTGATGGCCTCACGTGCGTTTTTTGCGCGTTGAAGCGTGATATAAATCAGAGAACCGTAGTCAATCAAGCCCTGACCGTGTTCCAATTCCTCTATGCCGCCGTAGGTTGTCTCGCCAATCGCCAACTGGAACTCGTTCATGTTACCCACAACAGAGTATGTGTGAGCTACCTGCGGAATCTGACCGAGCTTCTTGCCCGTGTCCCATTCAATAATATCCATCATCGTGCCAGCAGGATAATTCGCCGCTGGACGATAGTACAATTCACCGTAAAGCTGGTGAGAATCAGCAGCATACGTCACAAAACAAGAGCCGTCTTTGCTCGCTCCCTTCGTGACGATGAAGTTAGTGCATGCAAACGCGCCGCCCGTCGCAAACAGACAGCACAACAAGGTAATCCAAAAATTTTTCTTCATAATAGGTTTTTTATTGATACTTTTGATTTATCCATAATTATTTGGCAAAAGTACATTTTTTGGCGATATGAGAATGATATAAAGTGTATTTTTGCACCTGAAATTGATATTTTTTTGTCAAATATATTTTTTTGATTTAAAACGTGTTCATAATGAAGAAATTAGCCTCGCTTTGTGTTGCAGCCCTAATCTTGAGTCTGATGTGCTCTTGCGAAAAGGACAACTTGGGATATTATCAACCGAAAATGAAGATCGAAAAGATCTATACGGAAACCGATGGCCACTATTTGAGGGAACATTGGAAATGGAATGGAGATTTTCTGAATAAAATCAACTTTTATCGCAAAAATGGCGATGTTGAATATACACAATCCTATATTTACGACGGAAAACGGCTTTCACGCATTGAAACAGATAACCAATATACGGAATTTCTTTACGATGGCAAGGCCCTTACCACTATCAATACTTATTATCAGAATCAGCAAGTAGAGTCGTATGAATTGACATACGATCAGAAAAAGTTGTCGCATATCTCCATTGTGAAGTCGGGACATAAGGCTTACCACTCCCCGTTTTCTGTATTGAACTATTTTGTGCCCGCTCAAGAGGAAGTTGTAGATGTCTGTCTGGACGATCAAGGCGTGAAGCGCGAGAACTATAACTATTCGAAAGCTGAAGTGGATTTTGTTTGGGATGGCGACAATGTTAAGTATATGAAAATGAAGATAAATCGCCCTGACAGCATGCAGCGTTTGACGTTCACATATACGTATGACGAATCCTTGAATCCGATGATAGGCTTTTTCAATCTGCAATTGGATCATGTTATGCTCAATGACCAGCCGATGACGTTGCTGTTCAGTAAGAATAATGCCATATCAATTTATGTGACAGACGAATATGATGTCTATTCCAAAACCACTTCTTTTACGTATGGTTTTGATTGTTATAAAAAGTATCCTACAAAAGTATATAAAACAAAAATCAGTACGACGGCAGAAGGTATAGACAGCACGCTGATTTACAGCTACCGTTATCTCAATTAATGTTTGGCTTTCAGCTGGATACGCATCGTGGTGCCTTGATCGATGACGGAAGATTTCACAAAGAGTTTCCCACGGTGGTAGTTCTGGATGATACGTCTGGCCAAGGTGAGCCCTAAGCCCCAGCCGCGTTTTTTGCTGGTGTAGCCAGGAGAGAAAATCCGACGCTGCATCTTCGGCGGAATGCCCTTTCCAGTGTCCGTCACATCGACATATACCTTGTTCTTATCTTCCGTGATGGTGATGGTGATGTCGCCCTTGCCGTCCATTGCGTCCGCGGAATTCTTGCACAGGTTTTCAATCACCCACTCGAACAGCTGTTTGTTGAGCGGCAAAACAATGGAATGATCCGGCTTTTCGAAGTGGATTTTTACCATCGAGGAGATGCGCGTTTGCAGATAACTCGTGAAATCGTTGATGATGGGCACGATGTCGGTCTCCTCTAATACGGGTACGGACCCGATTTTCGAAAACCGTTGGGCGATGGTTTCCAATCGGTGTACGTCTTTGCCTATTTCCGTTGGAATCGACTGATCCACAGGCATTTCCTTGAGTAGTTCTGTCCAAGCCATTAACGAGGAGATAGGCGTGCCTAACTGGTGCGCTGTCTCTTTCGACATGCCCACCCAAACACGGTTCTCCTCCGAACGCTTGGTCACGCTGAACAGCAAGTAGGCAACTAAGACGAAAACGAAAATGATGCCATATTGAATGAAAGGGAATAGTCTCAGTTGCTTTAGCACCGAGGATTCCTCGTAGAAGACGTAACATTTGCCGTGATCGAGCCAGTCAAGGACAATAGGATCGTTCTCCTTGCGCATCTCTTCTAATTGGGCATTCACCTTAAAAGGTGACATGATGACGGCCGAGTCGATGTTGCCGGCGGCAATCACATTGATTTGTGTGCTGTCGGTGATGATGACTGGCACAGAGGCGGAGTTGATCACGGTCTCCTCGAAGAAAGATTCCAACAGATTGTCGATCATCTCCCGGAAATCACCGTAAATGTGGGAGTTTTTGTAATAAACCATCACGTAGTCGCGGTGATAATAGGGAAGCTTTAGACTGTCGTAGTCTTGGATGGCATCCCCCAACTCGCTGATGTTGCGCATTTGTAAAATGCTGTCAGGCAGATTGATGGCGGCATCTATCGAACCTGTTCGACTTGCGATGATAGTTGGGACTGTTTTGTTGGCAGAGATGATGTCTTGATAAAAAGTGATATCTTCGTATAGCGAAGCCTCAGCGACCTTCTTCACTGCTTTTGCGAAGATGGTGGCCTGATTGCCCTCCTCGATTCGAATGGAATCGAAAAAGCGTTCCGTCTCGTTGATGATTTGGGTTTTGTAGGTGATGGCACCCGCCCATATCTCGATGCGTTGCCGCTCCTCTTGTGCGATTTTCTTGATTAATTTGTTAGAATAAATGATGATGACCGTAAAGATGGCCACCGCAGATGCGAATAGCAACCATTTCCATAATGGTTGTCGGTGATTGTTCATGATTTAGTGGGTGTCGGCGGCTTGAAGCAGCTTGTCGATGATTTGCTCGATGGTGATACCCTCAGCCTCTGCTTTGTAGTTTTTGATGATTCTGTGGCGCAGAATGTTATATGCAACCGCGCGAACATCCTCAATGTCAGGAGAATACTTGCCATTAAGTACGGCATGCGTGCGTGCACCGATTATTAGAAACTGCGATGCACGGGGCCCCGCACCCCAAGAAAGGTAGTCGTTCGCCCAAGCGTGCGCACCTGACGTGTTCGGACGGGTGAGCGTGGAGAGGTTGACGGCGTATCGATATACGTTCTCAGGAATCGGAACTTTTTGCAGCAGTTTTTGGTAGAAAATGATCTCTTCCACGGTGAGAACGCGCTGCGGCTCCACCATGTCTCCGTGAATAGTACGTTTCACAATCTCCTCTTCTTCCGCCTTGCTTGGATAGTCCAACATGATATTGAACATGAATCGGTCTTGCTGTGCTTCGGGAAGAGGGTATGTGCCTTCCTGCTCGATAGGATTTTGCGTAGCTAAGACGAAAAAAGGATTCGGCAGGCCGTAGGTGGTGCCGTTCATACTTACGGAACGTTCCTGCATGGCCTCTAACAATGCGGACTGCGTTTTCGGAGGTGTACGGTTGATCTCATCGGCCAGCACGATGTTGGCGAAAATCGGACCCTTTACAAATTTGAAGTTGCGATTGTCGTCCAAAATCTCAGCTCCCATGATGTCGGACGGCATCAAGTCGGGCGTGAACTGAATACGGTTGTAAGTCATATCAACCGCCTTCGCTATCGTTGTGATCATCAATGTTTTGGCAAGTCCTGGAACGCCAATCAACAAAGCGTGGCTGCGGCTGAACATTGCCATCAGCACGTTCTTCACCACATCGTCTTGTCCTACAATTACCTTCGCAATCTCTTTGCGAAGTGTTTTATATTTTTCAACAAAAGCTTCAATCGCTTCAATGTCCGTTTTATTTTCTAAATCCATATCTATTTCTGTGAGGTTTCAGGTTTCAAGTCTTTTACGGAATCTGCCACTTTGTAACGAAAGGACAGTCTTTATATTGTTCAGCTATTTTAATATTTGTCACTTTGACTTTTTCTTTCACCCATTTTTCCAGGGCTTCGTATTTTTTCTGCTCAAGTGCGGCGTTCTTTATCATGTCGTAATCTTCCACGATGTTGGCTTTATGCTCTGCCACCCGCTCTTTGAGGTAGAGCAGTCGGTAAGCCATCACGCCATCGTCGTTCACAAAGGGCACACACTCCGAGTATTCGCCAGGAATCAGCTTGTTAAGGGTTGTGAAGGTGGCATCGTCTAATGATTGACGGTCGAAAGTGAGGGAGCTGTTATAAGGGTTCACCACCATGCCGCCGTTGAGTCGGGTGCTGCCTTCGGAGTATTTCTTGGCGGCCTCTTCGAGTGTGAGTTTTTCATCGAGGATTACTTTACGTACGCTGTCAAGGTACATGATAGCTTTGACTTGCTCGTCGGTGGAGGGTTTCGGTTGGATGAGGATATGTGCCACTCGGATCGATTCGCCGCGGCGCTCGATCAGTTGGATGATATGGTAGCCGGCTTGCGTCTTCACTATTTGCGACACTTCCCCGGATTTCAGATTGAAGGCGGCTGCCTCGAATTCAGGGTAGAGGGTGCCGCGCTCCACGAAGCCGAGGTCGCCGCCTTTGGATGCGCTGCCGGGATCGTCTGAGTAGAGACGTGCCAGACCGCTGATTTTCTCGCCGCGCAAAATGCGCTCACGGTAGCTGGTTAGTCGCTCTTTCACTTCTTCAACCTCCTCTTCGCTCACGGGCGGGATCTTCACGATTTCACCAAATTGGTATGTGGTGCTCACCAACGGCATGCTGTCGGGGCTGATCTTCGATGCGAACTGGTTCACTTCCGATGGGGTGATGGTGATACTGCCCGTGACGCTGGACTGCACTTGTTCGACCTGTGCCTGTTCGAACATCATTTCTCGCATCTCTTTCTTGATTTCCGTCATCGATTTGTTGAAATAGTTTTCGATGTATTTCACATCGCCGCCAGTCTGCTGCAGGAAATATTGGATGCGGGAGTTCAGCCGATAATCCACCTCTTCATCAGAAATTTCGATGCTGTCCAACTCCGCCTGATGCACCATCAGTTTGGTGTAAACCAGATTTTCCAGAATGGTACAGTAGATTTCGTCAGGATTTTCCACCGTCTTATACTGCGCCGTGTAGTCGTTGAAATGTTTTTCCAGGTCGGAGCGCATGATAATCGATTTTCCGATCACGGCCACGATGCCGTCAATCATAGTCCCACCTCCCTGCGCGTATGCGCAGAGAATGCTGGTGATCAGTAACATGCTCAATATCAATTTTCTCATTCTGTCCTTTTTTTGTAGCACACTAAAAAGATGGCGAAAATACAAAAAAAAGAAGACCGACGCCTTCTTTTTCGATTTTATAATCCGAATGCTTTTGGATTATTTTCTGCCCAGACTTTCATCAGACACGGTGAGTTTCTTTCTGCCTTTTGCTCTGCGTGCGGCCAGTACTCTGCGACCGTTGGCCGTTGACATTCTCTCTCTGAACCCGTGTTTGTGTCTGCGTCTCGTGTTAGAGGGTTGATACGTTCTTTTCATATTATTAATAAATTACAGATTTTATTCCTATCTTTTTTTGGGCTGCAAAAATACACTTTTTTTCTTTTCAACAACACCCTATTGAAAAAATATTTTAGTAATGCAGTAGAGGAGTATGTCTATGATCGTCAGGTTTGAGGATGAAATCAGTCAAGCGTCTGATATTCATCGTGTTACAAATTATACCAAAAATTAGCGAAAAAAAGATATTTAATTAAAAATTGTATATATAATATTAATGTACATTTTACAAAAACCTATATTTTGGTTTAGAATAATTCATAACCATCTTAATATCAATCAATTAAAAGTCGTTGTAAATTATAAAAAACAATAAATCAGATAATTATACAAAAATTACACTTTAAATTCGCGGTTTCTAAGAGGTCAAAATTCGATTTTGGCGCAAGATCTCCGAAAATTTGCGAAATCTTCTGGTCAAAGAGGGTGAAAATAGACAAAAAAAGGCAAAATAATGGCGTTTTGAAGAGGTAAATAGCAGAAAAATATATTTTTAACTTACTGAATATCAGAAAGATAAAATAAAAATACAGAAAAAATTAAAAAAAGTAGGTAACAACGGTTGAGTGTAAGATAAAAATACTATTTTTGCAATCCCAAACGACGACGATATGGGGCGAACGAAGCGAAGGGGTTGTCAACAGGGGAATGTTCATTGAAAGAATGAAGGAATGTAGCAAATACTCAAGAGAAAGGAATTTGAGATTCGCAAGCGACGAGGCCAGGACAGACAACATAAAAAAGAGATTAATTATTATGGAGAGTTCGATCCTGGCTCAGGATGAACGCTGGCGGCAGGCTTAATACATGCAAGTCGAACGGTAAGGCCCGAAGTAGCAATACGGAGGGTACACGAGTGGCGCACGGGTGCGTAACGCGTATGCAACCTGCCCCGCACCGGGACAAAACAGCTGGAAACGGCTGCTAATATCCCATAGTCACACGAGGGGGCATCCCTTTGTGTGTAAAGATTCATTGGTGCGGGATGGGCATGCGTATTATTAGGTAGTTGGCGGGGTAACGGCCCACCAAGCCGACGATGATTAGGGGTCCTGAGAGGGTTAACCCCCACACTGGAACTGAGACACGGTCCAGACTCCTACGGGAGGCAGCAGTAGG
>CAMJXE010000112.1 GCA_946409645.1 uncultured Bacteroidales bacterium
TGGTAGTATGGACGGGTACGTGTCCGATGCGAGTACCTTGCGTGACTTCGTTGAAGAGTATCTCGGCCAAATAGAGATGAGTGACCAGGGAATATGTGGTATGGAATGCTATTTCATAAACAGTTCTATCATCAAAGTGAGCGACAATACTCAAAAATTTGCCGATAAACTCTCTCCGTCGCAATTCCAAAAAAACGGCGGCCAACGAGGTAGTTCTGAAATGGCTGACATTTTCGACAAGATATTACCTCAAGCTGATGACACGGTCTGCATATTTATTTCAGACTGCATCTTCTCACCGGGGAAAAACAAAAATGCGGACGACTACCTAAACCGGCAAGGAAGCCGTATTCAAAAATCTTTCTACTTGACGAAAGTTCAAAATGGATTCTCTGCATTAGTGTATCAAGTTAATGGCAAATTTCAGGGAAAAATCGGGAATAAAGAGGACAAAGACTGGAATGACAAGTACAACGGGTTTAGACCATTCTATGTTTGGGTGATCGGTGCTGACCGATACCTAAAACAATTCCGTAATTTTGAAGTGAAACTGACAAGTCCTCCTTTTCAGAATTTATGTGTTTTCACTCACAACACGCAGAGTGTTGACTATGCTGTCATTCCGAGTGCGGGAAACTATGAACTCTCGAAAGAAGATCCAAAACATGCCATTGTGAATGCACGGCTTGGCGGCAAAGGTGGCGGTTGCACGAGACGAACTAAAGGTAACCAATTCACCTTCGCCATAAACGTAAACTTTTCAAACCTACTGGTTGACGAGAATTATTTACTTGACAAAAGCAACTACATTATTGACAACACACATTATCGAATAGACACAGTCCTAAAAAGTGGAAACCCAAGGTTTACCCACACTATCAAACTCTCTGCCACGTCTAATACGCCAACCAAAGTCATCGTCTCACTACTGAACCAGATGCCCAGTTGGATTGAGGAATACACTGATGAAACAGGATCCACACCAAATCCCAACGACAGTCTTCAACGGACATACGGGCTGAAAACGTTGATGGGTGCTGTTTATGGTGCCTATACCCAAAAAGGGAACACACTTTGCGAGATGGAAATCAGTATTAATCAAAATAAATAAAAGAGTTATGGGATACATTTACGAATGGTTAAGCTCCATATTTGGGACGCAGTTGTCAGATTTTTTGTGGGGCTACAACTGTGACACACAAGCATATGATGGCCCCCAAGTCTATGTCAGCATTGGAATAGTCACAGGACTCATTGTGATATTTTCAATAGTTTTGTTTTATCGGTTAGTAGATCGGCCAAGCTGGTCGAACAAGTGGACACCCTGGTTATTATGTGGGCTTATCACCTGCTTCGTCGCTTTTCTGATTGGAAGCATCTGGACACTGACCCTGTATTGGCAGGGAGCCATTGGCGATTGTTTGGAAGTTTACCCCTACCAGTGCTGGATGTTCGGTCTCGCTAATGCAATTGATACAGCTATTCTCTATCTTTTGCTTTCTTTTATATTCAAACGTTTTATCAGCATTAACAATCCTCACACCCCATGGAGAAGCCGCTTCTGGGTGGTTGGGAAATAAAAATCACCGATATGAGTACCTTACACTTATTTGCCATTGGCGGAACGGGGAGTCGGGTTCTACGTTCCCTAACGATGCTCCTTTCGGCTGGAGTGAAATGCGAATGGGACATCCACCCCATCATTGTAGATCCAGACCATTCAAATGAGGATGTCAGCCGCACCAGCATTCTCATTAAAAATTACGCAAAATTGAGAGAGCGTCTCTCGTTCGACCAGTCGGCGAAAAACAAATTCTTCAGTACCCGTCTTCTGTTGTCGGAAGATTTGCGAATGCCAATTGAAAATACCTCTGACAAGCGGTTCAAGGATTATATAGGTCTTTCTGGCATGCCGATGGAGAGTCTGGCATTTATGCGTGCGCTTTTTTCCGACCAGGACCTTGATGCGGAAATGCAAGTCGGTTTCGAGGGCAATCCAAATCGGGGCAGCGTGGTGCTGAACCAACTGTCGGAAACTGCTGCATTCAAATCTTTTGCTAATGACTTTAAACAAGGAGATAGGGTGTTTATCATCAGTTCCATTTTTGGCGGCACAGGGGCGAGCGGATTTCCGCTGTTATTGAAAATGCTGCGAGATAGCAAAGATATGCCAAATCATGCCCTTATCAACCAATCTACAATAGGTGCAGTCACGGTATTGCCATATTTCAAAGTAAAACCGGACAGTGATAGTCCTATCGACTCGGCCACGTTCATTTCCAAGACCCGTTCGGCATTACAATATTACAAACGCAATATCAGTGACAGTCCCTCCAATCCATTACAACATCTGTACTATATTGGTGATCGTAGATGCCGCACATACGACAACCATAAAGGAGGTCAAGAGCAACGTAATGACGCACATTTTGTGGAATTAGCCGCCGCATTGGCAATTTTGGATTTTGCAAAGCAGGGCGACAACGTGCGATGTCATAAGGAATTCGGTATCAAAAACGATGTTCAGGAAATTACTTTCGCTGACTTGGGGGAACGCACGTCTGGCCAAATAAAGTTGCCTCTCATCCAAAACATGCTTCTCCATCATCTCTTCAAATATCATAGTTCGGAAATGCCAAACCAACGTTATGTTATTGAGCAAGGAGCACATTTCATGGACAACGAGTGGATTCACGAATACAAAGATTTTTTGGACAAATATCATGTTTGGCTTACTGAGCTTGCCACTAATGATGTCGCTTTCTCACCATTTGAACTCAATCCATCGTCCGCAACCGATCCTTTGGACTTTGTGAAGGGTCACAAACACAAACAGCCACTAATTGGGAAAAAGGGGTTTAATCATTTTGACGATTGCATAAACAAACAGGAAACGGATGCGGACAACAGCATTCAGCGGCTTATGGAAAAGCTGTACCAAGCCACCTTTGAGATGGCAAAAAAGGATTATATCGGTTAACAAAAAAGAACAAAGCGATGAGTAAAGTATTCAGACTACATACAACGGGTGGCAAGAACGATTCCACAGATTGGTTCAAATGTCTGCCTTACGATAGTTCTATCATCAACGACATAAAAGATCCTGATGGAGCTGACGCACGCAAGCAGATTACCTCAATTCCATCTCCTTTCGCACGCATAGATTTGGTGAAAACCGCTTTCGGGGAGGTTGTACGATGCGGCGATCTTGATGGGAATAGTATCTACCACCGTATGGTATCCGAAACATTAGATGTAGCAGAGATCTTTTTCAACTTCGACAAATTGCAGGACAAGTTTGAAATTATAGTGTGGGACAGAGATAAGGATCTAAACGCTCTGAAAGGCAGCCATCCCAACGTGGCAAGGACGTTGGAAATGTTTCTGAACCAAGATAAAGCAGCTTACAACTTCGATTTGTGGCAGCAGATTTTTATCCTGCGATACACAGGACCAAAGCATAAAGAAATGCAAATCGCGGGAATGACCTCGCCATGTACCCTCTTCTGTAGCACAGCAAACGACCTCTCGGCTATTTCAGAGAATGTCCATTTCGGCCAAGATCGCCCATTTGACAATCATTTCCAACCGTTGTACAAACGTGACGAACATTTTATCAAGTATCTTTATACGTTCAGGAACCATTGTCAAAATTTTTCATCTTGGTTTAAGGAAGTGGATGACTATATGACAATGACCTACAATCAGAAACTGGATGATGAATTAAAGGAACACATAGACAAACTCTCATCTACTTCCATAATGCAATACCAACCTCTCAAACTAAATGGGGCACAAACTGTGGAAATACTTGGGCAACCGTTCCATCAAATGGGCATCCACCCTGTCCAAAACAGTGATTTTGAGATTCGCTCCAGCATATTTCAAGGACTCAAGCCTTTAGTGCTTCCCTGTGAGAGTGGCAATGCTTACAAAGACTGGATGTACACGCAAGACAAATGGGGAAGCAATCAGAAAGCTCCATATTACGATACTAATCCCATTGATCAACGGACATTGCCGTTTGACAATGCCAAGCATCCCTATTTGACTATCAGTGACCTATTGGAGGATACCATTGTGGAAATACCTGACAGTGAGGCTGTTCAAACTGTCAAAACTGGGTTTAATCGGAAATGGTTTTTCGATGGTAATCGCAACGACAAAGAGAAGACAGTTACGCTTCTTCCACTAAAGCCGTTGTTTTTCAAGTATTTCACTGTTGATGAACTCGTCAATGGGATAGAAGGAAAACCGCTCATCAATATCCATACTAACGCAAGCGGTTATCGTGTGCAATTACAAATTCCTGTTGCAAAGGGTTTTGTGGAATTTGAGCGGTTGTATATGGCCTCTCGTGACGAGAAGGTCAATAAAGGTGAATGCGTGAAACTTGACGACTCGTTTGCTTTCGCATTGTTAACACCGGTACGATTCTCTGATGAGCAAAATGCCTATTTTCGTGTAGCTGTCAGAATCCGATATGACCTACGCAATACGGTGCAAATGAAAGCGTATTGCGGCTCTCAACCCTTTGACACGACAATTGTCGCGCATAACGACCGTGATGAAAATGTGGCCGTCACTCAAATAATGATTGTGGAGAAAAAACAGTTTGAATTCATCCAAATCACTGATGGAAACCAAAACGCAAAAGGAATTCTGATACCTCGAATGCGTCCCCAACAACAGGCGGGTGCGACATTCCGCTTCGCTATTGATTTCGGCACCACCAACACACACATCGAATATCGTAGGGGTGACGAACCTGCGAGACCATTTTCAATGGAAGACGGGGATTCTGTGATGCAATATCTTTGCGACTACGGCAACAAACGTTATGAAATGGATGCAGATCTGATGCCCTGCATAATAGCTCCCGAAGGCACATTTTCGTTCCCCATGCGTTCGGCCCTGTGCGAACCTAGTAGTCTGAATAGACAACAGCCCGTCTTGCCAATGGCACATGTGAACCCTGCGTTCACCTACGAGAAACGGCAGACCTATTCTTTCAACAACATCCGAACCAATCTGAAATGGGACACCTCCGACACCAAGAGCGCTGACCGTGCGAAAAACTACATTGAGTCACTCATGCTAATTTTACGCAACAAAGTAGCTATAGAGGGTGGTTCCTTGGGCGACACACATATCTCCTGGTTTTATCCCACTTCCATGCAGGCCTTCATGAGGAATCAGTTAGAAGAAGTATGGACAGAAGCTTATCAGAGATATTTCGGCAACAATCTTCAGAATATCCATTCGTTCACAGAATCGGAGGCACCCTATATCGCTTATAGATCGTCACACGATGTATCGGACAACATGGTCACCATTGATATCGGCGGTGGTACAACGGATGTGGTAATGGTGACAAGCGGGAGAATAGAGGCGATTACGTCGTTCCGTTTCGCTGCTGATGTTCTGTTTGGATCTGCGCTTACAGGTCAAGGTGAGCTAAACGGCATCCTAAAGCATTTTAAGGATGAGTTTATCAACGTCTTGAAAAGCAATGTCTTAAATGATTTGAAGGGTATTCTTGACAAACTTCTACAAAGCAAAGTGTCAGAAAATGTCGCTTCGTTCCTCTTCTCTTTGCGCGATAATCGCGAAATTGCTAAAAAGGGGATTGCTGAAAAAGTGGACTTTAACGCCATTTTACGGAAAGACACTGATTTCAAGATTGCAATCATATTATTCTATACGGCCATCGTCTATCATGTGATGCATATCCTCAAAATCAAAAATATAGGTATGCCGCGAGTTATCGCATTCAGTGGTAACGGTTCCAAAGTTTTGCGAACCATCGGAAATGACAAAACTCTTGCCGATTTCACAAGGAACATCGTGGAGCAAGTCTTTAATCGGGTAAACCCCAATGGTTTAACGGTTGACTCTGCGGGCAATAACCCTAAAGAACAAACTTGTCGTGGTGGTTTGGCTGGCACTGAACCTATGGGGCATAATGAAATCCGCAAAAAGTTGCTGATCTTGAAAGATGAGGACTCTTGCTACACCTATGAGACATACGCTAATGCCACCACTGAAGAGGGAAAGAAGTCGGTTGTAAACCAGGTGAACAGATTCCTTGATTTTGTAAAATCCCTGAACAAAAGCTACTCTTTAAACGATCATTTTGGTATTTCCAGGGCGAATATGGAATTGTTGGACACTGTGTGTCGTCGAGACCTTGACGAATATCTCTCCAAAGGGTTGCACCGCAAATTGGAAGAGATGAATGGCGATGCAGACGAAAGAATACAGGAATCCCTGTTCTTTTATCCGTTCATAGGTATGCTCAACGCACTTACCACGGATATTTATAATAATTTGCACGAAAAAGGTTCTTCCTTCGAGATGGGAAAGTTTCTGTGCAACGAAGGGGATGGCGTATTGAAGGAAACTACATCTATCGCTGATGCCCAATTCAGGCTATCATTCGATGAAAGTGAGGAGGATTTAGGAACATTCTCTTTCTGCGGTGACACTGCGAAAGCGTTGGCCAACAAAGACGCAACTTTCGATGGGGTT
The DNA here is from genome assembly GCA_946409645.1 of uncultured Bacteroidales bacterium. Taxonomy (GTDB): domain Bacteria; phylum Bacteroidota; class Bacteroidia; order Bacteroidales; family WCHB1-69; genus F23-D06. The sequence goes on from CAMJXE010000112.1 coordinate 6,532, forward strand.
GCCTCTTGCGAGGGTAATGGTATTGGACAAAACATTGAAACAATTACCCCCGGAACATGCAAACCTATAGGCAACGGATATTGGCAAGTAAAGGAACCCGCAATCATCAAATTCGGCTGATATGGCACTGATTCTCATAATTATAGCTATAGGCTTGATACAGCTGGGAATTTTCTTTGGAATGACCGTTCCTGGGATCTCTAAGTACAAAAATATATTCAACAAAGATGTCAAGGACTGGAAAGTAATAAAAAAAGAAAAAAGGACGCGAAAGGTTCAACAAACTATCCCTGGATTACCCGAATATGACAAGTATGGAAATCTGAGTTATACTTCTGATAAGATAGTGACAGTTGACGAGGAATACTATGTGGATTTACCGGCCTCTAAAATAGAAGTCAAAAATTGCTCTACGACTTTGCAAACAATTATTGATGCCATTAACCGCTATTTGCAGGAGAATGCGCAGCGCACGAGCGATTTCGGATTGCTGAAAGACATTGTTGATCGTAATTGCGACGCAGTGGAGGAAGATACTCGCGAATTGATTCCAATTCCCCTGTATCTTGGTCTGGCAGGCACTATGATCGGTATTGCAATCGGAGTGGGAACCCTTGTTTGGCGTGGCGGTCTGGAGCAGTTGCTTTCTCCTGACGGCTCCGGTGTCTCCTCCAATTCCATCGCACCACTGCTGAAAGATGTCGCCTTGGCTATGATATGCAGCCTCATCGGTGTGCTGTTGACCACCGTGGCCACTCTATTGATGCGTCATAGCAATAGTAAAGTGGAACAGCGCAAACACGAGTTTCTTAGTTGGATGCAGGCCACGCTTCTGCCAGAAATGCCAGACAATATGAGCTCTGTCGTGCAAAAACTGGCCGGGAATCTGTCAAATTTCAACAAAACGTTCAGTAAAAATGCAGACAAGTTGAACCAAACCTTGGAACAGATCAGCGAAGCTGCGGATAATAACGCACGTTTGTTAGAGGCTGTCAAATCTCTAAATCAAGTACAGTTACAGCAAGCAAATCTGCAGCTTTACGAAAGGCTAACCCAAAGCACGCAAGAAATTGGTGTCTTGGCAGACTACCTCAAGAATTGTAGCTCCTATCTTCAGCATGTAAAAGCATTGAATGACAAATTGGACGCTTCGGAGGCGAGGATGAAAGCTATTGAAGATATGGGTACATACTTCGCCAATGAGAAATCGCAGATTGAACACGTATCAAGAGTTACACTAGATACTATTGGTCAAACCGACGAGGCAATCCGCAAAGCCGCCAAACAGTATGGTGAAAACATGCAGACCTATTTTACAACAATGGAGGAATCCACAACGGCACAAACCGCTAAAATGGAGAAGGTGTTCAGCGAACAGCAGCAGACGCTCGCCAAAAAGGCTTCGGAAGTGTCGCAGTTGGTTGGCGAGTTGAAGAATCTTCAGGATGTGAAGCAGACTATGAAGAGTCTGTTGGAAGCTTATCGTGAGCAAAACAGATTGTTAACCGCCGCATTGGACCGTCAGGCCAGCAATGGCATGCCTCTACCTGTGGAGCAGCCACCCGTGAGATTGCCCAAATGGCTGGTGGGTGTCTCCATATTTGTCGCATTGTGTATTGTGGCTGCTGTCGCGCTGTATTGTCTGCAATCTTTTCACATTATTGACTTATAGCAGAAATGGGCAAACCGAAGAATGAGTCCTTTTTTTGGACAAGCTATTCCGATTTGATGACGAGCATGTTTTTCGTCATGTTGGTGCTGTTCGTGTTAACTATAAGTCTGCTGCACTCAAGAATGCGGGCTACGGAAGCCCAGTTGGCCAAAATCAAGAAATTGGAAAGTTCGATTGAGAAAATCGATCCTGAATATTTTCAATACAACTCTGAATACAAACGACATACGTTGAAAAACATCACGGTCTCCTTTGCAACAGGCAGTTCTGAAATCACGGATATTCCGCAACACGATTTGAAACGGTTGGAGGATGCGGGGAGAGCCATTGTGAAATTTATGAAGGAAGCGAAAAAAACAATTCCCGAAGCTGAATACATGCTTATAGTGGAAGGACAGAGTTCGCGGGACAGTTATCCGAAAAACAACGAGTTGAGTTACAGCCGTGCATTGGCATTGGTGAAGTATTGGCAAACCAAAGGTATTGTATTCGATGAGCTT
>CAMJXE010000113.1 GCA_946409645.1 uncultured Bacteroidales bacterium
TGACTTCGTGTTGGTGACTTCGTGTTGATGACTTCGTGTTGATGACTTCGTGTTGATGACTTCGTGTTGGTGACTTCGTGTTGGTGACTTCGTGTTGGTGACTTCGTGTTGGTTACTTCGTGTTAGTGAGCTTCGCTGTTGATGAGCCTTCGGCTGTTGGTGATTTCATGTTAGTGTCATAATTGCGAAGTTTTTTCATGAAGACTTCAATTTTAAATGATATGTCTGTACAACGATTACGCATTAGTTTTGCCTCTTCTGCATCCATATAATTTAAATCTTCAGCTGTATAAAACATACTTTTGACTTCTCCACAAGAGCCGTATGATATGTTTAAGAAACTCAGCAACTGTTTGTTGTCTTTAGAAAATTTGCTTCGATCAAAGCCCTCTGCAATATTATTCATTATTGAGACGGCAGCACGTTGTATTTGACTGTTGAAACCAAAATCCTTGTTTGAAGCCAATAGAGTGTATATGTCTTTGACAAGTTCTCTTGCCAACTGCCAAATTTTCAAATCTTCAAAATTATTAATCTTCATAACATTTACTATCGAATATCTAATCTTCATCAACACGAAGTAACTAACATGAAATTACTAACAGCGTAGCTCACTAACAGCCGAAGGCTAACTAACAGCGCAGCTAACTAACACGCAGTCATGAACAGCCGAAGGCTTATCAACAGCGATGCTCATCAACACGAAGTGATTTTCCGTTCTTTCACAAGGGCGTATATGGCCCATGCTGCGGTTAGGACCAAGGCCATGGGGACTCCCACGGTGAGCATTTCACGTAACATGATCTGGAAACCGCCTTCAGCACTCAGTGCGGTGAAAAAGGGAAACTGTAAGCTGAGTTCGCCGTTGATGGCATGGTCAACGACGAGCATCAATGAGCCACCCCATAGCATCTTCTCCAATGCGGGAATGTTCCGTTTCAGGGATGATGTTGAATTTTCTATGGAATTTTTGTTCAGTTGGCGATAGGTGCTTGTCGCTATCGCTTCGGTTAAGGGAACTAAAAAACAAGACATATTTTTAGATTTTTGTTGTTTATGACTTTGTATTATTGAACTTTATTGTTGTGGACTTCGTGTAGAAGAGTATGGTTGCTAACAATTATTTGTTTCACACCACGATACTGTTGATTTCCACTTCGTTGCCGTGTAGTAACCAAGTGTTGTCGCTGTTGCAATGGGGACATGTTTTGCCGTATTTGACGGTTTCGTATTCCCGCTTGCATTCGTCGCACCAGGTGACGGCTGGAATCGTATTACATTGCATCTCACAGCCTTGCAGCAGGGGCTCCTTGTCGGCAGCCCAGCGCCAGCAGTCGGTGAGCAGGTGAGGCACCACGGTGGAAACCTCACCGATGTCCATGACCACTGTGGAGACATGATCCACATGGTTTTCCTCCGCCACTTGCTTGACATCCCTAATGATGTAGAAGACGATTCCTAATTCGTGCATATTCACTTCGTGTTGGTTACTTCGTGTTAGTGAGCTTCGCTGTTGATGACTTCGTGTTGGTTACTTCGTGTTGGTTACTTCGTGTTAACATTTACTTACTAACAGCCGTAGGCTTATCAACAGCGAAGCTTATTAACAGCCGCAGGCTAACTAACAGCTGCAGGCTCATCAACTTTTGCTTTTGAATATGATCTTACCGGCACGTTTGAGCATGTAAGGCAGGATGCCACCGAACTTACCTTCGGAGGTACGCATGATACTTGCATCGGGGTTGTCGCGGAAGAGATGGATGGCGTCGAAAGCGCATTTTGTGGTGCAGATGCCACAACCTATGCAGCGGTTGGTATCTACCACAGAGGCTCCACAAGAAAGGCAGCGCGCTGTTTCGGTGCGGACTTGTTCTTCGGTGAGAGTCTGCATGTATTCGCTAAACGGTGTTTCCGCCTTGCGCATACCTTCAACCTGACGTGATGAGTTGTCGTAGTTTTCCACCACGATGTCGTCCTTATCCAGCTCAATGAAATCGCGGCGGTTGCGGCCGATGGTCAAATGGCCGTGCTGTACGTAGCGGTGCAGGCTTTCGGCAGCCTCATGACCAGCGGCGATGGCGTCGATGGCGAATTTCGGCCCCGTGAAGCAGTCTCCACCCACGAAGATGTCCTCTTCAGCGGTTTGGTAGGTCAACTTGTCGGCAACAGGATATACACCACGGATAAATTCAACTTTGGTATCCTTCAGCAGGTCTTTCAGAATTACGGTCTGACCGATGGCGAAGATGACCATGTCAGCATCTAATGTGATAGTCTCATTTTCATCGTATTGTGGGGAGAAACGGTGTTCTGCATCATATACAGAAGTACATTTCTTGAAGACAATGCCGGTGACTTTATCGGTGCCGAGCACTTCCTTCGGACCCCAGCCGGGGTTGATGACCACACCGTCTTCACGGGCTTCGCTGCGTTCCTCTAAGGAGGCAGGCATAATGTCTTCGGTTTCCAGCGAAATCATTGTGACTTCCGAAGCACCATTGCGTTTGGCCACACGGGCCGCATCGATAGCCACATTGCCGCCACCAACGACAACAACTTTTTTATTGGTCGTTTGTAGAGACGCATGGTCGTTCATATTTACATCCACATTTCCACAATTGGCATAGTGAAGATAGTCAATAGCCGTAGTGGTGCCTTCGAGGTTTTCTCCGGAGATACCTGGTAATTTGCCTCCTTGACATCCGATGGCCACATAGAAGCCCTTGTAGCCTTGTTCGCGCAGTTGCTGGATGGTGATGTCTTTACCCACTTCCACTCCAGTATGTATATCCACTCCGATTTCGCGCATGATGTCGATTTCAGCCTTAATAACAGCTTTGTCGAGTTTGTATGACGGGATGCCATATTGAAGCATACCACCGGGGATGTCGTTTTTCTCGAACACGGTGGGTTTGTAGCCCATGGTGGCGAGATAGTAGGCACAGCTCAGACCGGCAGGGCCGCCACCGATGATGGCGATTTTTTCTTCCCAGTGGTCTTTCACATTGGAGCAGATGTTCACTTCTGGCACAAAACGCGTTTCAGCTTTTAAGTCTTGTTCAGCAATGAATTTTTTCACGGCATCGATAGCGATGGGTTGGTCGATGGTGCCACGGGTACAGGCGTCCTCGCAGCGACGGTTGCATACGCGGCCACAAACTGCAGGGAAGGGGTTCTCGCGCTTGATTAACTCCAAAGCCTCGGTATATTTGCCTTCGGCGGCTTTTTTCAGGTAACCTTGTACGGCGATATGAGCCGGACAGGCGGTTTTGCATGGTGCTGTACCTGTAGGATAACAATTGATGCGGTTCTTGTCGCGGTAATCTTCGTCCCATTTGTGTGGGCCCCATTTGGTGGCGTCAGGCAATTCTTGTTTCGGATAAGTCTGTTCACCGTGTTTGGTGCAGAGTTTTTGGCCGAGACGGACAGCCCCGGCAGGACAGTATTCCACGCAGCGGCCACAGGCCACACAGTTCTTTGGGTCAACTTTAGCCACGTATGCGCTACGCGACATGTTGGGGGTGTTAAAGAGCTGTGATGTACGTAAAGCATTGCAAATCTTTACGTTACAGTTGCAAATGGCGAAAATATTTCCTTCTCCGTCGATATTGGTAATCTGGTGTACAAAACCATGGTCTTCAGCCTTTTTTAAGATAGCCATGCATTCATCGTAGGTGATATAGTGACCGCGGTTTGTCTCAACAAGGTATTCTGCCATGTCGCCTACGCCAATGCACCAGTCGTGATAATCGTCCGCACAACCTTCGTCCAACTGTTTACGTCCGATGCGGCAAGAGCATATTCCTACTGCCAGATGTCCTTCATAGCGTTTGAGCCAGTAGGAGATATGTTCGATATCGATGGATTGGTTTTCCATGGAGATGGCCTTTTCCACTGGAATCACGTGCATGCCAATACCACTGCCACCCATGGGTACCATAGGGGTGATTTTTTCCAGCGGGAGGAAGGTCATGCGTTCGAAGAACATGCCCAATTCGGGATGTTTCTTCATTAATTCCTCGTTCATGTTGGTATATTCGGCGCTGCCGGGAACGAACATGGGAACCCAGTAGATACGGTCTTCCCTTTTGTATGTTGTACCAGGAACAGGACCATCTTTGGTATATTTGTCTCCATAATCGTACTCCATGACACCCAGACGGGCCATCAGGTCAAGCAGCTCATCAAGGGACTTGTCGTCAGGAGTATAATGCTTCTGGGCATTCATTTCATGCAGTTTGGCATAGGTATGATGCTCACGCACCCGGAAGAAATTGCCGGGAAGCATATCTAAAAGCAAATCCAATGCGGCTTCGCGTGTTACGGCATCCATTTCGTCTTCGAAGATGCAGGCGAGCCCCCAGTATTCAGGAGCATCGGTGGTCATCTTGATTTTTCCGGGGATACGGTCCGTTACGTGGCGGACGAATTTGAGTAGTTTGGGGTTAGGATTTTTGTCGCCTTTGTGTTTAGGGACAAATTTGTTTGACATTTCGGGCATATTGAGTAATTTGATAATTGACAATTGATAATTAAAATTCGCGCGTTTGGGCTTTCCATTCCTGTACTTCGTGTAGAAGCCAATCGGCGAAAACATTTACTCCCTCACCTGTTTTGGCGGAAATGGGGATGATTATCGCTTGAGGATTGCGCTCATGAATATTTTTCGAACATTTCTCCATATCAAAATCGAAATAGGGAAGAATATCAATTTTGTTGATGAGCACGACATCACACACTGAAAACATCAAAGGATATTTCAGTGCTTTGTCATCACCTTCGGGCACGGAAAGTATCATCACGTTGCAACAACTGCCGGTGTCGAATTCGGCGGGGCATACGAGATTTCCGACATTTTCAAGGATGACCAGGTCCACTTCGTTGAGGTTGAGGTTGTCCAAACCTTGGCGGGTCATTTCCGCATCGAGGTGGCACATGCCGCCAGTATGGAGTTGGATGGAGGGAACACCAGTGGCTTTTTTGATTTTGACAGCGTCCACGTCGCTGTCGATGTCGGCTTCCATTACAGCTATGCGTACTTTGTCTTTAATTTTGTTAATCAGCTGGATAAGGGTGGTGGTTTTGCCGCTGCCAGGTGATGACATCAGGTTGAGAAGAAATACTCCTTTGCTTTTCAGTTCCTGTCGCAACGCATCCGCATCCTTTTCATTTTCCGCAAAAACGCTCTTTTTTATTTCGATGACTTTTACTTCATCCATAGTGCTCTTTTTAATGGTGCAAAGTTACGCAAATTTCTTGAAATACGTATAGAAATTTGAAATTTACACCAGTATGTGTTTTTCATACTATAAAAGGGCCGAAGGTAGCATGTGTAATGGTAATTTTCATGGTTAAAACATTACCATTCTTTCAAGGATTCATGTTTGTCATTTCCACTCCGTGATCCACGCTTTGATATCTTTGATGCGTTGTGCATATTTCTCTATTTGTCCTTCGAGGAAGTCATCGCTGTATTTGCGGTCGCAGAAACCGTTGCCTCGCGCCACATACTCATCGTCTTCAAGCGAGCTGAAGACATCGGTGTAATTGTCGAGATAGAGTTGGTTTTCAGCCAGAAGTTTTTGTAAATCTTTCAGGTCTGCCTCAATGGTATCGCCGGTAGAAAAGGTATAATGTTTCTTCATATTCTCTTAAATTCCAGTTTTTTACCTTTAATCTCTTCGTGGAACACACCGTTTTCGAACACTAAGTTGCCGTTGACAAAGGTGTGAGTGATTTGGGAGTGAAGGATTGTGCCGTTGTAGGGAGTCCAGCCGCATTTGTAGTGGACCTCCTCGTTGCGGATGGGGTTGCTGGCATTGGGATCAATGAGCACTAAGTCGGCATGATAGCCTTCGCGGATAAAGCCTCTCCGGTCGATTTGATAAAGTAGGGCGGGGTTGTGGCACATTACTTTCACAAGTTGGGGTAGCGACAAATATCCTTGTCGGCATAGCTCCATCATAATGCCCGAAGAGTGCTGTATGGAGGGGAAACCCGACTTGGAGGTGAAGTAATTGCCGGTAGATTTCTCTTCCCACAAATGCGGAGCGTGGTCGGTGCCGATGGTGTCTATCTGTCCAGTCGTCAGGGCCTGTAGCAAGGCTTGTTGGTCCTCTTTCGCCTTGATTGCGGGATTGCATTTGATAGCAAAGCCTTTCCGCTTGTAGTCTTCTTCGTTGAAGAAAAGGTAATGAGGACAGGTTTCGGCGGTGATTTTCTTCTCTTCCAAAGGAATATCTTTTCTGAAAAGTTGTAATTCTTTAGACGTGGAAATGTGCATAATATGCAGTCTGGCACCGGTTTTTTCCGCCAGTTCCACTGCTTTGGCCGATGATTTGTAGCAGGCTTCCGCCGAGCGCACTAAGGGATGAATACAGGCATCGGGAGCGATTTCTTCTTTTCCTGCCAGTTCTTTATAATGCTGTGTGTTTTGTTTGATAATCTCCTCGTCTTCGCAATGGGCTGCAATAAGACAGGGTGCTTCTTGGAAAAGGGTTTCCAAGGTGTCGGCCTTATCCACCAGCATATTGCCGGTGCTGGAGCCCATAAATAATTTGACACCACAAATCTCTTTAGGATTAATTTTGGCGATTTCAGCAAGGTTGTCGTTGGTGGCTCCAATATAAAAGGAATAATTGGCTAGCGACTTCTCAGCAGCAAGGTCGAACTTCTGTTGTAACAGCTCTTGGTTCACGGTTTGCGGCACCGTGTTGGGCATATCCATAAAGGAAGTCACGCCTCCAGCTACGGCTGCGCGGCTTTCGGTGTAGATGTCGGCTTTTTGTGTCAGTCCCGGTTCCCGAAAATGCACGTGCTCGTCGATGATGCCGGGAATCAAATATTTGCCTGTGGCTTCGATGACAATGGCATTCCCCGCATCAAAAACTTCCCCTTTGCGTACAATTTTGGCGATTTTTCCCTCGGCAACATACACGTTGGCTTCAAGGTTTTCTCCTTCGTTGATTATTGTGGCGTTTTTGATGTAGTAGTTCATAGGGGAATAAATTTGCGCTGTTTAACAAATGGCAAAGTTACATAAAATTCCCGAATTATAAACAGACGCATAAATTTTATTGTAGGGATGCGTTGAATTGCGTCCGAAGAAAAATATAGAGGAAAGTTGCGGAAATTTTTTGTTTTACAGACAATTTTTGCAAATTTAATTCTGCATCATGTTTTGAATTTCTTTTATTGTCAAATCAGTGATTTTTGCGATTATGGCAGGTTCAAAGCCCTCTGCAAGCATGTTACGGACGAACTGGTGTTTGGCGTTGTATTCTCCTTCCTCGAGACCTTCTCTATGTCCTTCAGCATGTCCTTCCAAGCGACCTGCTTCAATTCCTTTTTTTAGCCCTTGCTGCATTCCTATTTCAATCCCTTTTTTCTCTCCATCCCTTTCCCCGATGCACTTCCAGGTGGCTTCTACACTGACTGCGTCCCAGTAGCGTTCGTAGAGTTCCTGCTCGATGTCATCGTAGTTGATGATTTCCAGCAGTTCTATGGCTTTGGCGATGTCCGGGTCGTCAAGCAGCTCGGGAGCTGGTTTCCGTGTTTTCTCGGTCATTTCCGTGAAATAGCGCATCCACAGGTCTTTCTTGGTGCGGCCTTTCTCTGCCAGCTTCTTGTACTTGTCCATCTCGGCGAAGACGATTTTGAGTCCTTCCAAGACCCGCTCGGAGTGGTGGATGTGTACCAGCTGGTAAGGGTGGTACCATTCTCCAAGTCCCTTGTGGAGGTCACCTTGCACGAAATTGAGGGAATAGACTGGCTGGAGCAGGTGGAAAGGCTTGCCCTTGTCTAGCTGCATGACGTAGGCCTTGGAAGTGTTGAACACTACCCGCTGCAAGAAGTCGGTGTCCCAGTTGAGCTGCATCTCCACCAGGAAGATGGCGCCTGCTGAGTCCTCGCACCGAACATCCACGATGCTGTTCTTGCGTGTGGGTGTTTCAGGCATCATCTCAGGGGATACATACTGGATGTTGGTGATGAGCCTGCCGTCCTCCAAAGGCAGGAAGGTGTTGAGCAGGCTGGCGGCCAAGTCGATGTGCTCGCCAAAGACTTTCCGGAAAGTGACATCCGTCACAGGACTGTAATATTTGTAAGGTGTCGTCATATCTTTTTGTTTTTATAATAGTTTGTTTATGGGTGTTAAATTTTTTGTTTTCGCATACTGAAATGATGCTGCAAATATATAACAGAAAAACATCCGACAGGAATTTTCCAAGAATTTTTTTATCGCTTTGAATCAATTAGTTAGAAAATAAGACTTAAAATATTAACAAACAATAGTTAAAATAAAGGCTTGGTTTTGGGAGTTTTCGCATCGTTCGATGTGTGTTGGTTAGGTTGGAGGTTCCGCCTGTCGCTTCGCTTCAGGCGGAATGGTGCGTGCATCAGGAGTGACCTTATGACCTCGAAGAGGTCAAATCTTATTAACCCCGCATTAGGCCGTAGGCCGCAATATGGGGTAGGGGCATGGTGCGTATGCTCCCCGCGGTGCGCTATACTCTTGCCTCGAAGCAGTGTACTGGCACACCGCGGAAGGGGAGGCTATAGCTGATGAAAAAAAATACTCGTTAGTTGTGTATCATAATACAGCAGATAAGTTCAACTTAGAAAGTTATAAAAGCGGGTAAGAAGAATGGCCCGCCGAT
>CAMJXE010000114.1 GCA_946409645.1 uncultured Bacteroidales bacterium
AGCTTTTTTCTGAGATACTTATGATTAGAAATCAAATATGCGAAACTTGAATTATATAAAATCTAAACCTGTAAACCTTAAGCCATATCAAAAAAAAATGTATCTTTGCAACTTTGAAAATTTGTGTAAAATCAATAAAAGCAAGAGTATGAAAAAAATGTTGTTGTGGGTTGCCTTTTTGGGCTTCTGTCAGTTTGTTTTGGCCCAGAATATTCAAATCACGCAGAATTCCTATCAAAAAGTGGCGGTTTCTTTTGAAACAGGTGAACTTTTCGTGGAGGATATCACACTCCCGGAGGGGGATTTTTCGATGATTTCGCTCCCTGGATACGGATCCTCTTACGCTCCGGGAACACCCGACCTCCCGCAGCTGACCAAATTGATGCAGATTCCCGTCTGCGACTCTGTTGTGGCCACGGTGGTCAACGCGCAATTCACGGAATACGATGCCGCTGCCCTCGGCATCCATCACCCGATTTTCCCGACGCAGGCATCGGTCTCCAAAGACAAGATCAACCCCCCGTTCTCATACAACCAGCAGGTTTACAACACCGACGCATTCGTTCAATGGCCGTTAGTGCAGGTGCAGAAGACCGGCGTGAAACGTAATGCGGCTCTCGCCAACATGGCTTTCTCCCCGGTGCAGTATAATCCTGTAACTCAGAAAATTAGAATCTATACCCATGTAGATGTGGAGTTCACTTTCGTGAATTCTGACATGGCGGCCACGGTGGCGTTGCAGAAGTATGCATCTCCGCTTTTTCCGCTCAATAAAGACTTAGTGTTCAATAAGTTGCAAGAGACGCGCAACGAATACTCCGCCGCGCCGATTCGTTATCTGATTATCGCCAACCCCATGTTCTCCGATAATGTAGAGCTGGCCAGATTTGTGGCTTGGAAACGCCGCATCGGCTACTTGGTGGATCTGGTTTTCACGAATGATGCCAACGTGGGCAACACCACAACCTCCATCAAGAGCTATATTCAGGGACAGTACGACAACGCCACACTGGCGAACCCCGCGCCCGCGTTCCTGCTCTTCATTGGCGACAGAGAACAGCTTCCTGCCTTTAACAATCAGACCAACGATAACCATATCACCGACCTTTACTATGCCACACTTTCCGGCGGCGACTATCTGCCGGATTGCTACTACGGCCGTCTTTCTGCCACCAACAATCAGGAACTCTCTAACCAGATTGAGAAAATTTTGATGTATGAACAATATACGATGCCAGATCCCTCTTATCTGGGCAATGCCGTGTTGATTGCCGGTACGGATGCCAATTTCGGCCCCACCCACGCGAACGGACAGATTAACTATGTCCACAATAATTATATTAATACAGACAATCCTTGTTACTCCAATGTGATGGTACACCTTTACAACTGCTCTTCGCAAGCCGCGCAGATTCGTTCGGAAGTGAGTGCCGGCGCCGGTTGGGTGAACTATACCGCACACGGCAGCGAGACCAGCTGGGTTGATCCCCTCTTCAACACATCTCATGTGGCACAACTGCAAAACACCAATAAATATGGTGTGATGATTGGAAACTGCTGTCAATCAGGTAATTTCAAAACCGGAGCGTGCTTCGGCGAGGCTCTTCTGCGTGCCCATCAAAAGGGTGCCATGGCTTATGTCGGTGCTTCCAACAACAGCTACTGGGGCGAAGATTTCTATTGGGCTGTCGGTTACCGTAGCAATATCAACGCCAACCCGACCTACAATTCCGTTTATTTGGGTATGTATGACAAACTCTTCCACACGCATAATGAAGATTATAACGACTGGGTTTCCACCATCGGCGGCATCATCAACAGCGGCAATATGACCGTTCAAGCCACCTCTTCCAATTTGAAACAGTACTATTGGGAAATTTACCACTGTTTCGGAGACCCGTCTGTGCGCGCTTATTTAGGCGTTCCTTCCGCCATGACAGTTGTCGCTCCTCAAATCATCACGACCAACACCACCACTTATTCCGCTCAGGTGGCCCCCTACGCTTATGTCGCCTTGACCAAAGGCTCCTTGTTGATTGATGCTGGCTTCGCGGATGAAAATGGCGATGTCACTTTCACTCTGCCCACCGGCCTCGACCCCGATGAATACGAATTAGTGGCGATGGCTCAGAATTATATCCCGTATTTTCAGTCTGTTATGTTGGTCAATCCGAATGGTCCTTACGTGGTGCCGACCACCATTGAAATGGCGGAAAACACCGTCTTCTTCGAGGGCAGCACCATCAACATGAACTTGTCGCTCGCCAATGTGGGTGTTTCCGCTGCTTCCCAAGTCTATGCAAAATTGGTTCCTGAAACGAACATCAACATGTTGCAGGATTCTGTCTTTGTAGGCCCAATTGCCGTGGAAGAGTCGGATACCCGCAACAATGCATTCTCATTCGTCATGCCGCTTGCTGAGGATTATGTCAACCTGCCTTTCACACTCTTTGTTCATTGGAATGACACCACAATCATCCGTAGCGTCCAAGTGAGAGTGAAACTCCCGAAGGTGACATTGACCTCTTATAAGACCATGGTGAACAATCAGGAAGTGGTGATTTATCGTCCGGGCAATGAAGTGGAATTTGTCTTCTCCAATGTGAACAAAGGACACGCTTCCGTGATGAATGGTTTGATTGACTTGACCTGCAATTACTCCGGGGTGAGCGTTCTGACGAATTCCTCCAATATCAACGGACTTGAGCCGAACGGCACTGTGGATAAAACTTTCGTGGTACAAATTGCCGATACTGTGCCCTACAGGTCTGTTGTTCCGCTCTATTATCACACCAATTATGACAATATTCAACGTGTGGATACTTTGCACATGCTCGTAGGTGGCGATTTTGAGACCTTCGAGACGGGAGATTTCTCCCAATATAATTGGACGATGAATGAATATCCATGGATCGTTACCTCTTCGATATCACATTCGGGGACTTTTTCCGCACGTTCCGCGATGAATTTACCGGGTAATAGCAGATCCAGGATGAATATCACCACGACCTCGAATTTTGATTCCGAACTTTCTTACTATAGAAGAACGAGTTCCGAGCAAGGTTATGATATCTTCTACCTCTATGTAGATGGTTCCAAGAAAGATGAGGCTTCCGGCTTATCGCATTGGACCTACGTTTCCGTACCTATTCCTGCCGGCACACACACGATCAGGTTCTCGTATGAAAAGGACTATTCCCAGTCTGAAGGTAGCGACTGCGTGTGGATTGACGACATTTTGTTGCCTTGCGACGGCATTATGGTTATTGAGGATATTCAGGACGACGTGAATGTGGAGGATTACGAGAAGCTTCGTGCGAAGGTGTTCCCGAACCCGACCAGCGAATGGGTGAACGTGCAGAGCAGTCAGCCCACCGAGCGCATCACCTTGTTTGACCTGAACGGCAAAGTGGTGAAAATGATGAATGTGGGAGGTGAGTTGGAAAGCCAGCTCAACATGAACGACGTGCCGGCAGGTTTCTACCTCATGCAAATCACGTTCAGCAACAATCAGACCCAGAACCTCAAGATTATCAAGAAATAATGGCTGATACTTCCAAACAATACGATGAAGTGATTGCCTATTGCAGGGAAATTTTCTGCAACAAGGCGATGGATTACGGCACGGCGTGGCGCATCTTGCGCCTGCCGTCGCTCACCGACCAGATCTACATCAAGGCGAACCGCATCCGCAGTATCCAGGAGAAGGGCGAGGCGAAGGTGGCCGAGGGCATTATCCCCGAATTCGTGGGCATCGTCAACTACTGCGTGATGGCCCTCATCCAGTTAGAAGTGGGCGTGGCCGAAACACAGGAGGAGGTCTCGATGGATGTGAAAACCGTGACCGAACTCTATGACAAGTACATCCATGCGGCCAAAGACCTGATGATGAACAAGAACCACGACTACGGCGAGGCTTGGCGACAGATGCGCATCAGCTCCATCACCGACATCATCCTCATGAAAATCTTCCGCACCAAGTCCATCGAAGACCATCAAGGCAACACCCTCGTCTCCGAAGGCCTTGATGCCAACTATTACGATATGATCAATTATTCAATGTTCTGCCTCATCCGCCTTATTCTCGAAAAAGAGGCTTAATGCTATATAAAAAGACTCTTCCTTGAACAGCCTCGGAGAGGCAAGACGCGCGAAGCGCAAATAACCCCACACAAGCGAAGCGCAGTGTGGGGCGACGGAGAGGCAAGACGCGCGCAGCGCAGTGTGGGGAGTGTGAAAAATAATAACAAAAGTAATCCTTATGGCAAAAAAAGAACCCGTCTGGCTTAAAATCATCCGCATCCTCTTAGGGTGTCTGTTCCTCTTTTCCAGTTTCACGAAGGCCATCGACCCGGTAGGTTTCGGGGTGACGATGAACGACTACTTCGTCTCATTCCACATGGACTTCCTGCATCCGCTCGCGCTCTTTGCGGCGGTGGTGGCCATCACCTGTGAGTTCGTGTTAGGCTGCATGCTGCTGTTACGCGTCAAGGTTCAGTGGGCCGCTTGGGGCTATCTCCTCTTCATGACCTTCTTCTTCTTCCTGACGTTATGGCTCGCCATCGCTGAATACTTGGAGGTGAAAGGCATCCACTACTTCGGTGTGGTGAAGGATTGCGGCTGTTTTGGGGACGTGATTGAAATGTCGAACAAGGCAACATTCCTGAAGAATGTGGTCTTCATCATCCCGACATTAATTGTCTTCTTCAACCGCAAGAAGATCAAGGACTGTCGCCTGACGGAACTGGGACAATGGCTATGCGTGGTGTTGTTCGCGGCCATTGCGGTCGGCTTCCAGCTCTACGTCATCCATCATCTTCCTTTCATCGGCAAGAGCGACTGGAACAAGGGCAAGGATGTTTCCGTCTTCGTTTCGCAACCCGCTCAAAAGGAGGTGGTGTTCATCTATAAGAACAACGCCACTGGCGAGGAGGTGACGCTCACACAAGACGAATTGATGAACCAGGACGATTCGTTCTATGAGAACAACGAATATGTAGATCGTCAGGACAAGATCCTCAAAGAGGGTGTGAAGGCCAAAATAGACGGCTTCAACATGCTGGACGAGAGCGGTGCAGACCACGCGCCCGACTATTTCGCCATTGACAAAGAGAACGATACGTATATATTATATGTACACGACCTGAGCGAGGCCAATGAGAAAGGTATGGCCAAAGCGATGAAGCTTGCCAAGGCTTGTATGGACGAAGGTGTTGATTTTGTGGCGATTACAAACTCTTCGGAAGAGGAGATTGCCGAATTTGTGAAGAAGTACGGTATAGAGTTCCCCGTCTATTACAACCCGATCGACCCCATCCATGGTCCTTTCATGGTCCGCGACGCCATACGCTCCAACCCCGGCATCATGCTCCTCAACAGAGGCGTGGTGAAAGAGAAATGGGCTTGGCGCGACTTCCCGGAGAAGGCATCCAACCAATAGCGCTATTACAAAGCTCTTTCCTTGAGCAGCCTCGAAGAGGCAAGACGCGCGAAGCGCAATTAACCCCAAACAAGCGACGCAGGAGCGCAGTGTGGGGACATGAAAACCTCTCACAAGCGACATAGGAGCGCAGTGTGGGGGCATAAGGAACAAAAGCTCACATCATGACGATCAAGAAACTAACCACCGATATCACCCAACAGCTGCAGCCGCTATACGAACCTCGTGAAGCGGCTGCAATTGCGTATCTGTATGTGCAGACCAAGCTCGGGATGCAACGTCACGAGTTGGCGTTGCGAGGTCAGGAAGAGGTTGATGCCTGTAAAATGTCGGAAGTAGAGCATGAAATAGCACGATTGCGTACAGGATGCCCGTTACAGTATGTGTTAGGTGAAACAGAATTCTATGGTCTTACTTTCCAAGTGACGCCTGCGGTGCTTATTCCCAGACCCGAAACGGAAGAATTAGTGCAAATGATCATACAACAATTTAATAATCAAGAAGTTGATATTTGGGATATTGGCACGGGCAGTGGATGCATTGCCGTGACGTTGGCCAAGATACTGCCCAAGGCACGGGTCTTTGCCACAGACATCTCAGAGGAGGCTTTGCAGGTTGCGCGGCGGAATGCGGAACTCAATAGGGTAGGGGTGACTTTCGCTTGTCACGATATGGCGGACAAGGAACATTTGCCATTTGGAGACATGCGGTTCGATGTCATTGTCAGCAATCCGCCCTATATCCCTTCAGCCGATCGCGTGAACATGCACACAAACGTAGTGGATCACGAGCCGGAAGCCGCGCTTTTCGTCCCTGACGATGACAAATTGCGGTGTTATCGTGCCATTGCACAACTTGCGCAGCTCACCTTGGCGGATCAAGGGCAAATCTTTATGGAAACATACCACGATTTCCACGAGGAACTCACCTTGATTTATCATCGTTTTGGTTTCAAAAAAGTGCATTCTATAAAGGATTTGAACGGAAAGTTGCGGTTTGTTCAGGCATCGGTTGATTGATATATGGAGAGATGCTCAAAAGGCTAACAATACACATCGCAAAATTATCACCATAATCGGCCGAACATATCGCAAAATTTTGCATATTTGCAGCCTGGAAATTATGAAGATTAGGAATCTTCATTTCCTGCTTTTTTTTTCCGACGAATATTATCAAAAAATAATCAAACAAAGTCAAAAGTATGAACATTGTAGTTTGCATCAAACAAGTTCCTAACACGAACGAAATCAAGATCAACCCCGAAACCGGGACGTTGATTCGCGACGGCGTGCCCAGCATTATGAACCCCGACGACAAGGGAGGTTTGGAGATGGCGCTTCGCCTCAAAGACCAATACGGCGCAAACGTGACCGTCATCACCATGGGACCGCCACAAGCTGACGTTATGCTTCGCGAGGCTCTCGCTATGGGTGCTGACCGTGCTATCCTGCTTACCGACCGCAAGTTTGCCGGTGCTGACACGTTGGCCACCTCTTATGCGCTGGCCGGTGCGCTCAAAACTCTCGACTACGACCTGATTATAGCTGGTCGTCAGGCTATCGACGGCGACACTGCTCAGGTGGCTCCCGAAATGGCTGAGCACCTTGGTCTGCCGCAAGTTTCCTATGTCATCGACCTCAAATACAACAACGGTCTTTGCACCGTGAAGAAAGAGACGGAAGAGGGCTACCAGATTCTGGAAGTGCCCGCCCCGTGCGTCCTCACCGTGCTGGCCACTGCCAACCAACCGCGTTACATGCGCGTTAAGGGCATCATGGAGGCTTACGACAAGGAGGTGGAAATCTTGACCGCCGACCAAATTGACGTCGATCCCGCTCGTCTCGGTCTGAAAGGTTCCCCGACACGCGTGAAGAAATCCTTCACCAAGCCGCAGAAATCCCCTGGTCAAGTCTATGAAGTGGATGCGGAAGAAGCTGTCGGCATTATCATCAGCAAATTGAAAGAAAAATTCATCATCTAACCTAAAATCAACAGAAAAATGGAAAAAACCGATTATAAGAACGTATTTGTATTCGCAGAACAACGCGATGGTGTGATCCAATCTGTTGCATTGGAGCTGCTTGGAAAAGCCCACGAGCTGGCTGGCGTGCTGAACGAGAAAGTGGTTGCCGTCCTTCCTGGACATAACATCACCAAACACGCTCAGATGCTCATTGAATATGGTGCCGATGAAGTGATTTGCATCGATGAGCCCGAATTAAAAGACTATCTTACAGAACAATACGCGCAGACCATCACTCAGGTGGTGAACAAGTTCAAACCCAGCATCCTGATGATTGGCGCTACCACCATCGGTCGTGACCTCGGTCCCCGTTTGGCCGCACGCCTTACCACAGGTCTTACCGCCGACTGCACCCGTTTGGAGATTTCCGAAGAGGGTGAGTTGATGATGACCCGTCCCGCTTTCGGCGGCAACCTGATGGCTACCATCATGTGCACGGAACATCGTCCGCAGATGTCCACCGTTCGCCCGGGCGTGATGCAGAAGATGCAACGCGACGCCAACCGCAAGGGTAACGTCATCACTTTCAAACCCGAATTCGACAAGAGCAAATTCCTTGTCCGAATGGTCGAAAATGTGAAGGTCGATAAGGGCAAAGTTGATATCACCGACGCGAAAGTGCTCGTCTCCGGTGGACGCGGCGTGGGCTGCAAAGAAGGCTTCGAGAAATTACAAGCACTCGCAGACGTTTTCCCGAATGCGGAAGTGTCCTCTTCCCGTGCTATGGTGGATGCCGGCATCATCGACCACGACCGTCAGGTAGGTCAGACTGGCAAGACGGTTCGTCCGGATCTCTATTTTGCTCTCGGCATCTCCGGCGCTATCCAACACTTGGCCGGCATGGAGGAATCCGACTTCATCATCGCCGTCAACAAGGACAAATTCGCACCCATCTTCACAGTTTCCGACCTGGGCATCGTGTGCGACCTGAACAAGGTGGTGCCGCTGTTGACCACGCGTTTGGCCGCTGAAATCGAGAAAAAATAACGAGTTTCCCCCTGTAGAGA
>CAMJXE010000115.1 GCA_946409645.1 uncultured Bacteroidales bacterium
CGTATGTGCGACATGCAGCGGTGCCGCTGCTCGGGTGTCATGGTGTCGGTCATAGAACTACTTTTTGTCTCCGAGTTGTTGTCGCACCGCTTTGTCAAAGTCGGAGTCTATCTTTTGTGTACGGTTGAAAATATCGTACTCGGCGGAAGCTTTTTCTTCGGCCATGGTTTTAGAAATAGAGCCTTTGCTGGGGAGTATTTTGAAGCGACGGAAATTCAGGAATTCGTTGACGCTGGCGGCGAACTGCTCCATGGTGAAAGTGTTCTCTGTTTCTACCAGATCCTCAATGTAATCGAAGAAACCCGTTACGGCACGCTCCAAACGACGTATCTGTTGTTCGTCGAGGTAGTTCTTGGCTATGGTGACATCCGATTTCAGGATGCGTCCGTCGGGTGAGTTCTTCCAAGTCGTCAGACCCATGTGTTCCTTGGTGTGATCGGCGGAGGTGTAGATGATTTCCGCCGCCGTCTTGCCGGTGATAGCGTAGTGGAATTTGTTCTGCACCATGGCGTAGAAATCCTGAGTTACAGGCGACGATTTGTCGTAGTCGATACTGCACTCGGCGAAGATGTCAGTGATTTGCTGCCAGATGCGTCGTTCGCTGGCGCGGATGGATCGGATACGTTCCAACAACTCGCGGAAATAGTCCTTGCCGAACACCGCCTCTCCTTGTTTCAGCCTATTGTCGTCCAAGACAAACCCCTTGCGGATATACTCATTCAATACTTTTGTCGCCCACTGTCGGAAGTGCGTGGCTTTGGCAGAGTTGACGCGATAGCCGACTGATATGATGGCGTCGAGATTGTAAAACATGGCCTCGTGGGTCTGTGTTTTCCCTTCAATAGCTCCGTGTTCAGTGGTTATTTCCATTTTGGAAACAACCACATTTTCGTTCAACTCTTTTGAGTCGAATATGTTTCTCAGATGTTTGCTGATGGCAGGAACGTTCACCCCAAACAACTGCGCCATCGCCTTTTGCGTCAGCCATATAGTCTCATCCCGCACTACTCCCTGCACACTCCCCTCATTATCGGGAAGATTATATAAGATGAATTGTATTTCGTTAGTCATTTCTAAAATAGATTTGTGATTTGTTTAATATGTACCCCAAAACACCTTTTCGGGTACATATTGGAAATTATATGCTCCCATTTTTGGGTATATATTCCAGCCATTGCACCAGTTTCCTCGGATTCCAGCACTCATGGACCTCCCCGTCCATTTCCTTGATGGCATCAAACGACGATTGCATCTCCTGCGGGGTGAAAGGGGTTGGGTTGTTATGATCGTTTCCCATAGCGATTATCATTATTCATCAATTCTTCCCAAGTGGCAAACCATGGAGCGGTAGTCTGTTTTCCCCGACCAAGAGAGGAAAGGTTGTTGTAGTCTTTTGATTGTGCGGTATCAAAAGTATAAACTAGGTAGTAGTCATGACCGAGGGTTTCGAAGCCTTTCTTTTGCAGGGTTTCTTTCGACATGAAACGAGGCCCTGCACCTTTTAGTTTGAACAAGGTACCGTTTGTGCCATTATGCAGCAACAGATACCGCGCATTCAAAGCCCGAGGCTCCAAAACGATAGCACCAGCATCTTCTTCCGTACGCAAATAACACAACCCCAATTCTTTCATCTTGGCCATTTTCTCTTTCTTTGCAAAATTGACCAGCACCACATCGTCCGGGTCTTGATAGGCAAGGCCGTGTTGAGGGGCCACGTTCTTGTACAGATATGTCTTCATGCGGCTGCGTTTCAGCCACTCTGCAATCTGCTCTCTCAGGGCTTGCTCGCTGCTGTTTGGGTCAACGTCTATCCCATCCGAGGGCCGCAACGGGAATGCTCCAATTCCGATGGCTTTGATGGATTGATAGTAGCGCGATTGCTCAAATTCCTCGCGTGTATAGTTGCCGGGGAAGAGCACATAACCGCCTATCACCTCGCGTTTGGGCTTGTGGTTGGCGGGATCGACGTAATAGATGGCATCGCGGTAGCGGTGCATCTGGTCGATGGCATCGCTTGGCGGTATGTCCAAGTCGTCGGGGTGCGTGTCGCTGATGCGGTATTTCGCGTCGAACAAGAAAGTATACTGTATGTCCCGTTGTCTTTTTGTCAACCGCAGCACAATGTCGGGCCGCTGCTGGGTGGTGAAGGTGGTGGTGCCCCCGATGGCCGATGATACGCGGCTGTCGTCTTCCCTCACAGGTGCGTTGTACATCACCGAGGCCAGTTCCACGTTGTCGTTCGTCCGCAGGAACGACACCTCCGAATGTGTGCCCCAATTCAAGTCGCGGATAAACTGCGGTGTAAGGCTTTTGCCCTTATATTGCGCCACAACCGAGTCGCCCAGCAAGTCAGAAACGATATTCTTCACTTTCAGGAAACACCATATTTCGTACAGCATGGCGATATCCTTTGTCTCCAGCTTGTTGACGCCCTCTTCCAGTTCATATCCGCACATCAGTTCTATCCATTTTTGGTAAATGGTGCGGTAGTTGACCGACTTCTTCATCACCAGCGAATCTTGCGAGAATCCTTTGAACTGCCCTATGCTGCGGAAGAATGGGTGGCATGTCAGACGCTGCAGCTCTTCTCCCATCTCTTTTAGTCGACTTTCCATCAGTTTCGACTTCGTGACTGCGTTCCGAATATGCTGGCTCACGACTGCAAACCGCTGCTGCGTCTCTTTCATCACGAACTTCAGGAATCGGTTCTCCACCGTGTCGTTGGTATGGCACAGTTCGTTGGTGCGGTACAGATGGTGTGGGTCGTCCTTGAATTGCATATACTCGTTCTCCATCTCGCGTCCTATCCATCGCAGCCGTTCCTGCCGCTCGTAAGTCACCCGGTCGTGCAGCTTCCGTCGGGGAGCGTTGATTATCTGACGGCAGGCTTTGAAGATGTCGTCGAAGCACGATTGGAATATCTGCCACCATATTAGGTCGGACGATTCGCCTCTGCGGGTGCGGAAATTGATGTATGTCTCGCGCAAAAAGGCAAACGAAAGCATGCTGTATTCCTGCTCTATGTCGCGGATTATCCATTTCATGTCGGAGCGGTAATCCATCTTGTAGCTTAGCACCTCGGTGGTGAATCGCATGCTTTTAGCCACGCCCTTCTTCTTGTAGTTGAGGCAGATGTCGGTCTTTCCCACCTGGTTGCCAAAGCCTACGGCTCCAAACAGCAAGTTGCCGTCGCTGCTCAACTGTGCATCTTTGGTTACATTCGAGAACACCAGGCTCATATCGGTCACCTCGTCGCCACCCTGTATCAGCACAGGGTATTGTGTGTTCTCGAAAAAGACAGCTTCTCTGACCAGTTGCCTGCCTTCATATTCGTGTCCGGCGAACGCAAAGCGTGTGTTTGCCTGTGTGGTGACAAATTCAGCCGTCAGTTTTTCGTTTCCGCGTTCCACACGCAGGTTCTCTACCGCCTTGCGGATGCGGTCAATGGTTTTGTCGCACGAAAAACGCATCCGTACATCGTCGTTACGGACTTCGAAGTTGAATATGTCACCTTGTACAGCCATTTTTACGCCCAGTATGAGACAAAGTGTTCCCGCTCCAAGGTGCGGTACATGCTGTTAATCTTCTTTTCTGTCGCCGTTTCTGTGCCGATATACTTCCGCACGATGGCTCGTAGGCTGTTCAGCAGGTTGATGCGGTTTTCGCCCGTGTCGGTTATGGTGTCTGCTCCTATAGCCGCTATTCGCGGGTCGTTCTCGTCCAACGCCAAGCGGTTGTCATCGCCTTCGATGCGCGACAGTATTTTCATCAGCGTAAACTCGTCCATTGCCTTCTCAAGGCTGAACGAATCGCCGCCCAGCGTTTGGCTTGCCGCCACGTAGAGCAACGCTTCGTTGGCTGCACGGTAGCCCAATTTGAAGGGGGTGCCTTCCATCAGCCCGTTGACGGCTTTCAGGTATTCGATTACCTTCTCGCTGTCGATTTGATTCTTCACCTCTGATGCCTGTTGAGGACGGTTCACAAGCAGTTCGTTCCGACCTGTCAGCAATGGGAACTGGTCGCTTTCGCCCGACAGGAAGCTGTCGTAATCCACCTCGTTCATTTCCACCGACATGGCCCGGTCAAGCACCTTGCGACTGAACGAGAAGGTCGTCTCGTCCATATTCACCGTGCCCATCACCATAAGGTTGGGAGGAAGCGTAAGACCAACGTTTCTGAACTGCTCCGCCAATTTTCGCTTATTTTCAGAATCGAGACTTCCTATAAGATGTGCTATCATTTGGTCGCTCACCTTTTCCTTGTCAGCCTCAGAATCGAATTCCTTGAAAGGTTTGATAATCGGGTCGGTCACATAGTTGCCGTCTTTGTCCGTCGAGCGCGACTCGATGGCGCTGAGGAACTCGGCAAAGTATTCTTCCACCGGCGCCAGGTTCATTTCGTCCAGACAAAGGAAATAGGGTGTGTCCTTGTGTTGCCACGCTTTCACGATGAACTCGACGAAAGGCGTGAACTCATATTTTTGGGAAATATTGGAATAGAATCCCACCACATCCATCGAGTTGTGCCAGTTAGGCTTCACCTGTATCAATTCGAAGTTCTCCGGCCGGTTGTCCTTCCAGCGATCCTCATCATTCTCGTAAGCTTGCGTCGTCGTCGCCTGCGCCAACTTCCTCACGATGCGGCTTTTTCCCGTCCCCGAGATTCCCGCCAGCAACATAAACGGCTTCGTCCGCAAGGCGGTGAGGTAGGGAAGATTTTCATCGCTTATCTCTGCAGAAGACATCCTTTTGCGAATATCTTCATCTGCAGGAATCATGGATTTCCATTCGTCAGATCGATTCCTGCTTGTGATGTTTTTACTATATACCTTAGGCTTGTCGGCATCTACAACAATCGCATTAAAATATAAATCAGATTGGTTAACAATGGATATGTCGTATACAAACCAGCACCCTTGAGCTGAAACTCCTAGTTCTTCTTGCATCAGACTGATGCAGTTTTGGTTGGAAACACCATCATAAGTTATATATGGAGCATAGCTTATTAGCAGACGCCCATCATGACTTTTGGAATGTTCTCTGACAAGAAGTAGACAGTATTTCCCTCTATTAATTTGAATATTGTTGATGAATACTCTGTCAAAAACAGAGCAAATCAAAATCTCTCTGTCAGAACTTCCTTTGGAGACATTGAGTTTGTCAAGGTTTGATACACTTTTGTATGTCATTCCTACGACAATATCTACAACATCTTTTCTTACATCATCAATTCTGCATTCCCTTGATTTGCTTTGGCCAATTGATGTACCCCAAGCTGGTGTTGCTGTTTGTCCTTCAATACTTGAATTGAAAAACATTGATGTAATGTCTATTTTCATAACAATTGCCAAAATATATGGTTCAACAATATACCAACTAAATTCACATCCCAACCATTACCAGCTCTTCGCCCGAGTTTAGTATAATTCTGTGTTGAGGGGAATTTTATTTCATTATTTTTTCCATCCATATGAAAACCCATTAGACGAAAGTGTTCATCTAATGAGAGTTTTCTAAAGCGCTCCTCTCCATTCTGCATTGGCTCAATGATTCGAATAACATTGTGTTCTGGAGGGGTGACAGTCATACAGATTCTGTCATAACGAATCTTCCGATTATAAATGTCATAGCAAAGAGGCTCTTCAACATCAAATTTTTCATTATGGTGAATCTCGTGTATTCGAGCAATTTGTTTCTGCGTTTTATATAAATCTGGAGACGGAATAGGGTCAAGAAAATCTGCCAAGAAACCTTGTAGTGGTTCTTCCGGTGGTACCAAATCAAAATTTGCTGGCAATTGCCCCAGATATCCAAATATCCATAAGCGCTCTCTCGTTTGAGGAATACCATAATCTTTGGAGTTAAGCACAGCATATCTAGTATCATAACCTATTCTATGAAGCTCCTCCAAAATGATATCAAATGTGGCACGCATCTTCCCAGTCAACAGACCTTTCACATTTTCCAAAAGAATGTATTGAGGCTGTTTGACTTCACAAATCCTAATAATATCTCCAAAAAGAGTGCCACGTCCTCTTTCATCATCTTGGCCCTGTCTTTTCCCGACTGTTGAAAATGGTTGGCAAGGGAATCCGCCAGTAAATAAATCAAAATCAGGACAACGTCGGCTATTGGGGTTGATTTGAGTAATGTCACCTAAGTTGCGAACATTGGGGAAATTATAGTGATATAATTCAATAGCGTCCTCGTCAACTTCTGAATATCCAACCACACGGTGGCGAATTCCCGATCGTCTCAGTCCAAAAGTAGCTCCTCCATATCCAGCAAATCCCTCAAATACCCTGATAATATTATGTCTTGGTAATCTATGCATTATTTCTTTTATAGTTGTCAAAATGTATGGCCAACAAATCCCTGTCTGGAAGGAATCGTTTGGGCATTAACAATTTTCTATTATTTATGCTTCTCACATATTCTTTTGTGGAGCCATCTACATTATCCAATTTGGTTCCTAAAAACTCTTCGGAAACGAAAACCTCATAATCTGGTGAGATGCCGATTAGGTTCTCGTCATAAGCTTTATGGAAAAGGACATTGAGACATAGTCCATTTTGAGGATTAGTCCTGTTTGACTCATCTTCGCTCCATCCTATTATATGACACGCATGAAGAAGTTTGAGGTTGTTGAGACCTGTAATACAGCACTTGTTTTCATAAGATGACAACACGGTATCCCTAAAGAAGTTCTGATTGATTCTACGTTTGACCTCCTGAATCCGTTCGGAGCCTTTGGGCAAATCGTGAATATCAATAGTCAGAGATTCTTCAAGTTTCTTGTTCCTAAACTTAGCCAGTAGCACTTCTGCATCATAAGCAAGTTGATTCCAATGTCCATAATACCTATTCCAAACTTCCTCATCAAGCTTTCCCGTATGGCTAAGGCCGCCAACGCCCCTTTCTTTCATCTGAGGGTCAAAGCTAGCAAGATTTCCAACCTTACGAACAACTGCACCAGGTGAACGACCAAGCAACTGTGCCAAATCTTTGACAAACTGCTTTGTCGCCGAGAATTGGCCAAAAGGATTCCTGCAATACTCATAGAGTACCACCGTTATCTGCTCCTCTGTCCAGTTGTTTTTCATTTCCCTGTTATTTGGATGGGGGGCACGAAAAAGCCCCCTTTTGTTTTTTTTCAAAAGAGGGCGCAGAAGAGTGATGTGCTTAACCAAGGCTTACGACAGCCCACATCAGACAACAACCATTCTGTCCACGCCCTTTGTCCGGAGCGCAAACATCCGATGGCTTGTCCGACTGATGTGTTCCCTATGTGTCGTAATTCTGGTTAATCAGTCAAATCAAGGATGTTTTATGACTCGTTATTTTATTCTATATCTCGTTATAATTTAGTTATTTAATTATTATTCTCCCCACCGCCGCAGGCGGTGGTATCAATGTGCAAATATACGAAAATATAAGCAACGTACCAAATAAAAAACAAAGCCGAGACTTTTTTATGATAGAGCTACAATGGAACATTGACAGTTCCGATGAATATTGAGTTGGAGACGCGGCGGTTGATGTTGCGGTGGAGTTTGTTGGCTTTCTTTTCGTCGGCAGAGAGGGTGGGGATGGAGGCGGTGCTGGCGGCTTCGACGATGGCGTAGAGGTGGTAATTGAATGCGTTAATTTGAGAATGCGTTAATTCGGTAGTTTTGTCTGTGCGTTTATTTGTTGACTTGTTTTCGTGTTCTGTTGATATCTCGTCGCTCAAGTCGGGTAGGTCGAAGACGGCCTGTCCGGATCGGCGTTCTACGCTGGTCATCAGCATGCAGACTTCGGCTTGCGGGGAGACGGCGTAGATATGGACGGCATCGTCGGGACGGGCTTTGTCGTCGGAGAGGTTGGAGTCGAATGTCAGCGTTATGTGGAGGCCATCGGTGTGGCAAGCGGTGAAGGCGACAGTGGGCAGGGGACCAACTGCGAGTTGCAGGGCGGGGTAGTCGATGGTGACTTTGCCGTCGGCATAGGTGAAGCGCTCTTTGTTGAGGCGCGAGAACTCGTTGGCCTCGGTGTGGCCTTGGCTATGGGCGTATTTGGTGAGACCTCGTTGTAACATGGAACCATATAGGGCTGCGGTCTGCTGGGTGGCCTTGAAGATGG
>CAMJXE010000116.1 GCA_946409645.1 uncultured Bacteroidales bacterium
AACCAATTATGAATTATGAATCATGTATTGTGCATTGTTTCACCTTCTCCGCCAAGGAACGCGACCCCGAAACCGGCTATTCTTACTTTGGCTCAAGGTATTACAACTCCGACCTGAGCATCTGGCTGAGCGTGGACCCGATGAGTGACAAATATCCGTCGCTTTCGCCTTATACGTATTGTGCGGATAACCCTGTGAGGTTGGTGGATCCGAATGGGGAGGAGATTTGGATTCCTGGTCTGGATAATGATAACAACATCATTGTTACTCAAGAAGAGGGGGATGACCTTAATTCTTTCAAAAAATTCATGGGGCCAGCCTATGGTGAGGAGGAAATCCAAAACATGTTTGATCAATTGAAGGATGGCAGTATTAACCTGACAAAAACATATGGCCGAGAATTTCAAAGCATGACTAATGCTATAAATGATGCATATAATGACCCTGATTTTGAAAAAAGTGAAAACTACAATTGCTGGGGAGCTGCTTTGGCTGTGACAAGTTGTTCAAAATTACAAGGGAACGGGCCGAATGACATAACTGGGATTAGTTTCTGGTATAATCGTCTTGAAAATTTTGATAATTCATTAAGCTCGAGTTTTTTGCAAGGAAGTCCAGAGACAGCATCTGTGGGAAAAACAGTTTTGAGGTTTGGAAAAAACGACAAAGATAATCCTCATGGGGCTGCTTATTTAGGAAGAGACAGAAATGGAACAGAATATGTCTTTACTAAAAATGGATGGGTAATTCGCCCCCAAATAACCACGACAGAAAGGATGTTGCATGAAAACAACTATGGCGGAAACTGTGACAGGTCTGGAAGAGAAGGACAAGGATATTATAATCGGAAAATCAGAAATAGACGATGAACTTAATCCACATCTTATCAGCAGCTATGTGTCTGAATGTCACCCCACCAGACACAATATTTATTCTCTGTTCTAACACAGACACCATTTGTATAACGTCAAATGATTTTGTTAGTGTTGACACATTTGGCCTTTTTCAGCTGACATACCATCTGTCAAAAGAAATGAGTGATTCGTTATCTTCAGCAAATATCAATTCATGCCAATTACTCTTTAAACTAAGAAACAAAGATTGGATAATGTTACAGGAATATGAGATGCGGGCAGCAAAGGTCCCGGAAGGCTATTATGTTACCACTGATTTTGGAAAAATCGTGTATAAAGAAGATTGTATTCACATCGGATATAATTATCCTGATAATCTAAAAAAGAAAAACAAAGATCGCAAACATTATTGGACACAATCTATGTTTTGGTAAAATCACCAATGACCCGCCGCCAACCATATTGCCCTCAGACCCCGCCGCTCCCCGCAGACCCTCTCCGCGGAAATCCGTGTGATTCGCGCGATCCGCGGAGATGTTTCCCGCCAGTGTTATCCATTACCCGTTTCCCATTGTCATTTCATAAACCTCTAACCATTTTCGTCCGATGACTTCCGGCGAACAGATTTCTAATGCATTTTCTCGAATGACGGAGGGCTGATATTGGGCTGTGTTGTTTAGTATAAAATTCAGTTTTTCAATAAGTTGAAGCTCGTCTTTGGGAGGGACTATGAGGGAGTTCTCGTCGTTGGTGATTTCTAAGATGCCACCTACGGGTGTGGTTACGGCAGGTGTGCCTGTGCTGAACGATTCCAACAACACGCACGGCTGGTTCTCATAGTTGGAGAAGAGCAGGAAACATGCCGAACGGTGCAGCAAATCGGCGATTTCTGAGGAGGTTTTACGGCCCAAAAAGTGTACGATATTGGAAAGATGGTTTGCCTTTACGTATTCTTCCGCATCTGTGTTTTGAAAATCATGTACGATATTCAGCTCAAAATCAGAACGTTGTAATGATAGTTGCTGGATGGCGTGCAAAATACCCATGATGTTCTTCGCATCGTTGTCTATGGTGGAAACGTGTAGAATCGGCTTCTTATCAGATTGTAAGTTGCTGTTTTTGAGAGAAAATAGTTCAGTATCTACCACATTGCCGACCACCGTTTGAGGCTTCTTCGCAGCGGTTGGTGCCGAGATGCAGATGTTGTCGAGGAGATTCTGCGACACGGCGGTGATGTGCGTGGCTTGACGGAACGTATGTCTAAGGATTAATCGTTCGCCCAATGAGAGTTTTGGACGGTTAATGGGCAAATAACCTGTCCAATGTTCGCTGATAATCAACGGGATATGATACTTTCGGCTGATCTTTACTGCCAATGGACCTAAAGGCAATGCAACATGCAGATGCAGGATGTCGGGTTTTCCATATTGTTGTATCAGTTGCTCAAAAGCAGTCATATAAGCTTTGAATAGCGCGAATTTTCCAAAATTGTTGACCGTAACAGGGAATAATTCGGCATTATTGGGGATTTGCGGGTTGAATCCGTCGTGAACATGATGGAAAATGACGGATTTGACCTTTCCTCCCAAAGATTCAATGTGTCGGAAGATGAAGTTTCCGTTCAGCGGCTTTTCCGGAATGGGAAACCAAGAGGGTATGTGGACAATCAGCATAATCGATTTTCAAAGGGGCAAAGATAGTTTTTTTTCGCATTGGATGCATGTCTGTATTTTGTGTACCTTTGCCGCCGAAAATGTGCTTATGTTCGGAAAGATTCTCAATACATTTGGTACGAAAATGCTGGTGGCAGTCATCAATCTGGCGATCGCCATACTCATTTCGCAGGTGTTGGGCGACAGCGGAAAAGGTGTGCAATCGCTGGTGCTTACGAACATCAGCTTCATCCTCATCTTCTCTGAAATCGTGTGCGGTGCCAGCTTGGTTTATCTGACCTCCCGACATTCTTTTTCGAAACTGTGGCTGCCCTCCATTATTTGGGCATTCCTTATGGCAGCTTTCATGGGGTTGATAATCAGTTTTTTGACGCCAGGGTTGGATTTTCTATTGGCAGTACATACGGCCATACTCTCCTTTGTCTCCTCGTTCGCCAATATCCATTTCCGCGTCCTCATTGGAAGGGAAGAGGTGAAAAAAGCCAACGCTAATACATTGCTGCAGCCGTTTATGCTCTTGATGACGCTTGCAGTCTATTACCTGCTTTTGGGCAAACGTGATATTTACGGATATGTTTTGGGTCTGTATGTAGCCTATCTGAGTTCGTCCATGTTGGGTTTTTTCCAGTTGCGAGAGGAGTATAAAAAGTTGCAGTTTTATCCTCTTCGTGACTATGGAGATACGCTAAAAGCGCTGTTTAAGTATGGATTTCTGAACCAAACGGGACATTTTGTGCAGTTTTTTAATCTTCGATTGAACTATTATTTGCTGAATGCATACGTTGATACCGCACATGTGGGTGTCTATTCCAATTCAGTGTCGTTGGCCGAGTCAATTTGGATTATTTCCAACAGTATTGCGTTGGTCCAGTACGGTCGCATTTCGAACAGCACCGATACGGAATACAACCAAAAGCTGACCCTGAATCTCTGCAAACTCTGTTTTGTGGTCTCATTGGTCGCGGTGGCCGTGCTCTCATTGCTGCCCTCATCGCTCTATCAGTTCATTTTCGGTCCCGATTTTGGCGATATGTCGCACATTATCCGCCTTTTGGTGCCAGGAGTGCTTTGCTATAGCATCTTCTTGATTCTCGGACACTACTATTCTGGATCTGGTCGCTATTTCATGAACACATTGGCGGCTTTGTGCGGATTGATGGTCACACTGCTGGGTGGTTTCGTGCTGGTGCCCCGCATGGCTACCACGGGTGCCGCTATCACTGCTTCTTTGGCCTATTCGCTCAATGCTGTTTTCCTACTGTTTTGCTTCCTGCGGGAATCGCGTTTTCGTCCGAAAGACTTTATGCTAACTCCTTCGGAATTAAAGGAGTATTTCGTTGAAATCAAGAATCATTACCTGAAATAAAACACACTATGAATAAATTACAGAAAGGTTTTCGCGCACTAAAACTCATTTTCAAGCACCCATATTTGCTCAATTTGGTGTTAGAAAGCGAGGATGTTTATAAAGAAGAAATTTCTGAGATGTATGGATTGCCTAACGGCCTGCCTTTGTTGCACATAGAGGAGTTGTTTCCCGATTTTCAAGAGACTGTTTCACCGTATGCTTACCTCTCGGGGGCTACTATGCCCATCGACATAGCGTTGCTGAAATCCCTTGCTCGCCGTCTGAATGCGCAAAGTTACTTCGAGATTGGGACTTGGCGTGGCGAAAGCGTATCTAATGTGGCATCCGTTGTGCCTAACTGTGTGACACTCAATCTTTCACGCGAGGATATAGTTGCATTGACCAACAATCCGCAATATGCCGATGCCCATGCAATGTTCTCCAAAAAGTTGCACAATGTGACTCATTTGCAGGGCAATTCACTGACTTTTGACTTTACTTCACATCTACATCAGTATGATTTGGTCTTCATTGACGGCGATCACCATTCGGAAGCGGTGAAAAAGGACACGCAGACCGCTTTTGAACTTTTGCGTGACGAAAAATCGATGATTGTGTGGCACGATTACGGTTACGATCCCGAGACGATTCGCTGGAGTGTCCTGAAGGCGATTTGGGAGGGCACGCCGATGGAAAAACGCCCTTACCTCTACCAAGTCGCCAACACAATGTGCGCCGTTTATATCCCTGAGACCTTTCCAACAGAAAAACTCGTTCCCCACACTAAACCAAAACATTACTTCGAAGTCTCCCTCAAAACATCCCCTCTTGACTTTTAACCCTTAAACCAATATATTTTGTATTTTTGCCTTTTCATTCAAAGCTGATCGATATGAATAAACAGATACCTGCTTCCGAGCTTCCTTTGCAAAGCGATGGCGCAATTTACCACCTGAACCTGCATCCTGACGAGCTGGCCGACAATGTCCTGCTGGTGGGAGATCCCGCTCGTGTGGAGTTGATCTCCTCAATGTTCGATACAGTGGAGCTCCGCAAGAAGAACCGTGAGCTAATCACGCATACAGGTACTTACAAAGGCAAACGTATCTCTGTGATTTCCACGGGCATGGGAACCGACAACATCGATATTGTGTTAACGGAACTGGATGCTGTCGCCAACATTGATCTAACCACGCGCACTGTCAAGGAGGAACATCGATCCCTCAACCTCGTGCGTATCGGTACATCTGGCGCGTTGAATCCCGATATCGAATGCGGAAGTTTCATTGCTTCATCCTTCGGGTTGGGGATTGACGGCATGTTGCGCTTTTACGATACTCAAGAACTGATTCGCGAGGATATCGTGGAGGCGTTCGTCCGCCAAATCCGTTGGAATAACCATTTACCATATCCCTATTGTACCCCCTGTTCTCCCGTTTTGTTGGAACGTATCGCCCACGACATGCAGCATGGTATCACGGTGAGTGCTCCTGGCTTTTTCGGTCCGCAAGGTAGGGAAGTGCGTGCCAAACTCATGTATCCCGAACTTAATGGTTTGATTGAAACATTTGAGTATCAAGGAAATGTGATTGCAAATATGGAGATGGAGTGCTCTGCTATCTATGGTCTTGGTAATCTGCTTGGCCATCATCCGCTGACTGTCTGTCTGATTATTGCGAACCGGATAACGGGAAAGTTTTTGGATAGTTACCATGACAGGATGAAGATGTTGTGCAGGACGGTATTGGAAAGAATTTGAACTAATGGATAAGGAAGGGCATGTATATCCCCGTGTTAATTATCCATTGTCAATGAATAATAATTATAGCTTATGAAGAAACTGTTTTTGTGTGCAATATTTGCCTTGATAGGGGTGACTGTCGCTCGGGCAGAATATACCATTTTGTATTTAATCCCATTTGAATCAGATAGTTATGTGTCTCCTTCTGTAAAGGATTGTGAAGAGGTGGAGGCAGTGCGCTCCTATCAACTGATGGGTTTTTGGAATGGCGCTCAAATGGCTTTGGATGAATACAATGCAAAAGGTGTGCCGTTGAATATCATCGTACGTGATATTTCCAACAATGAGTCCAAATTGCGACATTTGATGGAAAACGAGGAGTTGATGCGCGAGGTGGACCTTATTATCGGCCCATTTTTCGGTAAATTGTTTTCCATAGCAGCGTATTACGCGAAACAGTACCAGATACCTATTGTGAATCCCTTCTCCAGCCGTCATGATTTCTTAGAGGATAATGAATATGTCTTTAAGTTGGTTCCTTCTTTGGAGGCACGTCCTGCCATGATTGCGTTTTTAGCGCAGCAGTCAGAAGCTTTTCCTATCATCATCTATGGCGATTCCACCGCTTCCCATAAAGAGATGTCCGCTTATATCAAGTATTTCAAAGACAATCACGTTTCTTATATGATCACGCCGAATGCCTCCACGGTGGTTTCCAATTTGCAGAAATCCAAACCGCAGTTTGTGGTCACTTTTTACGATAATCCGGCTCAGAACCTTATCATTTCCAGAAACTTACTCTTTAGCGAAAAAATCGACAATCTGACATTTGTGGTGCCAGAAACATGGTTGGAATCCAAAACTTACGATATTGAGTATTATTCCAAGTTGAATTTGCATTTTTTTTCGGATTATTTCATTGACTTTGATGGCGATATGACGAAAACGTTCGTTTATGACTACACGGAACGATTCGGAACGCCGCCAACATTGCAGAATTTCGCCTTCCAGGGATATGACATCACGCGCTTCTTTGTGGAATATTTGCGTGAGGACAAAGACATTGATCGCGTGAAGACCACCCCGATTGCCTATCCGCTTTCGTTCGACAAGTCATCCCATGGCGGTTTCGAGAACGTGAACGTGCAGTTCTTGGAAGTCAGAGATAATGAGATAATTCCAAGCCAATATTAAGCACGCTCATGCAGACTTTTTTCGTGGATGTGATTTTACCGTTGCCCTTGGAGGCACGATTCACCTATCGCGTGCCGCAGGTGTTGAACGGACAGATTGCATTCGGCATGAGAGTCATCGTCCCATTTGGAAATAACAAGCTCTATGCCGCAGTGGTGGAACGTGTGCACGAAAATGCTCCTAAGCAGTTTATGGTTAAATACGTTTTGGACGTAATAGACGACAGACCTGTTGTTTCTGAAACGCAATATCGGCTATGGCAGTGGATGGCTGACTACTATATGTGTACCATTGGCGAGGTAATGGCCGCTGCACTTCCCTCCGCTCTGCGACTCGCTAGTGAAACCAAAGTGAAAATTCATCCCGATTTCGACGGTGACGTTACGGTACTCACTCCTTACGAGATGAATGTCGTGGAGCTGCTATTGCATCGCGAGACCATGACGGTGGCGGAAGTAGGTAAAACATTACAGGTGGCCAAGGTGATGCCTATCATCAAATCATTGGTCGATAAACGAGCGGTGATCACTGATGAGGAGATACGTAATCCGTATAAACCTAAGAAAGAGACGATTATAAGTCTTGTATCGCCTTATAATCAGGAACCGGCTTTTATGGAGTTGCTCGACAAACTCAATACGAAAGCCAACACCTCTTCGCAGGCTGACACGCTGCTTGGGTTCATGATGCTTACCCGTGAGGGTAACCATTACCATTTTGATGCGGCGCTACCCAAAGCAGAGCTGCTTAAGCAAGAGCACATCAGCCAAAGCAGTTTGCAAACGCTTCTGAAAAAAGGGGTTCTGAAGTCAGAGGAGCGGATTGTCTCCCGTTTGGTGGAATTTTCGAAGGACGAAGCTGCGGAAGTGCAGCTTTCAGCTCCTCAGGAGACCGCCTATCGCCAAGTCAAGCAGAATTTTGAACAGTTTTCTGTTACGTTGTTGCACGGCGTGACGGGAAGCGGCAAGACGGAAATCTATATCAAGTTGATTGATGAGGTGTTGAAACAGGGTAAACAGGTGTTGTATTTGTTGCCGGAGATTGCGCTTACTTCGCAGATTGTCAATCGTTTGCGAAAATATTTCGGAGATAGGGTAGGGGTTTATCATTCCCGTTTCAACGAATATGAGCGGGTGGAGATTTGGAACCGAGTGTTGAGTGGCGCTTCGGATGACGACACTTCCAAGTATCAGCTGATTCTCGGTGCTCGGTCAGCGTTGTTGCTGCCTTACAAGCAGT
>CAMJXE010000117.1 GCA_946409645.1 uncultured Bacteroidales bacterium
TCACCCTCTCTTCTTCAGGCATCTATTTCCTGACTGCCCGACAGAACGGGCAAACCTCCTCGGTGAAGATGGTAAACCGTGGTAATGGCAGTGGTGATGCCATCGCCTTTACGGGCACCGTAGGGGCGAATCATTATTCGTCTCTACTGCAACCCAAAAATGCCACCAAAGGTTTCACCAATAATACTTTTGTCGCAGGCGATCAGATGCAATACGTGGGATTTATTACCCTAAATGGTGCAGAGGAGGAGAGTGGTCAAATGATACAGACACAAGATAGTACTCAAACGATTGTGCTTTCGTTTGAGATTATCGGCATAGACTCCTTTTCCTGCGTTGGCACGCCTTTTATGATTGATTTTGACGGTAATGTATATAATACGGTACAAATTGGAACTCAATGTTGGATGCGGGAAAACATGCGCACTACAAAAACCTATAATGGTACGAGTATTCCACACTTCACGTCATCCTTTACCGACTTCTGCTATACTGAAGACACCACTTCTGTCATTCCATTGTGGAAACGTGGCTGCTTGTACAGTTGGACTGCTGCTAAGCAGTCTTGTCCCGCAGGCTGGCATTTGCCGAGCGATGCGGAATGGACGAATCTCACTAACTACGTGAGTAGCCAAAGTGCATATATATGTGGCGGTAACACGTCATATATTGCGAAGGCGTTGTGTTCGACTGATTGGTGGGAGAGTTATAATGATGCGTGTTCTCCTGGCTACCAGAGCTTGTATACGAATAATGCTTCAGGATTTGAGGCCATTCCTGCTGGCTTGTGCGATGGATTAGGGTTCTTTGCTTCAGGCCATCAAGCCTGGTTTTGGACCAGTTCGGATACCGGTAGCAACGCTTGGTACCGCAGATTGGTTTACCATATCAAGGACGTGGGGAGGAACTATTGTGGCCAAGGCAGTGTTTTGTCCGTCCGCTGCCTCCGCGACTAAAGCAAGCCAATAGCTAACAGCCAAAAGCCAATAGCCAGTATCACAACGTTTTCCGCAACCGTTGCGTCAGCGGTTGTGCGTAAATGAAGTCGTTCAACGTTTGGTTGTCGGAAGTGAGGATGTTGTCGCTGCTGCCGCGCCAGGCGAGATGGCCTTGGTAGATGAACGAGATGGTCTCCCCGATGGTGATGATGGAGTTGAGGTCGTGGGTGTTGACCACCGTAGTGGTGTTGAATTCGTGGGTGATTTTGGTGATGAGTTCGTCAATGAGCAGCGAAGTCTTGGGGTCGAGACCAGAGTTGGGTTCGTCGAAGAAGAGATACTTGGGGTTGCAGGCTAAAGCGCGGGCGATAGCGGCGCGTTTCTTCATACCGCCGCTCAACTCTGCGGGATAGAGTTTGTTAACATTTTCCAAATCAACACATTTTAAACAGAAATTGGCACGGTCACGCTTCTCACTCTCGCTCAGCTCCGTGAACATGTCCAACGGGAAGGTGATATTCTCCTCAATGGTCATAGAGTCGAATAGCGCGGAACCTTGGAACACCATCCCCATCTCCTTGCGGAGTAGCAGTTTTTCCTTTTCTGGCAGGTTGTGGAACTCGTGGCCGCTGTAGAGCACATTGCCCTCTTCAGGCGTATGCAACCCCACCAGACATTTCATTAGCACCGTCTTGCCCGATCCGGACCGCCCAATGATTAGATTCACCTTGCCTTCCTCGAACTGCGTGTTGATGTCGTGCAAGATTTGCTTCTCGCCGAAATATTTGGAAACGTTGTTGACCTCGATCATAGAATGGTTATAGGTTATTGAAGGTTGTAGGGGCAAATAATGATTTGCCCCTACAACGTTGGTTATAGCATTATATCTGTAATCACCACATTGAGAATCAGAATAATGAAGCTGGAGACGACGATGCCTTGCGTGCTGGCTTTGCCGAGTTCGAGGGCGCCGCCTTCGATGCGGTAGCCGTAAAAAGAGGCCACCGTGGACATGATAAAAGCGAAAATGCAGGTTTTTGTCAAGGCATAGACCACGTCGTAAACCCGGAAACAGTAGGTCAGACCATCGATGAAGTTGTAGGTGGAGATGCAGTTGGTGATCCACACGGTGAGGAAGCCGCCAAACAGGGCGAAAGCGATACTGAAGACACAGAGCACCGGGATGACGATGACCGATGCCAGCACTTTGGGCAGTACTAAATGCGATGCTGGGTTGATGCCCATAACTTCTAATGCATCAATTTGTTCAGTAACGCGCATACTGCCGATTTCCGCCGTGATGCTGGATCCGAGATTGCCTACCAACAGCAAGCTGATGATGGTCGGGCACAACTCCATCACAATGGAGGTGCGGGCGACAAAACCCACCGTCCACGATGGGATCCAGCCGCTTTCGATCTGTAACGCCGTCTGCATGGTAATCACACTGCCCATGGCTAGCGATACGATGCTGACAATCAGCATGGAACCAATGCCCATGGCATCCATCTCAAATAACCATTTTTTCAGAAACATGCTCCATTTGGCCGGTTTACTGAAGACTTGGCGTAAGAAAATGAGATATTCGCCAAAAATGGCAAGGGCTTTCCGCAACATTTATTTCAACTTAATGTTCAGTTCGTCCAACTGTTTGGGATCGATGGGTGTCGGGGCAGGCAGCATGGTGTCGCGACCGGCATTGTTCTTAGGGAACGCGATGAAGTCGCGGATGCTGTCGCAGTCGCTGAGTACAGCGCACAAGCGGTCGAAACCGAAGGCGATACCACCGTGAGGCGGTGCACCGTACTTGAATGCGTTGATCAGGAATCCGAACTGGCTCTGTGCTTGCTCTTCCGTGAAATTCAGGGCTTTGAACATGCGCTGTTGCAGCTCTGGTCGGTGGATACGGATGGAGCCGCCACCAATCTCGGAACCGTTGATAACCAAGTCGTAAGCGTTAGCCAGCACTTCTCCGGGACGGCTTTCGAGCCAGTCTTCATGCTCGGGTTTCGGCGCAGTGAACGGGTGGTGCATGGCGTAGTAGCGTTGCGTCTCCTCGTCCCATTCCAACAGCGGGAAATCAATCACCCACATCGCTTTGTATTCGCCAGCCTTGCGCAGCCCTAGACGGTTGCCCATTTCGAGACGCAGTTCGCACATCTGTTTGCGGGTCTTCATGGCTTTGCCGGAGAGGATGAGGATGAGGTCGCCAGCGTGCGCGTCGCAACGTTCGGCCACGACCTTCAGGTCCTCCTGCGTGTAGAATTTATCGACAGAGGATTTGTATGTACCATCCTGATTACAAAGAATATAGACCAAACCAGCGGCACCCACGCGCGGACTTTTCACAAACTCGGTGAGGTTGTCGAGTTGCTTGCGGGAGTAGTTGCCGCAACCCTCAGCCTTGATGCCGATGATGAGTTCGGCCTCGTTGAAGACTTTGAAATCCTTGTGTTGCAGCACATCATTCAGTTCCACGAAACGCATTCCGAAACGGGCGTCGGGCTTGTCGGAACCATAGTATTTCATCGCGTCGTTCCAGGTCATCCGCTCTAATTTGCCAATCTCCATTCCCTTGAAAGTACGGAAAATATGCTGCACAAGACCCTCAAACAGGTTGAGAATGTCCTCTTGCTCGATGAACGACATCTCGCAATCGACTTGCGTGAACTCGGGCTGACGGTCGGCACGGAGGTCTTCGTCACGGAAGCAGCGCACGATTTGGAAGTAGCGGTCCATACCAGCCATCATCAGCAGCTGTTTCAGCGTCTGCGGAGACTGCGGCAGGGCATAGAACTCGCCGGGATTCATACGGGAGGGCACGAGGAAGTCGCGCGCACCCTCGGGCGTACTGTTCACCAAAAACGGGGTTTCGATTTCAAGGAATCCTTGTTCGCTCAGGTATTTACGAATCTCCAAACCAAGTTTATGACGGAAGATGAGGTTGTTCTTCACCGGATTGCGACGGATGTCGAGGTAACGATAGCGCATACGCAGTTCGTCACCACCGTCAGACTCGTCCTCGATGGTGAACGGCGGCACAATGGCCTCGTTCAAAACCTCCAGTTCATGCACCTCAATTTCGATATCGCCTGTCGGGATGTTCTTGTTTTTACTGTAACGTTCTATCACTTTGCCAGTTACACGAATCACCCACTCACGACCCATCTGCTCGGCACGCTCACACAATCCGGGGCGCTCCTCATGGTTGAAGGCCAACTGCGTGATGCCATAACGGTCGCGTAAGTCAATGAAAATCATGCCGCCCAAATGACGGATTTTCTGAATCCAACCGCTCAAAGTCACGGTTTGTTGAATATTCTCGAGCGTCAGCTCGCCACAGGTATGAGTTCTTAACATATTTTGAGAGTTTTATTCCAAAAAAACAAAGCTGCAAAAGTACATTTTTTTCGGTTGTCACGGTACTGGTATCATGCTGAACGCGCCAAACAAGCCGAAACCGTTCTCTATGTTGGTGTAGGTGTGCTCAGGCTCCAACAGCAAGAAACCCATGTCAAAGCCGTCTTGATTGTATGATTTTTCGTACAAATAGCAGTTTCTCTCCAAAAAAAACAGATAATACTGCCCGTTATTATCACCGTAGTCATCGTTATCATCATAATCATCATCATAATAATAATCGTCATTACTGAGGTTTTCGTTCACCATGTAACGCATCAATTTCCCGTCATAGCCCTCATCCGACACATATCGATAGTCAGCATTGTTCAAATACATCCATTGCAATTCGTATTGCCATTCGCCATCTATGACACTCCACGTGCCGTCGGGATTCTCGATTTGTATGTTTCTTTCCCGATAGTGATACAACGCGTAGTAGTTTTCCTCGCCTGGAACATCGCGCCACTCGGCGTAGACATCCTTGTGCGGCCAATTATAGATTTCTCCCAAATGCACATCACCATTGGCCGAAACGGTGTCGAACCGGAAACCTACATCATGCGAATAAGGCACTGTGCATGAGGAAGATACCTCTTCATAACCAGGGTAGGACGCGCGGATAAAGTAAGTATGTCCCTCCTCAATCGGAAATTCCTGTTTCGTAAGAATAAAATGCTCTTTCTCAGGTAGATATGTAGCTCGCACCCAATGATGACCGTCAGCTGAAAGCTCCACCACACCGTCCTTGAGGTTCAATACATCTTGACTAGTACTTGTGTACAATAACTCAGTGTTAGTCAATAAGATATAAGTTGTGTCTAACTGCGGGCACAGGCGACTGTAGAGCACTAACTTCTGCGTCTCATCGAACTCCCGGTCAATGTGTACCTCATCCACACAAGCGGTGAAAAGAAAAGCAAAAAAGGTGGCTATAATGACCACAAACATTCGGGTTATTTTGATTGTATTCATTGTTAACATTTTTAGTCTGTATTATTATTAAGACTATTTGCTTGTTGCCTATTAAAACTTAAAATGATAGGTAAAAGTAGGGATAATCGGGAAAATGCTGATTTGTTTCAACTTATACACGGACTGGTTATTGATGAATTCCTGTTCTGTGAAGTAGAAGAAAGGATTGTGGTGGTTGTACACATTGTAAATGCTGATTTCGAAAATACTCTGACCTTTGTTTTTCACGTGCGGTTTGATGAACTGCACACCGATGTCCAAATGATGGAACGGCTTCATGCGAAAGTCGTTCTTTTTGCCATAATTCTCTATATAACCATAGTAATGATAGCTGTCGTCGTTTGCAGGGACCACGATGTCGAGATAATCCTGAAGGGTTTCGGCAGTGTAAAGAGAAGTGGGCAACGTGACGGCGTTACCAGTGGCGAAAACCCATGACAATGAGAGATTTATCCGCTTTGTCGGACTGTACATCAACACAATGGAGACATCGTGACGGCGATCGTAGCGAGCGAAGAATGGTTCGCCAAAGTTCAGCTCGTCGAACTGCTGCTTGGTCCATGACAATGTGTAGCCGATCCAACCCGTAAACTTGCCAACTTCCTTACGTACAAGGAATTCCACACCGTAAGACCAACCTTGTCCAGATGTCACATTTTTCTCCCATTGGCTTTGAGCACCTCCTTCCAAACTTTCCTCCAAAATCTGTTCTACCAAACTCATGAAATAGGAAGTGCCCTCTTTGTAAGCCAAAATGTTGTCCATTTTCTTGTAATAACCCTCAATGGAGAACGAAAGCTGAGGCTTCTTCAAATCATAATGGAGACCGAGTGCCACCTGCTGCGAACGTTGCGGGCGAATATTCTTCGTGACAGGCACCCATAAGTCAGTAGGAAGTCCTATCGTGCTGGTACTCAGCAATATCATGCTCTGACTCATCATGGCGTAAGAGGCTTTTAACGCCAAATTGGGGAGGAAATTGTAGCTCATCGACAATCGCGGTTCGGGTGAGAACCAGGTCTTGTGTGGCACCGAGAACGCAACTAATCGCACGCCTGGATTGATGCGGAACTTGTTGCGGATATTGATTTCATCTTCCACATACACAGCGTATTCCAGTCCCAACTCTTTGTTTACTTGCTTCATGGTAAAGGTATCGGCTTTCACGGTCATGGCGTTGGGGCGCGCCTCGTGGTAGGTGATCGCTGCGCCGCCCAGAATGCGGTGAGTGGCGTTAGGATGATAGGAAAGGTCGTACTTCAACGTATAGTCGCGAATGCCGGAATTGAAATCGGAGCTGAACGTCTCATTGTCGGGGTCATTCGGGCCATAATAGTACTTGTAATTCATGTATGTGTTCATCGTGTAGTCGCTGAAAACGAACGACAGATTGGAGAATACCTTATTGGTGAACAGATGGTTCCATCGTGCAGTGGCAGTGCCGTTCTGCCAGAAAAGCCCCATCTTGTATTTGTCACCGATTCCCATAACGTTGTCGCTTTGGGTGACATGAAACTTGTCGCGCCCAAAGTAAGCACTTAAATACAATTTGTCCTTTTTACCCAAGTCGAAGTTAAACTTACCGTTAAGGTCGAAAAAATAGTAGCCAGCCGAGGCGCCACCAGACACGAGTTTCATGAGAGGTACCATGAACAAGTCCATATATGTGGTGCGCCCCGACAGCATAAATGAGGCCTTGTCTTTGATGATAGGGCCCTCCACTACAAGGTTGGACGAAATGACCCCGATGCCTCCCTCCACGTGGTAGCTCTCCTTGTTGCCATCCTTCATGTTGATGTCAATAACAGATGACAAACGCCCACCGTAACGCGCTGGGAATCCGCCTTTTATCAACTCTACAGATTTGATGGCATCACCGTTAAAAATGGAGAAAAAGCCCAAAAGGTGACTGGCGTTGTAGATGGTGGCTTCGTCCAAAATGACAAGGTTTTGGTCGGGACCACCACCGCGAACATAAATGCCGGAAGTGCCCTCCGAAGCCGACTGTACACCAGGCAGAAGTAATAGTGTCTTGAAAACATCTTTTTCGCCAAACAACATGGGAACTTGTTGTATTTCCTTGGGAGACAGCTTGATGGAGCTCATCTGTACCTGTTCTGTATTCGTCTTTTCTCCTGTAATGGTTACTGTTTCCAATGTCGTAATCTTTGACAGAGTGGCATCGTATTCAAGATTCTCGGATTTGCGAATCCATAGCGTGTCGTTGATAAATCCGAAACTTTTGAAAACGAGGAACATACCTTCTCTATAAGGCAGTGTTAAAGTGTAGAAACCATAACTGTTCGTTGTAGTGGCCGTCTGCGAAACAGGATCATAGACCAACCCTCCAGGCAGCGATTCCAAACTTCCCTTTTCGTAAAGGTGTCCGCTAATGGTGATATTCTGTCCGAAAAGTAGCGAGTTAAGCAGTATAAAAGCTGTTGTCAAACATACTCTTACAATAAGTGTTGCTTTTAAGTGATGTAACCTCATAAACATTGTTAAAAAAACGCTGCAAAGATAGAAAAAATCGTCTTTCCTCCCTATACACAGGGCAACCGCACCAAAATCAGCCACACCCAGTAAATAAAGACTGTGCGGAATG
>CAMJXE010000118.1 GCA_946409645.1 uncultured Bacteroidales bacterium
TGTAATAAATTAATTATGATATATTTTGTCAGATGTCAATGGTTAATGGGTGATACACATTGTTTCTTGAATTAGAGATAAGTGTTCATGGAAGGAGTGTTGATCTTATTGAACAAAAAAGGGGAACTTGCAAAGTGATTAAATGCAAAAAGGATGCTGAGGATGGCAAAGTTATGAGGGTTATCCATGTCTTTAAGGAGAAACGTATGTGGACCATTGGCCTGTTCCGTGATTCTGACAAGTCAGGAATAACGCACAAAGTTCTTAGTTAAATGAGGTTCTTCGATTTTTCGGAAGCCGGGGCAACTAAATGACCGGAAATTTCTTCATCCATTTCCGCCGTTCAACGTCATCCATCTGCTCGATGGCATAGCGGAGGGCGGTGCGGGGCATCTCGTGGGCGTGCAATTGGAGGAACTCACGCAGTAGGTCCATGCTGATGCGTTTGCCCATTTCGCGGAGCATCCATCCGACCGCCTTCTGCATCAGGTCGTGCGGATGGTGCAGGTGAATTTCGGCATAACGCAGGCACCACCAGTAGTCACCTTGCTGTATGGTTTTCCATGTGCAGACCATGCTCATGCGCTGCTTCCAAAGGCAGGAACTGGCGGCTAATTCGTCCATCACTTGCACCTTGTAGTCCTCGTGCATGTCCAGTTCATCGTTGCCGTACATTGCCCGATAGTTCTTTTGTGTTTCTTTATGGTCATCGTGCAAATCCAGCTCTTCGCCACTGAGGAAAGTGGGGAGTAATAGCCAGTTCCCCAGTATTTTATGGGTAGATAAATCCACTAAATCCCAATTGTTGGCCCGTTCGGCGTATCGCAAATATAGCTTGAGAATCTCATCCCGTTGACGTGCCGCTTCTGCATCGTTAGCCAAGCGTTTCGTGGCTAACTTCTCGAATTTTGCCACAAGGATCAGCAGACCGCAG
This sequence comes from uncultured Bacteroidales bacterium, assembly GCA_946409645.1. GTDB lineage: Bacteria > Bacteroidota > Bacteroidia > Bacteroidales > WCHB1-69 > F23-D06. The sequence continues at coordinate 935 of CAMJXE010000118.1, forward strand.
AGCCGCACCTCATGCCACTTAGACATGAGTAACTCGGGCACCTCGCTGAGCGGAAAATCCTTTGCGGCGACCTTTACCACTTCACGGGTTTGTGGCACCTTCAGTCCAAGGAACTCGTCGCCCTCGCCGTACTGTCCCGGTCCCGTCTTGAAGAAGCGCATCAGCACCACGCACTGCTTTTCATTACGAAGGGATTCCATGTAAGAGATGATGTCGGAGGCGGTGAGGTGAGGGTATTTCATTAAGTTCTGTTATCGTATTTCTAATCAATCTGCAAATATACGAAATCTTTGTCGGATTTCAGGTTCTCAAAACTATATTTTGATAAATTGTATTCAAAAAAGAGATATTGATATGTAAAAACACAACTTGTTGTTTGATAGTAAGTTGTGTTTTTGTTCAGCGAATTGGCGAAAAATCGTTCGGCGAGTTGGCGGGTGGGGCTCATCTTATTTCAGCAATTTCATAAGCTGGCTTTCTGAGGCCTCTGGAAGGAAGTTGCGGAAATGGGTGAGTATCCGCTCCAAAGACTCTTCTGGAGTACGTGGGCATTGGCAAATGTCTTTGCCATAGAGCTGTTCTGGTGTGGTTAGCAGCGACCAGCCCCAACCGTATTCATGGCCATGCTTGTCCCTGGGATAAACGAAATCTTCGGTGACAATGCGGCAGGACATCTGTAATCGTGTGACATAGCTGTCGAAACGGCTGCGCATTTTCGGTCCCGTGAGACCGCAAGCAGCACGCAACTCACGGGCAATCAGACTGCCATGTTCCTGCAAAGTTAGCAGGATAGCCTCCTCAACGCTGCCTTCCTCAGGAGCAGGATGCCGACTGCGGCGATAATTGCAGAAATCCGGCCACCACTCACGGCTGATGAAACCTGCCTTGTTTGCAAAAAACTTGCCGTACATGCAATCACCGTCAAGGACAATAGGACCTTTCCACTTCCATAGCGGCCAGTCCCATCCTCCATCGGAAAAGGTCACATAACGGCAGTCTTCGCTCACGATTTCCTCCGCCGAGTAACCCCAGATGCCGCTATCTAATAGCGGCAGAAATCCAATTTGCTGAATCAGCTCCGTTAGTTGCGCTATATTATATACTACAGGGTATTTCATACTATTTTACTCCATTATTTTTTTGAATGTCCTTTTCGAAGTCGGTGGGTTCAGCGGTGGGTGGGGAGCGTTTTACGGTAGCGCCGTCACGGAATATGGGGAACTTGGTGAAGTTCCACTTGTTAAGGCGGCGGAATTCGGCAATTTATCTTTTGATACGCCAGTCGTTCGTCGCCGTTAGCCAGAAGGATGATGCCGCAATACTGGAATCCGTATTTCAGGATGTTGTGCTGCATGATGTGGTTGTCGCAGTGCGTGTCGATGCGGATGTTGCTTTCCCTCTCAAAGCAAAACTCCATGATACTTTGGAAGATACCATGCACATCGGGAAAGCTGGCAATGCGGTGGATAACGTGGTAGGGTAGTGTGTCGTCAATCCACTCGCCCTCGTAAATTTTGGAGTAAGTAAGCTCCGGGGAGGACAAAAAGGCGAAATAGGCCACGATTTGTCCGTTGTCTTCTACCACATAACCGCCGCCTTTTTCCATGTCCGACTGCACGACCTCCAGCGAAGGATAGCCGTTGATCCATTGGTTCAGGTTTCCGGACTTAACCATGATGGCTTTGCCTGCCGCGAAGACCTCCATAACCCTCTCCGCATCTGAGGGTAATGACACTTTTCTGATGATGCGATGTTCCATTGTTCTTGTATAATCAGTTGGCAAAGATACAGAAAATTCGATTAATCTTTGATTCAGTAGAAAATGTTTGTCAAGTCGTCAGAAAGTTGTTCGATGAATTGACGAAAATATTTACAAACCTTGTTCCAGTTCCAGCAGGTATTTCTTCCTTTCCAGGCCTCCTGCATAGCCTGTGAGTGAGCCGTTGGCACCAATGACACGATGGCATGGAATGATGAGGCTGACGGGATTGTGCCCCACGGCACCGCCAACGGCTTGTGCGGACATGTTTTTCGTTAGCAATGTTCCCTGTATAGATGTGCCTTGTAGAGATGCATCCCGTAAAGACGCACCACTACACGATGCACCTCGTAAGAATGCACTCTGGGGTGTCGCGTCATGTAGAGACGCGATTAATCGCGTCTCTACATGACGTTTGGCGATTTCTCCGTATGTCATTGTTTTTCCGTAGGGTATGGCAAGAAGCAATTCCCATATCTTTTGTTGGAAAAGCGTGCCTTGTGGGGCCAGTGGCGGGATGAAATCAGGGCATTCCCCGGCAAAATATATATCAAGCCATTTCTGTGTCTGTTTAAAAACAGGCAAATCAGAATCTTCAGAAGTTCTATCTCTATATGTGGCAGGAAAGTGCTTCTGTCCGTCGAACCATAGTCCCGTAAGTGCATGGCCATCGCTGGCAAGGGTGATACCGCCGAGGGGCGAGTTGGAATGTGCGGTATATGTCATTGTGGACTCTTTTGTTCGATGGTGAGTTTTCACTGACTATCTCATATACTCGTATGCTCCGATATCGGGGATAGTTACACGTGGGTTGCCGTCGAGGTCATAGTTCACACCGGTGTCCCTCTTGCCGCGGTTGATGGCGTATGAAAGAACCCCAAGATGGTAGTCGTTGCGGCTGGTACTTACAAACTCCGGATCTCCATGATGGCAGTTGATGAAGTGCTCGTTGTTTAGGCTTGACTTCGTCAGACAGTTCTCAAAGGTATAATTGAATGGAACTTGGGTGTTTTCACCGATATAGATTTCCTCGTTGGAATTGAGGTTGCCATATACAATGCAGTTGACAAAAGACGCCTGCGTTTCCATCGGGATTTTGTACAAATCGGTCGTATTGCTGAGATATAGGGCTGGATTTTGGCGGGCTGGAGTAGTGCTGAAATAGTTGCCCACCGTCACATGCTTGAAGTTGTATTCGCCGGCTTCCAATTGCAGACTGCAGCTGCCGTTGTTGCCAATGACACAATTGGTGGCCTCGATATTGGAGTAACGCGACAAAATACCGCTGTTGTATGTGTTTTTAATGATGGTGTTAGTGATGACATTGCGGTTGAGGGTAACCGTAATGTCGTTGAATCCACCCCAAGGCTCAATTTGCAGTCCTACGTATGAATTGGAGATGATGGCGTAGTCGATGGTATTTTCCTCGTTGCCTTCGAGAATCCAAATACGATCCCACTGGTTGTAATCCCCATCGTATTGCGGTTCCAGTCGGTCACCTCTGAAGATGACCGGCTGTTCACGGGTGCCGTTGACATGGATGTTGCCATAACGCCATACTAACAGTCCGCTGCCTTTGTGGAAATAGATGCGAGTGCCCGGGTCGATGTTGAGTGTCCCCAAAGAATCTACAACAGCCCAGCCGCCCATCACCACGTAGGGTTTGTCGTTGTGCCAGGTGATGTTCTCGTGCTCATGGGCAATGACTTTCAAGCCCGAAGATGCGTCCGCCACAATGAAATGTGCATCCTGGCCAAAGGCGGTCATGCGTACTCTCTGTTCCACCTTGCCATGCTCGAACATAATGGAATCGCAAACCAAAAAAGGCTGGTTCTGATTACCTGGGTTGATGGTGACTTTGGCGAAGACAAAGATGCTGTCTTTGGCGGGTATCAGCACATCACGCTGTATGTTGCCTGCCACTCCGTTGACATTGATGCTGTACGGTGAGTTGTTTCCTCCACCAAGATAGATGTCCACCTTCAAATCTTGTTCCGAGGGATTATATACCGTGAAACTACGGGTAGTGGAACCCAAACTGGTGAAAACCGTGTCGAAGGTGATGGAGGTGGTGGAAAATCGCAACGTTATATTGTCGTCAAATACTGGCTTGCGACAAGCACTGCCACAGAGGGCGATGAGGATGAGGATGTATAGAAGTTGTTTTTTCATGTGATTTATCGGTTATGCGGTTATACGCTAATGTGTTATATTTACGTCACTACCCTGGCCTTCAGCCACCCCTTCTAATAGAAGGGGAATTTCTTTGTAGAGATGCAAAAAATTGCGTCTCTGTTGAGTGTCTGTTTTCGCTCATTCGTCAACCCTAATAGAAGGGAATTTTGAATTTAAATTTCTGACCCCTGACCCCTGATCACTGTCTCCTGTATCTTATTCATAACGTACTTTTTCCAAAAATAGTGCATGGGCGGGGGCGGAATCACCAGCTTTGCAGCGATCTTTCTGCTCGATGATATCCTGAAAATCCTGCACCGAGATTTTGCATTTGCCCACCAACAACAGCGTTCCGACGATGGCACGCACCATATTTCTCAAAAAACGGTTGGCTGTAATCGTGAAGACCAGCTGGCCGTCGCACTGCTCCCATTGGGCGTGCGTCACATGGCAACGCATGTTGTTGACTTGTGTGTGCACTTTTGAGAAGCTGGTGAAATCCTCATTCTTCAGTAACAGCTGTGCCGCCTCATTCATCTTGTCCATATCCAATTTCTCAAAAATGCGGTGCGTGTATGGAAAATTGAAAGCATCCTTGCGGATGTTGACATAGTAGCGGTAGGTGCGGTCGATGGCATCAAAACGGGCATGGGCGTCATCGGCCACGGGCTCAATGGCGTAAATGACAATCTCCTTCGGTAAGAAACTGTTGAGCTTGTTGACCAGCTTCAAGCGTTGTTCTTCGTTTAGTTCTTCTGAAAAGTCAAAATGGGCTACAAAATCGCGGGCATGAACCCCTGTGTCGGTGCGGCCGCAGCCTGTGATGGCAATACGCTCACGCTGCCCGTCATCAGAGGGTTGCTGGAGTAACAAAGTCAATGCATTTTCGATAACTTCCTGTACACTGATATTTTTCGGTTGTATTTGCCAACCGAAAAAAGGTGTTCCATTGAAAGCTAAACGCATGAAGTAACGCATGGACTATCGCAGGTTTTTCAGTTTCTCAACCACCAAGGGTCTATCTTCTTTATAGGTAACTCCAAACCATTGTGAATCAGTAACTAACACTTTGATAGTTGCGGTTCCGCTGGTGAGGAAATGGTTGGCTACCGTGGGAATCTGGAATTCGGACTTGGGATTGTCGTTGTTTTTCTGCAAGAAATCTTTGAACATATCATTCAGACAATCAAAGAAATACGGAGTGAATCCCCAGAAATTCATGGAAACCACAGTGTCTTCCGCCAGCTCGGTCACAGTGCCGTTGTCGTCCACATTGCGGATGCCTTCGGCGGTGCGACTGATCTTGGTCATTTCGGTGACGGAGGTCAGCTCGTTCCGCTCGTTGGTGCGGCATACGCCACGCGACACGGAGCCGTGTTCCGACAGAGTGTTGGGTAGCAGATAGCCCACCATGGCAAACTGCGGCTTATCTCCTTCTTGAGGACTTTGCAGAAAGTCGGCCATTACCTTAAAACTGTTCTTGCCGTAAAAGTCATCGGCATTGATGACAGTAAACGGCTCATGGATAGCGTCTTTGGCTACCAGAATGGCGTGTGCGGTGCCGTAAGGCTTTACACGCTCAGGGTTGACTGTGAAGCCTTCAGGGATGGCATCCAGCTCTTGGAAAACATAGCTGGTGTCGATTTTGTCGGCATATTTGCTGAGGATGAATTTTTTGAAATCTTCTTCCATGCTTCTGCGGATGACAAAGACCACGCGGCCGTAGCCAGCATCAATGGCATCCTGTACGGAATAATCCATGATGGTTTCACCATTCGGACCGAGGTGGTCTAACTGTTTTAGTCCGCCGTAGCGACTGCCCATTCCGGCAGCGAGTATCAGTAATGTAGGTTTCATGAATTTTTATTATTTTGCTTTTTTCTTTTATCTGTATGGATTCTTATTAAAATTTGCAAATTTACATGAAATTCCTGAATTATACACAGACAAATGAATTTTTTGCAGAGACGCACTCGTGCGTCCGAAAAAAATATAGAGGAAAGATACACGGAATCTGTAAAATGCATGTCGATTTGTGAAAATTTAACCCCAAAAAAATGTTTTATCCGTTTAATATGTCGCGTGTTCTGCCTGTGTGTTAATTTTTCAAACTTCCTACAGGCACTACCAACACATTGTCTGAAGGGCGCCTGTAGGCATAGTCGCCGATGCCCGTGAGTACCATGAGGAAGGAGGGCTTTTTCATTCGTGTGGTGTCAATCTTTTCAACTAAGGCATGCAAGTTTCTGGCACCCTCTTCAATAGGGATTTTGCCTCCAAGCTTGATTTCTATGAGTCCGTATGATCCATTGCGTAGATGAACAACCGCATCGCATTCCAGTTTGCTTTTATCGCGGTAGTGGTAAACGGTTCCGCCCAATGCGGATGAATAGACTCTTAAGTCTCTGATACATAGTGTTTCAAATATCAGTCCGAAGGTCTCCAAGTCGTTGATGAGGTCTTTCGGCCCCAAGCCTAAGGCGGCGGTGGCGATGGATGGGTCGGTGAAGTATCTTGTGTCGGAGGTGCGGATGGCAGTCTTGCTTCTCAGATTTGGATTCCATGCTATAGCGTCTTCAATTACGAAGATTCTCTTTAATGCTTTGATATAGTTGTAGATGGTGTTCTCGCCAAGAAGGTCGGTCTCGTTAGCTTTAAGGTCTTCCAGTATGGTTCCAACGCTTGCTTGTGAACCTTGGTTTCTGGCGTATGAACGCATTAGACGCATGGTTAACTCAGGATCTCTTTCCACATCGTCAGTCCTTGAAATGTCTGTGTACACAATGGTGTCGTAATACTCCTGCGCTTGTGCGAGAGCGGCTTTCTCGCTTTTCTTTAGGATTGCTTTTGGCCAACCGCCGCGGCAAGTAAGGTAGGCAAGCCTGTCAAGGTCTATATGACTGCTTCCTTCTACCTGGTCGGTGGATTCAAAAAGAGCTCCTAAGCTGACATCCCCAGTGGAGTCTCCGGATTCCCATAAACTCATGGTTCGGAGCTTGAGAC
>CAMJXE010000119.1 GCA_946409645.1 uncultured Bacteroidales bacterium
TGCTGGTGGCCGTCGCCCGCGCGGCTGTGCGCATGAAGGCCGAACAACGTTTCGGAGCTTACACGATGATCGAAATTCCGCCGATCTATATGCTTCCCGGTGACGAGGAGATGTTAATACGTTCTTTGGTGTAATAAAACAAGTAGGGGCGAAAAATTTTTCGCCCCTACTTGTTTTTGGAAACGAGGAGAGATTATTTCATCCTTACCTCTCATTTCTTGACAATCTTCCATTCCCCTGGCTGGAGTTCTCCCAAGCTGAGGTCGCCGATTTGGACGCGGATAAGCCGCAGGGTGGGGAAGCCGACGACGGCGGTCATGTGGCGGACTTGGCGGTTCTTGCCTTCGGTGAGGGTGAGACGCACCCAGCTGGTAGGGATGTTGGCGCGATAGCGGATCGGGGGCACTCGCTCCCAGAGGTTCTCCGGTGGCAACGCCTTCTCGGCCTTGCAGGGACGGGTGCGATAACCCTTGATGACGACCCCTTTCCTTAGTTTTTGCAAGGCCTCGTCAGTGATTTCGCCATCCACTTGCGCGAGATAGGTGCGCGGGTGGGCGTTTTTCGGATCCAGCAGTCGCTTCACCAACCGTCCGTCGTCGGTCAGCAGCAGGGCGCCCTCGCTGTCGTGGTCCAGCCGTCCCGCGGCATAGACGCCGGGCGGGAATCCGAACTCATTGAGGGCCCGATGTCCCGCCTCGGGGGTGAACTGGCTCAGCACGCCGTAGGGTTTGTTGAAGAGGATGACCATAGGGGGTTATTTTTGGGTGGCAAAGATAGGAATATTTTGGAATGTGTCGCCTCTGGTCCAACTCTACACTAAGTTTACACTAAGTCTGCACTAAGTCTGGACTAAGTTTCAGGTTTCAGGTTTCAAGTTTCAGGTTTCAGGTTTCAGGTTGCACCGTAACTTGTTGACAGACAAGGGTGGAAGAAGAAAGAAAGAATTTTCCAACTTTCTTCCTTGCTTTCAGAGTTCCGTGGTTGTATTTTTGCCGTCGAAATCAGTTCGCGAGCTGTTTGAGACGTTCTTTGACATATTGTTTAGTAGTGAATAGTGAGTAGTTGTCCAACACCAAACACCAATCACAAATTATCTTTTTTTTATTAACCTTAAAATTTTCAGCATTATGGGAAAAACCGATTTTAATGGTCTCAGTCAGTGGACCGGCCGCATTGGCGGTTTAGTTTTCAAAGTTGTGAATGGCCAACAGGTCATTGTGCCTTACAAAAAGGAGGTGTTCAACCCCCGTTCCGAGGCGCAGATGTCGCACCGCGCCAAGCTCGCCCTCGCGGGCAAGATCAACAAGATTGTACCCAAGGAGGTTCTTGTAGGTATGAGTTCTGACCGTCGGAGTCGCCGTCAGCTTTTCGCCAGCAATATCATTCGTCGCGCGAACGTGAGCGTTGCAAACGGGGTGTTCAGAGCCACGCTCAATGCCAGCGACTTGGTGTTCTCGCAGGGCATAGCCGCTCCGGTCGCGGTGAGCGGGATGTCTGTCACGAATGGCTTGGTGGGTGGAACTTTGGGTACTCTGCCGGAAAAGGTGGACGCGGTGATGATGATCGCCATGGTTTATGACAGCACGATGGGTCTTTACACGCGCACGGTTTACGAGGTGTTGCCTGCCGGGGAGACCGCCATCCGTCTTGACACGCAGACCACCGAGAGCGGCAATGTGGCGCATCTTTACGCGGTGCCGATGTCGCTCACGTCAACGGGGCTCAGCCTCACCGGCGGTTCCGACGGGGTGGAGCGCTCGTCAGACGAGGATTTCGCCTACACGATGATGATGCGTTCCGACGAAGGGAGCTACCGGTACGGCCGTTCGCAGTACCTGACCACGCTTGCCCTCGGGTAGGGTTGTTCAGTGCGCCGCAACGTTATTCCTTGAAAGCATGGAGTGTGTCAAGAGGCATTTTGGCACACTCCATTTTCAGCAAAACGGTGCGATTTTGACACGTTTGTTGCAAACTCAATGAGCCATCCTGATTTGTTAGTTTTCAACGCTGCCGGCAGATAATTGACAGCGGAATACGCCGAAGACACGGCTAACCTGTTCTGATTTGTTGAAATATTTTTGTATTTTTGCTGTCGGAATTATTTAAGATAAAACCGACAAAATACAATAAATAATATGTTGGAATCTATTGATGATAAGATACTTAACTCTGTAATGAAACGCGGCAGAGGTGTTGTGTTTTCAACCGAAGAGTACGCCCATTATGGGGATCCAGATGCCGTGCAGAAAGCGTTGAGCCGAATGGCACGGAAAGGAGTGCTGTTGCATGTATGCCACGGTATCTATTGCTATCCCAAAATCGACAAAGAACTGGGATTGGGGCAGTTGTTTCCCTCCTATGAAGATATTGCACAAGTAATCGCCAAGCGAGACAAAGTCAGGATTTTCCCTGCAGGCGCGTTGGCGCAGAATATGTTGGGGTTATCTACGCAGGTGCCGATGAATGTGGTGTATCTTACCGACGGCAGCAACCGTAAGGTGAATGTCAAAAACGGGCGGGGTATTCTGTTTCGCCACGTTTCGCCCAAGAAACTGGCATTCAACGACAAGCTGGCTATGTTGATCACCACAGCCTTGAGAGATTTGGGGTCAAACAATGTGACCAACGAACATAAGAAAAAACTGAAAACGGTACTGGAACAACATCCCGAACCGTTTTCGACACACGATATAAAACTGATGCCTCTTTGGATTCGGAACTTAATAACGGAACTTTATGAATAATTACATACAACTCACAGACTCACAGAAACAAATTGTGCTGACACAATGCAAAAACAAGCTGGGGTTACCCGAACAGGCCGTTGAAAAGGACTATTGGGTGACGGTTATGCTGCAACTGATCTTTGATTCCGAATTGAACGATCACATCATCTTCAAGGGTGGTACTTCGCTAAGTAAAAACGGTAATCTGATAGAGCGTTTTTCAGAAGACATTGACTTATCGGTGAACTACGAATATTTCGGCTTGACTGACGAGCCGACCAAAAAGCAGTTGAAAAAGCTACGCAAGTCCTCGTCATTGTTTGTTCGTGAAGCTTTCGTCAATACCCTTGCAGACCAAATAGAACGATATGGGTTGAAGAACCAACTGTCCATCACAGTTGAGCCGGATGGCGAAGGCGACAGTACCTATCCCGAACCCCGGCATGTTTACATTCAATACCAATCGGTTCTACCTGTGTTTCTCGACTACATCAAACCCACGATAACACTGGAAGTGGGTGCGCGCTCGCTTATGGAGCCAAGCGTGGACATCCAAGTGAGAACAATCATTCAGGAAGCACTTCCGCAGATCAACACAGATGTGGTTTCAGTGAATGTCACTACAGCTGCACCGCAAAAGACATTCTTGGAAAAGGCTTTTCTGCTTCACGAACTCTTCTCTGTTGAGCACGATACGCTTCCCGCCAAACGCCGTTCGAGACATTTGTACGATTTGAACCGTATGATGGATAGGGATTTTGCTGTTGCCACTGTCCGAGACGATGTTCTATGGGAACATATCCGGCACCACAGAGAGCGATTCGCCTCGATGCTTGGTGTGGACTATTCCGGTGACATCCGAGATCGTGTCTGTTTAGTTCCGCCAGAGAAACACATTGAAGATTGGAAAAAGGACTATCAGTATATGTGCGATTCTATGATTTATGGAGAAAAACCAACCTTCACGGAACTGATAGAAAGCATAAGGGAATTGGAGCGGAGGTTCAGGAAGAGAAACTGATATGACACTGTTTAGTACATGACAAAAATTTCAGTCGGGTGTAAGTATTTGATTAACAATTGCTGAGAAGTCAAAAATCGGTATTTTGTATTCATTTCTGCCTCTCAACAGGAACTCCGTCACAATGTCGAGGCCGTAGCGGAAGATGCTCTTGGCCTTTCTGCCGTGTTTGAGGATGCGGATGGGGTTGTACTTCAGCCGCACAAGCTCGCCTATGTTGTAGCACCACACGAAGGCGACCATCACCAGCAGGAGTAGTTTTCCAATCCTGTGTAAATCAGTCAGATGCGTGTCTTTGATATGGAAACCAGCGCTCTTCATTGCCTTGAACATTGTCTCGATCCGCCAGCAGGCAGTCGATGCTCTCCGCGCCGAAGAGCCGGACATAGCGTTGTACCAGCTCTATCCGCTCCTTCGTGTTGGAGGTGCCCTTCTTAGGCAATATGCTGAACAGCAGCGGGTAGGCCACCCCGTCGTGCACCACGGCCAGCATAAAGATGTTGATGTCGGTGCTGCCGAACTGCCAGTTGGTCCTGTCTATGGCCAGGCAAAACGGGCCTTTTATGGGCAGCAGGCGGAAGATGACGCGCGCGATGAGGTCACGGTCAAGGTCGAATTCGGCGAAAAAACGTTGGATTCTCCGCAAACACGACGACGACTTCGCGGGCGAGTCAAAAACGGTTGACAAGAGGCTAAAGCACACTGTTTTGGCCTTGCATAGGGCTACGATAAACAGCGATATGAGCTTGATGTGCGCCAAGTTGACGTTTTCTTTCAAAAAAGTGCTCAACGTGTCGGATAATTCGTTATTTTTGCTGCCGTGATTGATTTTCATAGAGCCTAAAATGTGGTAGTTTTTTGCTTCTAAAATACTGAATATCAATCACTTTGTCAAGAATAAAACAAAAAAGTTACCAACAAAATTTGTTGATAACTTGCTAAATATAAATATGTTAGACTAAAAATTCAAATTTTTGTCATACACTAAAAGACCTGATAATAAAAATAAAAGCGTAATGATTGAATCGTCAATCAAATCGCTACTCTATAATCAAGGATCCTGAAACTGTTTTGTGTTGAACGTTTCCGAAATTTTGCAAAAATTTTGGTGTAAAACAAATGCACCAACAACTATAAGGCTATAGATTTGACGAATTATATGTAAGAGCAGCTAACAGATGCGATAGTGCCTTAAAATTCAAGTTTAGCTGACCCTTCGGTCATGTCCGAAAAAGGAGTATCTTTGCCGATTGAAAAGAGACAAGATATGGCATTACCTATCAATATAGAAGACCTGCTGAACAAGCAGAAAATCGAGTCGAACAGAGTGGAGTTCAAGAAGGGATGGAATCCCGCGAGCATCTATCATAGCGTGTGTGCTTTCGCTAATGATATTGATGACCTTGGCGGAGGGTACGTCATAGTCGGTGTGGATTCCAATGACGATACGGGTTTGGCTATCCGGCCCGTGGTGGGTGTCCCCGTTGAGAAAATCGACGGCATTCTGCAAGATATGATCGGCTATAACAACAAGCTTTCACCTTTCTATATGCCCAGAACGAGTGTTGAGGAAGTGGATGGTAAGAAGGTGCTTGTGATTTGGTGCCCGGCTGGCATCAACAGACCCTATTCGGTCCCGGAAGATGTGACATCCAAAAAATCAAAGGAGTACTTCTATGTGAGGTGTGGTACAAGCAGCATCACTGCCAAGGGCGAGGTGCTTGACGAATTACTGGAGCTGGCAAGTCGTGTGCCATTTGACGAACGAGGCAATCCCGACATCAGGATTGAGGACATTTCCATCTTGCTGCTTCGGGAGTATCTGGTGACTGTTGGCAGTAAATTGGCCAATGAACTCTACACCAAACCGTTGGAGGATATTTTGGAACAGATGGATTTGTTTGTCGGTCCCACGGAGAAACGCATGCTAAGAAATGTGGCGGCCATGATGTTCTGTGAACATCCCGAAAAGTTTTTCCCCTATACCCAAGTCGAGATTGTCGTGTTTCCCGAGGGAAAGATGAAGAATCCCCGTAATTTCACGGAAAAGTCTTTCAAGGGAAGCGTTCCCCAATTGGTAAAACATACGATGGATTATCTTCGCACAAATATCCTTTATGAGAATGTGCAGAAAATCACAGGTCAAGCGGAAGCCAATCGTTTTTGGAATTACCCATACGATGCTTTGGAAGAAGCGGTGGTTAATTCGCTGTATCATAGAGATTATAGCCAACGTGAACCCGTAGAAATCACCATTGAACCTGACGGCATATCCATTCTTAACTGCCCTGGTCCGGATCGCAGTATTCCGCAGTCCGCCATTGAAAAAGGCGATAATTTGAGGAGCCGCCGTTACCGGAACCGTCGCCTTGGGGATTTCCTAAAGGAGCTGGATCTGACCGAAGGACGTTCCACAGGTGTTCCCACCATTCAGGAAAAACTGGCAAAAAACGGTTCTCCCCGTGCCACCTTCGAGACCACGGATGACCGTTTGACGTTCCTTATCAACATCCCTGTCCATCCCGGCTGTGATAACAAGCTGCTTCAATTAGATGCCCAAGGACAGGTTTCTGTCCCAGAGGGTGTACAGAAAAGTACACAGAAAAGTACACAGAAAAGTACACAGAAAATCCTTGAGCTTATCTCTGAAAACCCTAAAGTGACAACCCAAGAGATGGCAGATTCGCTTGGAATTATACGGCGAGCCGTTGCCAAGCATATAAAGAAATTGCAGGAGCAAGGCGTCATCCGCCGGGTCGGACCGGACAAAGGCGGCCATTGGGAAGTCATAGAGAGACCATGAAACCACGATTATAGCAAAATACCCTTCCGGCATAAACAAATGTAGAGACGTTTCATGAAACGTCTCTACAAGGTTGCGGAGAGAGAGGGATTCGAACCCCCGGAGGTGTTACCCTCAACGGTTTTCAAGACCGCCGCATTCGACCGCTCTGCCATCTCTCCGTTTTGAGGCGGCAAAAATACAATTTTTTCGAATATGAAGTTTATGGTGGGTTGTTTTTTTTGAACGTTGGCTATGTTGTTGAGAGTCAAGGGAGAAAGTTCAAAATAGGGGCATATCGCATACTCACAGGCGGGGTTCAGGTTTCAAGTTTCAGGTTTCAGGTTTCAAAGACGACAGCGAAAAAAGCTAAAGTTTCTTCGTGATAAACCCCTCTTCGGACACATCATACCGCTCGGATAAGTTGAAACAGCTTCGAATATTTTCCTCACTGAGAGCCGCGTTTTTGTCTCCATAATGGAGCACATCCCCACCCTTCAACAACAACACCTGCTTGGAATAAGCCTTCGCAATCGGCAGGTCGTGCAGGATGATGAGCACCGTGACCTTACGCTCCTCGTTCATCTGCCGCAGGATGTCCATGATCTCGAACTTGTGCGTGACATCAATGTTCGACAACGGCTCGTCCAACAGCATGACACCCGTCTGCTGCGCCATCGCACGGGCGATCATCACCCGCTGGCGCTCTCCCCCACTCAATGACTGCAACAATGTGTCTCTATAGTGCCAGACGTTGCATTTTTGTAACATTTCCTCCACAATTCCCTTGTCCTCAGCACGTTGCATCTCCCACGGCGTCTGATAAGGGTTGCGCCCCAACATCACGTAGTCGAATACGGAAATGTCGAACACGATGTCCTGATATTGCGGCACGTAGGCAATTTTCCTCGCCAAATCCATCATCTTGTACTCAGACATCGGCTTCTCTTCCAACATGATTGTGCCGCTGCCCGGTTGCAACAAGCCGACTATGCACTTCAACAAGGTGGTCTTGCCCGAACCGTTCGGGCCCAATATCGAACAAAATCCGCATTGTGGGAAACTTACAGACAAGTCGTTGAAGATTAAGCGATTGTCGTATGCGAATGTTAGATTGTTTATGCTGATGCAGTCCATTAAGGTTTAAGGTTTAAGGGTTAAGGGGTGGACAGTGGGCGGTTGATGCCAATGTCACCAATCACAAATCACAAATCACAAGTCACAAATCACAAGTCACAAATCACAAGTCACAAATCACAA
>CAMJXE010000120.1 GCA_946409645.1 uncultured Bacteroidales bacterium
TATTTTAGCAAAAGAATCTGATCTCTCCACGGTGGCGAAGGCTTTGCTTGAAGCCCACCCGCAGGAGCGTGTATTCGGCTTTTTCGGCGAGATGGGCACTGGAAAGACCACTCTCATCAAGGAAATTTGCCGTTTTTTAGGCGTGAAAAGTGACATGACCTCCCCCACTTTCGCCATCGTCAACGAATACTGGACCGCTGACGGCCAGCCGCTCTACCATTTCGACTTCTACCGCATCGACGAACCCGACGATGCCACCCGCATCGGCTTCCAAGACTACCTCTACAGCGGCAACTACTGCTTCATCGAATGGACCGAAAAAGTGGAATCGCTACTCAATGACGAATACACCCCCGTTTATATCGAACGCATCGACGACGAAACCCGAAGATTCACCTTCTAACCTCTAAACTATGGAATACATCATCCTTCACGATTCCCCACACGCGGAAACCCAGACATGGGAGGCCGCTGTGGAAACGCCTGTACGCAAACTTACCGTTGCGCTGGCAAAACCCGAAGAGCTATCCCCTGACAGCGGATTTCTCACTCCCAATGCCATACAATCGCTCATCAACCAAGGCATCAAGGTGTTTATGCAACACGGTTTCGGCAATCACAACCCCTTTTCCGACACCGACTATGCAGATACTGGAGTGGAATTTGTCGGACCTTACGCCGACCTCACGATGTTAAGCAACCTTGTGTTCAAATTCGATGCCTTCACTTTAGAACAAATTGCGCTTACCAAGGAAAAACAGATCCTGTTCTCCGTTTGTCCACCCAAAATCCTCGACCATGAATACATCAAAGCCGTGAATAGCAAAGGGATCACACTGATTTGCATGGACTTGCCCAAAGATCCAGAAGGCATTTCCGTGGTGGAGAAGATTCGGAAAGAGACACTTTCAGAAGCGGGATTCCAAATATCACTCTCCAATTGTCTGTTCCCGTTTGTAGAGACGCTTGCGCACGCCCCATCGGTAGGCTACGCACTGCAACGCTTACCCGAACTCATGCATGGCGTATTGTGTCACGCCGGCACTCTCTGCCACCAACAAACCGCTGAGAACCTGCACCTTCCTTGGCGGGACATCCTTTCCCTTTGTTGGGATTTGAATTAATATTAAAAATTATACCCTGCACTTAAATAAGCCCCTACCCTATTGGTGCCGCTGTTCCAATGCACGTTGAACATCAGCGGGCCGAGCTTGCTCTTGAAGCCAACTTGCACGCCTGCCGTATAGATGGCGTGAGGGCTCATGGCTTTCAATGTCATACCATCGTGCATGGCGGCTCCGATAAGTGACAGATACCACTTCTTCGCTACCCTGAAGCGCAGGTCAAGGTCAACGACAGTCAAAAGATTACCGCACGCCTTCGCCCCGTTGAACCCGAAATAGGCGATTTGTTGCTCATAATAACGACCGGGGAAAGTACCTCCCACATAATTGTTCATCAGCATGTTAGTATTCTCTTCACCCAAAATATAACGACCGTTCAAGGAGGTCAAGATGGTGAAAAAGTGACATACAGGAATCACACCATGAACACCCACCAATGCGAAATGGGTATTCTTGAAATTGTAGTCATAATTGGCAGTCACACGTACACCTTTCTCCGGAAAATATCGTGCATTTTCATTGTCATATACGAAACGCAGATAGAGATATGGGTAAAACCTCAACCAATTCACAGACTCAACGAAGCCAGTTTCTGAAAAAATACGGTAAAATGGCAGATGATCCAAACGTACACCTCCGTTAAGATCGACCTGGCTCCAACGGGTATCGGCGATGAAAATGCGGAAGTCGTTATGATACAGCTGCTCATAAAACTTATAATTGAACTCATGATTCTCAGAACCAAGCATCGTATTATACTGTGCCATCGCTATCGCGCCGAATTTCGGTCCCTTAAGCGGCAAATATTGCCAATCCAACTTCAGATAAGGACAAGTGGACAGCCGTAGGGTGGCATCGAACTCGGAACCATAAATCTTGTTTGTGCCAAAACCCATGTTTATCAGGATGGACAACCAACCTTGTGTATCGGCGCGTAAGCCGATGCCAATGGAGTTGTTCGGACGTTTTTCGCAATGGAAGAGCAGCTTGTATCCATCGTTGCCGTCGCTTTCCAAACGGTAAGTCACATGCGTGAATGCCATCGTGCCGTAAATAATGGACTGTGCTACTTCGAAATCCTCCTGGCCATAGAAATCACCCTCATTCATACGGATTTTGTCATCAAGGTATAGCATCTCCTTGTAAGTGACACCTTCGTAATCCACCCTTGTGACTTTGACCTTGGTGTGGGCGGTGTTGATGGATTTCTTGTTGTGAAGTTCTCGTCCGCCATTCCCCACGATGCTGATGACGCTGTCGATTTCACGAGTATGGTCGATGGCCGCATGGTAGCCGCGCGAAATCAACGTGGCGACCTCCTGCTCCCCAAAGCTCAACATTCCGAAGCCTGAAATATCTGGGGTGATATATACCGTAGCATTCTTAACATTCTGATTATGAGCTTCCAAACCTCCTGAATATTGCATAGTTTGCATCAGAATCTCAGCGATATTGTTGACCTTCGAATAATCGCGGGGCATGGTCATCTCCACCCCGATGATGATGTCCGCCCCCACTGCTTTGGCTATGTCGGTCGGGAAATTATTTTTCGTGCCGCCGTCGGAAAAGAGCATCGAATCGACCCGCACAGGCATGAAATATCCGGGAATCGACATTGTGGAACGCATCGCATCTATGAGCGGTCCCTCCGTCCAGTGTTTTTCCGTCTGCGTTACAATTTCGGTGGCCACGCAACAATAAGGGGTCGGCATTGTCGTAAAATCCATCCCTTCCTCCTGATATCCTACCGACAACGCACTCAGCATGTTATAGATATTCAAACCATAGACAAAACCCGAAGGAAGGCTGCGCAGGAACTCCGCACCCGTGAAAGGGACATCCAAGACATATGTGTTCTTGTAGATTTTTCGCTTGTAGGAATAAAAATCCATCGGAATGTTGTCGCTCATCATCATGTTCCAGTCAATGGAACGCACAATGGAGTCGATCTCCCCAGCGGAATAGCCCATGGCGTAAAGCCCTCCCATCAGCGCGCCCATACTGGTGCCCGCCACGAAGTCGATCGGCATCCCCTTCTCCTCCAAATACTTAAGCACTCCAATATGGGCAGCGCCCTTGGCACCGCCTCCCGCCAACACCAAAGCCACCGTGGGACGCTCCTTGCGGATTTCGTTCAGGTAACTCCTCACCTTCGCGAAATAGAGAGAATCCGCCTCCGGGTCGAAACTGATATTGACCAACCCGTTGTCCTGCGCATTCAACCCGACCGCAGACAACACCAATAACAGGCCCGACAAAAGCCGCCTGAACCTTATTCGCATCCGTAAATCCCTCTCCTTATGCATATTATACGATAGAATTCCGATTTGCAAAATTACAATTTTTAAAAAATGATGATGCCACCTTTTTGCTTTAAAAAAAATGTATTTTTGCCGTGATATTAAAATGATATTGTTTCAATGTATAATCAAAAATCATAAAGTTATGGAATCCAAAGAGTTTAACAAACAAATGACCTCGGGAAACAACGGTTTCCTGCATCTTTTCCTCAACTTGGCACTGCTTGTTTTCTTCATCTGGATTGTCATCCGCTTTGCCGGATTCGACTGCATGAAGGATGCTGAGGGAGAAGTCACGCCATGGATCCTGCTGCCCATCGTGAGCGGTTTTGTTTTTCTGATGACCTATATCCTGCATCTCGCGGGATTCATAACGGTGCAGCCCAATGAATCACGGGTGCTCACCTTCTTCGGAAAATACTCCGGGACGGTGAAAGAGAACGGTTTTTTCTGGGTGAACCCTTTCTACAGCAAGGAAAAGTTGTCGCTGAGAGCCAAGAACATGGATGTGGAGCCCATCAAGGTGAACGACAAAAACGGCAACCCCATCATGATCGGTTTGGTGTTGGTGTGGAAGATCAGCGACACCTACAAAGCCTGCTTTGAAGTGGATTCTGACGCCAAAGTTTCCGAGAACGCCATCTCGACTGCCAAGATTTTCGACCCGTTCGTGCGGGTGCAGAGCGACGCCGCGCTGCGCAAGTTGGCGGGTCTCTACGCCTACGACAACATGGACCGCGCCGACGAGGGTGTGACGCTGCGCTCAGGCGGCGAAGAGGTCAACGAACAACTGGAGAACGAACTTCGCAAACATCTCGAAATCGCCGGCATAGAGGTGGTGGAAGCCCGCATCAACTACCTGGCCTACGCCGCCGAAATCGCCAGCGTGATGCTCCGCCGCCAGCAGGCCGACGCCATCATCTCCGCCCGCGAGAAGATCGTGGAAGGCGCCGTCAGCATGGTTGACCTCGCCCTCAAGAAACTCGCCGACGACAAGATCGTGGAACTCGACGATGAACGCAAGGCAGCCATGGTCTCCAACCTGCTGGTCGTGCTCTGCGCCGACGAATCCGCCTCACCGGTCA
The DNA here is from genome assembly GCA_946409645.1 of uncultured Bacteroidales bacterium. Lineage (GTDB taxonomy): Bacteria > Bacteroidota > Bacteroidia > Bacteroidales > WCHB1-69 > F23-D06. The sequence continues at coordinate 4,510 of CAMJXE010000120.1, forward strand.
TCAACACCGGCACGTTATACCAGTAGAGACGCGCCATGGCACGTCTCTACATCGCAAATCGCGTAACCCCCAACCGAGTAACCCCATAAATATGAAAAAGAACTTCGCCTTACGGGTGGATTCCGAAATCTTCGAGGCCATCGAGAAATGGGCCGGCGACGAATTCCGCAGCGCCAACGGCCAGATCGAATGGATCCTCTCCAACGCGCTGAAAAAGGCGGGCCGCATGCCGAAGAAACCCTCCGGCGGCAAGCCGAAAAACGAAAGAAACGTAGAGACGTCATGACCTGACGTCTCTACTTGTCATACCGACAACCTCGCACATCGTGTCTATGCGATGTGCAAGAAGAACAACATCAGCATCAACGAGGTGCAGTTCGACTGCGACTGGACGGAAAGTACTCATGACGCCTATTTCCAGTTCATTAAAGCAATACGCCCCGCGCTGAAAGAGTACTTCAAGAAGGATATCGCCATCTCCTCCACCATACGTCTGCACCAACTCGCGCAAGAGCCCCCTGCCGTCGATTACGGCGTGCTGATGTGCTACAACACCGGAAATTTCAAGGATTTCAAGACCGAAAATTCCATTCTGGATGTCAAAGACGTGGAAAAATACACCAAATACCTCAAAAAATACGCCCTGCCGCTGAAGCTCGCCCTACCCGACTTCTCCTGGGATGTGGAATTCGACGGCAACCACCAGTTCGTGCGGCTCAACCGGGGCGACTATGGCGAACTCTATGACTCCACCAACCTCAAACATCTGAAAGGCAACATGTACGCTGTTTCGCCGGTTGGCGAGGAAGAAACCACCAAATACATCCGCCACGAAGTGGTCTCCGCCGAAACCATCCTGAAATCCAAAGCATTAGTCGAAAAACTCTACGGCAACATGCCCATTGTGCTTTACCATTTAGACAACAAACAACTTTCAAAATACTCCGACGATGAAATCAAGGCCTTTTTTGATTAGCATTTTCTGCCTACTCGGCTCCTTTTCGGCTTTTGCCTGCGGCGACGGTGCATACCTTGTGGAGCCCTACCGCCATTGGATTTTCTACACCGGATACAACAGCGCCGACGAGAATTGGCAAAACAATCTCAACCGCGCTTTCCGCGAAGAGAATATCACCTTCTGGCACAACTACGTACACCAAAAAGTGCCCAAAATGGAGGTGGAAGCCGCGCTCTACGACGTGATGCTGCTCGACAGCCACAGCCGAAACGCCTTTTTCCGCTATCTCATCGACCACAACGACAAAGAAGCGTTGCAATACTGGATGTTGCTGAAGACCTCCGACAGCGCCTATATCAAAGAAATCAGCTGGAAGCAGTCTGCATGGTTCTACGACGAGAAGGAAGGCGAACGCTATCGGGGGTGGTGGAATGAAAACGAGGAACCTCTACACGACCTCAGCATTTCGCAGGTGGGAAGACTGGACGAGACGGTCATCGACCAATGCAAAAATGCGCAAATCCGACATCGCTACATCCTGCAGGTGATGCGGAAGTATTTCTATGGCAGTGATTACAAGCGCTGTATCAGTGTATGGGAAAAATACGGCAAAACGATGCCGAAGAGCATATTGAGGAGCCAGTGCCTCAACTACTACGGGGGTGCGCTCCGCCGCGTGGATCGGGATGCCGAAGCCGCCGTCGCCTACGCCGCCATCGGCTACTTCAATCCTAAACTGCACTACGATGTCAAAGTGCTTCGGGACATTTATCAGCAAAACCCTAACAGCGAGGCGTTTGAGTTCATGATCCAAGAGTTCGTCAACACCTATTTCGACCATGTCTATAATAAAAGGCGCAACACCCCCTACTATGATTACTACAGCATGTCGGAATATATCCTGCCCGAAACCGCAAAATCTTTGGCTTTCAACAAGTTGTCGAATGAAATCCTGAAAGAGGGAGAGACGGACAATCCAGCTCTGTGGCGGTCCGCCCAATCCGCCCTCGCCTTCATCGATGGCGACCTGAACGCCGCCCTCTCCCTGATTGGCAAAGCCGAAAAGGAGAAAGGCAGCAAGGCCGTCAAAGACAATATCAGAATGATGAAACTGATGTTCAATGCTTTACGGACTGACATCGACGACAAATACGAAGATGCGCTCTATCCTGACCTGAAATGGATCGTCAACATCATCAACTCGGAAGATCCGGAGGATTGCTTTACTAACAATGATTATGATTCCTTCTGCAAGCCCAGCGCGACCAATCATCACGTCAAGGTGCTGCGCCGCACCCTCCTTTTGGGCGTAATTCCTCATTTTCAACGACTTAAAATGCCCTACAAATGTATGGCCTACCAAAATCTGCACGATGAGGTGGTGTCTCCGTTCAAGAAAGAGCGCGCCATGATACGCAAGGGCGAATTGCACCGGGGCACCAACCGTTGGGGGGCCACCTACATCCATCCGCCGATTTATCGTAAAGCGGATTTTGACACCTACCTGGAAACTCACGAAATGGGTGAACCGTGCACCAAGATAGTGGCAGACAGCACCTTATGGTTTTTGAATTTGGACTACCGCACCGACTTCTTCACCAGCATCGACACCGCCGTCCTGCAGGACTTGCTGCGCTATATCCAGTTTCTGAAGTCGGGCGGCAAAACTGCGGCCGAGAAGTTCGTCATCCAAAACAACTACCGCGACCTCAACTTCTACTACGAACTCATCGCCACCAAACTCATGCGGGTGGAACGATACGACTCCGCACTGGTCTATCTGAAGAGAGTGAGTCCGAAATTCCTGCGCACCCAGAACATCTACACGGAAATCGACAGCGAGCACAATCCCTTCACCGAAGGCTGGATCACGCGGAAAGAGCAGCAGGCGAAATTCCGGCTCCCCTTCAATCCGGCGAAAGCCTACGCCGACAATCCCGGCAAGGCGACCTTCTGCAAGGTGATGCTGAAACTGCAGCATCTGATGAAGAACGCGAAATCGGAGGAGGAGCGCGCCAACGCCGCCTACGCGTACGGTTTGGGCGTGACCGTGAGCAGCATGGAAAAGGAATCCCTGCACGACTTCGCGCAAGCCCTCGCAGACCTCGGCGTGCAAAACGCCATCTACCTTATCGGAGCCGACGCCTACGGCTTCTGCCGCACGCAATCGGACGACACGACCGAAACAACCACTTGGGGCGCACGCAAAACCGGCAAGACTTTCGAGAAGGTGAACTTTATTGTGTGGCGGGCGGTGGAATGATTACCGCATATACTCCCGCATGTCCAAACTCAT
>CAMJXE010000121.1 GCA_946409645.1 uncultured Bacteroidales bacterium
CTGGTGGCTTTCTCATTTTGACACTTCTGATTTTTACCATCGTTTCTATTTGGTCGTCCGCCGCAGCCATCCAAAAGAGTGACGATGGCTATCAACATGCCCACAAAGATGACAGCGGTGAAAACTTTACGCATCTTGGCTTCTTTTTTCTTCACCCCGCTCCGCAACTCCCGACGGAACAGGACACAACAAAAAAGCGTGGAGTCCTTATTGGCTCGTCACGCTCTCTTTGAGGCCTTCGCAATGCCTTAACCAAACCATAACAAGCAACTTGAAGTCCACGCCGAATATGCAAATTGCCTGTATGGTAGGTACAGTAATTATACACATCCAGAGGACATTCACTGCTACTCTGCGCGGTTTGGTTTTTTGAAAGTTGCGAAGTTCCAAAGAGACCGCCACAAAGCGTCAATAAACGCCTTTAATATGTCCGCAAACCCGCCCACTCATGACATTCCCAACGGCGTGGGTTTGCGGGGGCAAAAATACAAAAAATACACTATGATAAACACATACATTTTAATCAATAGTGAAATAAAAATCATTGTCACGATTTTCATACTGAAATTACATATTGTCAAAAATCGCTTGTGCCTTTACTGCAATCCATCCCTTTAAAAACCTACCGTTTAGTGCAGTTTAGAAAATAAAAACTTACCATTTAGTGCAGTTAAAAATTGTAACTAATTGAAAAAGTGTATTTTGAAACCAGGTCAAAGTCGGTGACCTTCTGAAAGGTGCCACCGTTACACGATGCCGGAATCTCACCCTCGTCATGATGCAAGGCGATCATCGTGACATTCAGGTGAGTGAATATACTGTGCACTGTGTGCCAGTCACCGATTGGCTGCTGAAACGTTAGGATATGAGCGATATGGGTCATCCACCAGCGCACGCCCTGGCGGGTACGGGTTTCCGTTTTGTCCTCCTGTCCTGACGGGCTACCGCGTGCCTTGACGATGACAACTGCCCTCGCGATCCAACGCCTCCCTCTTCCGACAAAACGGAATGGTGCATGGGTTACCCGCCAGAGCAGTGCGATTCGCAACCCGCACAACCCGCAAGAGCAAACGGAACCTCCTTCTCGCAAGGGCTCAAAAACCAGCGAAATCCCGCTCCCAATTTCTAACAATCAACAAAGAAAACGATTACATCCTTATCTTCTTGAACATCCGGTTCCAACGCACTTTGCCCTTGTCGCTCCAGGTCTTGAACTTGTCCAAGGAGAGCCAGACGACGGAGGCCTTGCCCACGATGTGGTCTTCCGGCACGAAACCCCAGAAACGGGAGTCGGCGCTGTTGTGGCGGTTGTCGCCCATCATGAAGTAGTAGTCCATCGCGAAGGTGTAGCTCTTGGCTTCCTTGCCGTCAATCCACACCTTGCCGTCTTTCACCTGCAGGTCATGACACTCGTAGTTACGGATGATTTTGTCATAAAGAGCGATGTTTTCGGGCGAAATCTCCACCGTCACGCCCTTCTGAGGGATGGTAATCGGTCCGAAAAAGTCCTTGTTCCACTTATAGTTGCTGTCGTGCGGGAAAATATCCGGACTGTAAACACCCTCTTCCTCACCCAAAATCTGCACCTCATAGCCCTTCTTGCGGATGCTGTTCTGCTGTTCGCTGTTCAACATGGCCAAGAAACGGTTGATATCGACCTGCTGGAAGTCTTCTTCGTTGAGATTCAGGTTCTTGCGCTCTTTCTTGGAGAGCTGCAATCCGGAAGGATGCGAGATCAGGCAGGCATACTGGATACGGTCGGGATTGACAACGGGCTTCCCGTTGATATATACTTGACGGTCAATAATTTGCAATTTGTCACCCGGCGTTCCGATGCAGCGCTTCACGTAGTTCTCGCGCTTATCGACGGGACGGGCAATCACCTTGTACTCGTTCCAAACCACTTCCCTACCCTTGCCGGGAATGTATGCACCAGGGTATTTCATGCGCAACTGCTGGATGTACTCAGGCGCATAGTGGCGGAACAGGTTCATTTTCTCCGCGTCGCTGGCGTTGGGGTTGAACATCGCCTCGTACTCGCGCACGATGGCGTAGTAGCTCTCGGCCTGCCGCTCCACAATCACCGTGTCGCCGTCGGGATAGTTGAAGACCACCACGTCGTTGCGTTTCACCGGGTTGAGGGCTTTTGAGCGCATATAGGGCAACTTGATGATTTCGGAGTAGGACTTCACCTCGGTCTTGGGCAGCTTGTTGTGGATAAACGGCACTGCGACAGGCGTTTGCGGTGCACGCACGCCGTAAGCAATCTTGCTCACCGAAAGGAAGTCGCCGATCATCAGCGAGCTCTCCATGGAGGAGGTCGGGATGGTGTAGAGCTCGAACCAGCAGGCGCGGATGATGTAGGCGGCGGCCACCGCGAAGATCAGCGCATCGCCCCAGGAACGGGCGGAGGTTTTCTTCGGACGCTCTAAATTCTCCGGCGTAATGTACTGTTCCTTGGCGGAAAATCCCAGATACGGCAGATAGAACGGGAAGAACACCGTGCCGAGAATCAGCGGCACATAGCTGTATTTATTGAACTGGCGGATGGTTTCCCATACCATGTAATAGAACATGAAGATGCCGAGATACGGAATCAGGAAAAGCAACATCCACCACCATTTCCGCCCGATGACCACCTTGATCCACAACCAGATGTTGTAGAACGGGATCAGCGACAGCCACGGTTTCAGTCCGACTTTCTTGAAAATTCCCCACATACCGACTTGCCAGCCGATGAAGGAGATAATTAATATTACGATTAAGGCAGTTTTCGAGATTAACATTTTTTATAACGGTTATGGGTTATTGAGGATTATTGTTTAGGGTTAAGGGTTAAGGGTTAAGGGTTAAGGGTTAAGGTTTAGGGGTTAAAAGGTTATTGGATGGGGTATGTTGTGGCGAATCATTATTCGTCCTTACAGACATCATTCATCATTTCTGCAAAAGGGTACACGCCGGAGGGTTGATGGATAAGCCATTCGGCGGCGTGGACGGCACCGCGGGCGAAGCCTTCGCGACCGTGGGCGGTGTGGGTGATTTCGATAGTGTCCTCGGGCGAATCCCACACAATCTTGTGAGTGCCAGGGACTTCGCCTTCTCGGATGGCCGTAATGGGGACAACATTCGTATGATCGCAAGGTGTCAACTTCCAATCTTTCAGGGCGTTCACCTCTTTGATGATGTCTTGCGCCAAATGGATGGCGGTACCACTCGGCGCATCCTTCTTGTGGATGTGGTGCGTTTCCTCCATCGTCACGGAGTAGCGGTCCTGGGCATTCATCAGCTGCGCCAACAATTTGTTGATTTTGAAAAAGATGTTGACACCGATGCTAAAGTTGGCACTATAGACCAGCTTGCCGCCAGCAGCGACGCACTTCGAGCTCATCTCGTCCAAATGGTCGAGCCAGCCGGTGGTGCCGACCACCATTGGGACTTTCGCCTCGAACGCGCGGAGCATGTTCGGGACCGCGGTGGAAGGTTCGGAAAAGTCGATGGCCACCTCCGCACTCCGGAACTCACGGCCAAGGCGTTGCCAATCCGCCTCATTGTCGATAACGGCTACAATCTTGTGCCGTCGTTCCTGCAGCACTTTTTCCACGATATGGCCCATCTTTCCGTATCCTAATATTGCGACTTTCATTATGTATGACTTTGACTATATTGCTACCAAGCTTTTGCCCCTAAAGGGGCTGCTCAAGGAAAATGTTTTTTTCTCTAATTCCTCGACCCTTGAGCCTATTTCTCCAGCGCCTTCTTCACGGCCTTTTCGATCTCCTCGCCGCGCAAATCACGGGCTATTATGGTGCCGTCCTTGTCGATAAGTAGAATCTGCGGTATGCCGTCAACGCCGTAGGTATCTGTTGCATTGCGAGTTGCGTCGGTCAGCTGAGTCCAGGTCATCCCCAAATCCTTGATGGCTTTGGCCTGCGCATCGGGTTTGTCCCACACGTTGAGGCTGATCACCACAAAGTCCTTATTGTCTTTGAATTTTTCGTAAACTTTCTTGATATGGGGGATTTCGGCCCTGCACGGACGGCACCAGGAGGCCCAGAAGTCGATGATTGCGACCTTGCCCTTGATCACCTTGCTCAGCTTAATCGGCTTACCAGTCTTATAATCAGTCAGATCCAGGTCGATGTAAGGTTTGCCGGGAGAGGTGTGGCTCACCTTCTCCAATGCATCTAATTTCGTCTTTAACGGCTGATAGGTGGAGACAACAGGTGAAGCCTCCTCCAGCATGTTGACCACTTTTTCGTAGTCCAACTCATCGTCATATTCGAGCAAATCCTCCATCACAAGAGCTCCCACGGGGTTGTCCTTGTTCAGCTCGTAAGTTTCTCTCATCATGGAAAACAGTTTGTCCATGCTCTGTTCCATCTTGTTGGTGAGTTCCATCATCCTGTCGGCGGGCATGCTGAGAGCCTCATTAAGCTGTCGGATATAAGCATTGATCACGCTGACCTCATAATCGCGTTTTTTCGAATATTGGTAGAGACGATCGTTCAACGGAGTCCCAGACAACGTGTCGGTCACCAGGTCGGCGAAGATTTCGCCCGGTTCTCCGACAATGCGCAGGTAATAGTAACTTCTGGGATTGGCAGGATATTGAGGGTCCGTCTTCAGCATCGCCACAAACGGTTCGTCCACATCTATGTCCAAGGCGAAAGTGCTGTCCACAATCTTTGTGGAAGCCAGTTGTTTGCCGGTGTTCATATTCAGAATGGAGATGGACTTGTTCTGCAACACGGGAACTGCAACTCGTCCCTTAATATGGCAATTCTGGGCGCTCACCATCGTGGTTAGCATCACGCATAGCGCGAGGTTTATTATTCTTATTTTATTCATACTGTATATTATTTCGTTTTATGTCATAGGGCTCACTGCGTTCACCCTGAGTTTACACATATCGGGCCCACAGCCCTCTTGAAAATCCTCTCAACTTCATATCTCCTCATCCTCTCATCTGAAATTCAACACCAAATTCACCCCGTAAGTAGGCGTTTTATTCACTGGATTCGGCATCACCATAGGGCTCCAGAAGAGCGAAAGATCGTCGGAAACGTCAAAGTAATAGAGGTGTGCATATACCATCGCATCAATGAAGTTGAGTGCGTAGATGATGACGGTGGCGGCGATGGCGATCTCCATATAGCGTTGCGACTCCTGCTTCATGGAAAGGATATTCTCGTCAGGGTATTTGGACAGTGCTGGGATCAAATCATCGATGTGTCCGTCACGGCGGTTGATGAATTCCCGGCGGTAGAGGAGCATATCGGAGGCATATTTATAGAGAAAATACCCCGAAACATCTAATAAACCATAGATAATGGGCACTTTCCAGTATTGTCGGTTGTAGATTTGCCCTCCTCCAGGAATAATAGAATAAAGCATAGCCGCTGTGGGACTATGCTTCGAGATGGTTATAGAATCTTGCGTTTTCACGCGAGAGACTTTTGGAGAACTAATCTCTTGGGAACAAGCAAACAAACTCATATTGAGCAAGATAGCTACCATAAGAATCTGTTTGACGTATTTCATATTCCTAAAAAATGCGATACGTTAACGATAAAACATCGATTTTATTGTAACAAATTAAGCAAACGTTTGAGTTCTTCGTCGGAGGTGAAGGGAATCTGGATATTTCCCTTGCCGGAAATGTCCTTTTTGATGTTCACTTTGGCATTCAGCTTTTTGGCTATGGCGGTCTGGGCGGAGCGCACTTCATCGGAAAGGGTTATCTTCACTTTTGATTTCTTGTTGCGAATGCCTTCCAAGGTTTTCTTCACCAAAGTTTCCGTTTGACGGACAGAAAGTTGCTCATTCACAATCTGTTTCACAAGTTTTGCTTGTATTTCCTCGTCTTCCACAGGCACCAATGCGCGGGCATGGCCCATGGAGATTTGGTTGTCGCGCACGGCCACTTGAACGGGCGTGGAGAGCTTGAGCAGACGCAAATAGTTGGAGATGGTGGTGTTGGTCTTTCCCACTTTTTCGCCTAACTGTTCCTGCGTGAAATGGCACTCCTCCATGAGCATTTGATAGCTCATGGCGATTTCGATGGCGTTCAGGTCCTCGCGCTGGATGTTCTCCACCAATGCCATTTGGATGGAAAGCGCGTCATCGACGGTACGCACGAAAGCGGGGATTTCGGTCAGACCGGCGATTTGCGCGGCACGGAAACGGCGCTCGCCGGAGATGAGCTGATACTTGCCATTGCCCACAGGACGCACAGTCACCGGCTGGATGAGTCCGTAAGTCTTGATGGACTGCGCCAGTTCCTGCAACGACTCTTCGTCAAACTTGGTGCGAGGCTGATAGGGGTTCGCCTCGATGGAGGATATATGTATATTGGTATTACCGCTCACCAGCTGTGTGGGCTCTTTGTGCACAGGGATATCCATATTCCCGAGCATCGCGCCCAACCCCCTTCCTAACGGTTTATCATTCTTTGGCATTTCTCTAATCACTAATCACTAATCACTAATCTCTAATCACTATTCACTATTCACTATTCACTATTCACTATTCACTATTCCCTAATCACTATTCCCTAATCACAACTACACCGTATAACCATTTTTCAACAGGAATTCTTTCGCAAGATTCATGTAATTGACGTGGCCTACGGACTTGATGTCATACACGGCAATGGGTTGGCCGTAGCTGGGGGCTTCGCTCAGACGCACGGTGCGGGTAATGACGGTGTCGAAGACAATGTCGCGGCAGTGGAAGCGGACATCCTCATACACTGCGTTTGCCGACTTGTAGCGGTTGGTGTACATGGTCATCAGGATGCCCTCGATGGAGAGGTTGGGGTTCATGTTGGACTGCACAATACGGATGGTGTTGAGCAGTTTGCCGAGACCTTCGAGCGCGAAATACTCGCACTGCACGGGGATGATGACCGAGTCGGAGGCCACGAGGGCGTTGAGTGTCACCAATCCGAGAGACGGCGCGCAGTCGATGAAGATGAAGTCGTAATCATTCTTCACATCCGTGAGGGCGTCTTTCATACGATACTCGCGCCGGTCGAAGTTGATCATCTCGATTTCGGCACCCACGAGGTGGATGGTGGCGGGCATCACGAAAAGATTCGGGGTTTTGGTCTCCACCACGGCCTCAGAAGCCATTTTTCCGTTCACGATGCAGTCGTAAATGCTGATCGTGTTGTCATCCGGATACACACCAACGCCGCTGGAGGCGTTGCCCTGCGGGTCGGCATCGATGAGCAGCACACGGAAATCCAGCAGCGCCAACGACGCCGCCAGATTCACGGCGGTAGTGGTTTTCCCCACCCCGCCCTTCTGGTTCACAATGGCAACGATTTTCCCCATTACAGCGAGAGATCTATGTCGTCAAAGTTGATCCCCAAGTCTGCTTCCTCGTTTTTCTCGAAGTTCTCGGTCTCGAAGAAATCATCTTCCTCAGGAACCGTGCCGTTCTCGATGAAATTAATCACTCCGGACAAAGCATTTTTGAACTTATCGAAATCCTCCTTGTAGAGGAAAATCTTGTGTTTTTCATAGAAGAAGTTGCCATTGTCGGCATTGAACTTGCGCTTGCTCTCGGTGATGGTCAAATACATCTCCTCGTTCCGACTTCTCTTCACATCAAAAAAATAGGTTCTTTTCCCAGCCTTCACTGCCCTGGAGAGCACTTCGTTTTTGTCTTGATTTTCCATAATACCAGATACTTTTATTGATTCTTTTCAGACCGCAAAATTACGGATTTTTTGTTACAAAAGATATATT
>CAMJXE010000122.1 GCA_946409645.1 uncultured Bacteroidales bacterium
GTCCTGAATCATATCGAAGTAGGCGTACTTGAGCACGCGCCACAGTCGGTTGCCGACTTCCACTTTGCAGGATGCCTCGGAAACCTGTCCGCCTTCGTCGGTTTTCACGAAACGGTTTACCAGGAGGCCTCCGCAGATTCCGGTGACCAGTGCGGCCACGGGGCGAACGATGGCGAAACCCAGCCCCATCAGCGAGAAGGTGGCCAAGATGGAGTCGATGCCCGTCTGCGGCGTGGCGATGAGGAACGAGGCCACCGCCCCTTTCGAGGCACCCTCGTTCTTGAGCCCGACGGCCGTGGGGATAACCCCGCATGAGCAGAGCGGCAGCGGGATGCCCAGCAATGCCGCCCACAGCACAGAAAGCTTGTTGTCGCGTGACAGATACTTGGCATAGAACCGCTTCGGCACGAACACATGCAGGACTCCAGCGATAAGGAATCCCAACAGCAGATAGGGGCTCATGGCGTTGAGCACAGACAGAAACGATATCCAAAAATTACCGATGGTCATATCACTTCATTTACGGTTATTTCTAAACTCGTATCAAATCCTCGCCAAGCACATGCGAAATTTTGGCCAAAGTCCGAAGGGTGAAATTGTGTGTGCCGCCAAGCCAACGCGAAACCTCGGCTTCGGTCTTATTGGTTTTTTTCGCCAATTCGCGCTGCGACATGCCTCTCTCTTTAAGTATGCTGTCGATTTTTTCAGCAATAGAATCCGAGAAGCGCAACTGCGTCTTCAGTTCCGCCGGGGTTTCGTCAACAATTTGCCGAAACAGTTTCCGTCCTTCCAAATCTCGTTTCATAAGTCATATTCCTTATCATCAGCACCAAGGATTTCCGTTTTCTATATAGTTTAGCGCGGCAAAGATACAAAAAGTTTTTAAAGTTTACCTTATAAGGTGAGTTTTTTTTAGAACAGAAAAAAAATCCGCAACTAAAGGCTTTCGACTGAGTTGGGGATTGACTTATTATATTTTAGAGTAAAATAACTACTCTGCTTATGCTTCAATAGTCTTTTCCTGCGATACTATAAGTCCAAGTTGAACAGTTAAGTATGCCACCTTCAAGGGCAACTTCGTTGTAGTTGATAGTTTCAATAATCTTATCAGGAAATATCTGCTTAAAAGCATCTATGGCCTCAGAATCTCTATTCCCCTCTACCTCAAAGACAGGAAGAACTATTAGATTACCAACTTCAAGATAATTAACGTATATTCCGATGGCGTTGTATGGATGTTTAGAATCCTTAAATCCATAGAAGAATGGCACATCAACATATTTGATGTTCTTATCCTTCAGAACTTTCTCTATTCCACTTGACCAATTTTTGTATTCTTCCGAACGATTGTTTCCTAATATGGTGTCATGGTCTATAAAGCGAACCATTCCATCGGCATGACCTGTATAATCACTTTTTTGAGCGGGAATGACGATTATTTCAGCATCAAGCAATTCAGATAGTTCATTTATTAATTGATTTTTGTCAGTATATTCAGGATTTTCACTGAATATTCTGTCTGAAACGATTGCGCGACCCGAGCAAAGTAATACATTACCACCATCAAGGTTGATGGTAGAGAAAACAGGTTCAAATCCATTTTGCAGGCACACATCCCTTACATCAGAGCGTGAATCTTCCCATTCTTTCTTCCCTTTCAAATACGATGGATCATAGCGAAACTGTATTAGCTTACCGGATTCAGTTTGTATTGGCATGTAATCCTTGCACCAAATATCCTTCGTGCCTTTCAGCAGACGATATTCCACGTTGTGCTTTTCCAGTATTGAAGTCAACCGATTAAAGCAATCTGGAAAACGCTCTTTAAGCAGTTCCGACAAATAAACAATCTCCTTGCCTTTGGGCTGTGCAGGAACGGCTTCAACTTTCACAATAGCATCATCCGTTGGCTCTTCTCTTTTCTGTTGTGTGTTTTTCATATCCCAATATTTCTTTCGGATTGACGGGTAATCGCCATTCATAAACATCTCACACAAATCCTTGGTGGGTTCCCAGTCATTTTGCAGGCATAAGTCCGTAAAGACCGCTTCCTTGCCACGCTTATCCAAAAAGAAGTTGTTGATGTATTCGGATGATATATGCTTCCCAGAACGCAGGAGTATCATATTCATCTTCTTAAGGACTTTCCTTTGAGCCTTCGTCGATAAACCATTATCAACCAATTTTTTCATCAAATCACTAAGTTTGGGCTTCTTGACCCATTTAACAACTTGGATAATTACAGGAATGATACCAATTAATCCAATAATTGTTCCAATGATAAACTCTGTACTCATACGGCTATTTGTTTATATGTGAATCGTATTCTTCTTTAGATATTTCCTGAACATAGTCTAAAACATCCAACTTAGAGGATGTCCTTTTTGTGCCATCCCAATCCCCAAAAGTAATAATACGACCATAATCACTTACCCAATAACTTGTCTCTATGATTCTATGCTTTTCATTTCCAACAATATAACTATTATCTCTTGTTATTTTTATAGCTTTCATAAATAACATTTTATGATCTATAGAAGCATTTACATACACATATTCAGATGTACATTGATACTTATCTCCTCTATCCGTTTCTGTCCACTTAAAAGGCTTGTCCTTTTCAGGAAAAGCAAAAAGAATTAGTCTGTCTTGATATTTCGTGCTCCCCGTCAATCTATTTTGCCGAAGTTGAACATCTGAAATCACTGCATTTCCATCTGTGTGGTATCTATAAGTTGTTTTTGCCGACATGATTCCATAACCAATATAGACTTCTTCTACAAGATAATTATCATAGGCCTGTGATTCAAAACTATACTGAGTTACAGATGATAGATTTCCCTTACTGTCTGGTGAAGTGTACATACGATGTCCAAATGGATAAACATAATCCTCAAAATTGTACTCTTGTGCTTTGGCGAACATCATAAGTAGCAAGAATGTCGTCAAAAAAAAGAAATTTTTTTTCATTTGTTTTTTTTGCCCGTTTTATCCTGTTGGCTCTTCAGTTTTTTTGTTTGACATTTCCTAATTTGTGTTACCGTTCAGATTGAGCATAAAGAAAGGCGTGAGCCTAAACTTTTTCATCTGTGGCTGTGAGAAGTGCCATAATACCGAAAGCCAGACCCGCGCCTATACGCGACATCTGCTAACTTCTTTCGGTATTAACTCAATTAGAAACTTCTCACATTTCAGATGAATCCGAACGATAGCAAACGCTTTGATTTTTAATATGTTAGTTTAACTACTCTTCCTTGCTTGTTTCGTTTTAATTATTTTGACACTCAATTAATTACCGCGCTGACCAATTCACCAGACTCTGCATGTCTTTTTTGAACTTGCAAAAGTACAATTTTTTTCAAAATCCTTTCGACGAATTATAACAAAATGAAAATTCCGCACCTCAATTCTTCGCACGGGTTTCGGTTTGCTATCTTTATAGCAACTTACGCCGTATGTGTTCTATCGTCATGGCGACGTTTTGCTTTTCGACTTCTCCTTCGGCAGACAATATCTCTGCACCTTGAACTGCGTTGCCTGCGACAGTCAATTTATATTTAATATGTGAGCCGGCTTGACTTACGCCATCCACTGTGATGTTTTCACCCTGCCAAGTGCCTTCCACATTGATGGGTACGCAATAGTCACATCGCGTGACGACACCCGTCACATTGTTGCCGTTTTTGTCAAGCACCATGCTGGCTTTTTCTTCACCAATGGTACCCGTCAGACTGTAGCTTTGGGGATGACTTGCCGTCAAGTCCGTTTCTTTCGGTGCCATCACTTCCGTTGAATCAGCAACGACCGCATCAGCACTTTCTGCCTGCTTTTGCCTGCCACGACATGCTGTAAGCATTATCAAGGCAAAGATTATCAAAACATTTTTTCTCATATTACACGTATCGTTTGTTCGTGTTTATTATTTCATCTTTAGAGGCGGCAAAAATAAAAACAATATGATTCTTTATCCGCGCGCCAGCATCTTGATGCCATACACAGGCCAATAAGGAACCTTCTCGATGCCCGTGCGCACCCTCGGAATGTCCAACAACAGAAACGCCATCGTCATGAAGCCCGCCGCCCAAATTATCTGCCCGAAAATCTGTTTCAGCGTCACCGACATCATCGAATGGAGATAGTAGCCGTTCATGAACCCGTTCATGTCGAACTGCTGCATATCCACACCCGTCAACGTCAGGTACGAGCTGTATCGCGACATGTTGTCGGCCATAAAGTGCTGGAACAGCGAGGTGTAGAGTCCGTAGCCCGAGGCGCCGGCGAGGTACATGTGGATGACATTGAAGATGAACAGCGCCATAAAGAAGTGCTCCAGCTCGTGCACCGACTCGTGGAGCGACCACATCAGCGACACCGCCAGCACCGCGTATGCGCACCCTCGGAACACCAACGCCCACCGGTAGGCCGTGATCGGCACGTTGAGATCCATCAGGAAGTACATCCGTATCGCATATACCATGATGCAGCCGAAGCCGATGGCGAACAACTTCCACACTTTCCACTTCCTGTGTCCGAGCCAAAAAAGGGTGATGACCACGCCGGCATACACGCCTGGCAACGACCACAGACACAGTCCCGTCTTGGTGTGCTCCTCCAACCCTCGCACCTCGCTCCAGTAAATCTCCTCCAACGTGTGCTCCGCGCCGAGCAGCAATTCCGCCACCACGGTGACCAACAAGATGGCCACCACGTTTTTATAACGGAAGATCTCCAACGAAATGTACGGCTTCTCCACCGTCTTGAGGCGATAGAGGATGAACGCCAACAGCAGGGCCGACAGTGCGACAATCCAGCGCAGGCGCGACGACTTGAACCACATCAGGTAGTCTCCATAGACGAGGAAGTAGCTGACCATCAGCATCAGCACGCTCATCAGCAGCCCGGTGGTGATGTCGATGCCCTTGAGCGGCATCCGCTGCGGCATCGGGCAGAAGGGTTTGCAAAGGGTGAGTTGCACGAGGATGACGAAGCACATCGTGCCGATGGTGAGCACGTGCATCATCTGCCAGGGAAGGTGGAAGGCGACCACCGCCGCAAGCCATGCGCTGCCCGTGATGGCAGTGAGCAGGACGATGTGCAGCACGGGGAAGAAGACCCCGAAGTCGCGCGGCGGCGTGATCCACAGTTGGATGTTGCTCATACATTCAAAAGTGCCCTGTATCTTCGCGATGCCCGCGATGAAACAGATGGGCAGAAGTATGGCCATATTGGTGGTGCTCATCGTGATGAAGTTGCAGATGCCGATTACCGCCGCTGCGCCGCAGAGCAGCTGCTGGTTGGTGAAGCGGAACTTCATCCGGAAGAGCATCGGGAACCAGACCGCCATACCCGCTAAGCCGGTGTAGAGCAGCATCAGCAGGTCCTCGATCATCAGGTTGGTGGTGCCACGCACCGCCTCCAACGCGCCGAGATAGACCCCGCCGGAGAACTGGATGCACATCACCTGCACAAGGTAAATCCACGGTTGGATGCGCCGCGGCACGAATGCCCGGAACATGGGCATCATGAAAGGATGGTTGGTTTGCATAACGTTAGTATTTCACTTCGCACTCCACACTGTAGCCCGCCTTGAGCTTTTTCAGGTCCTCAGCGCTGTTATCGTCGAGGGCGATGCGAACAGTGAGCCGCTGCTCCACTTTGACGAAATTGCCGGTGGCGTTATCGACGGGCAGCAGCGAGAAGGCGCTGCCGGTGGCGTCGGCGAGGCGCTCCACACGACCTTTGTACTTGCGGTCGGGAATGGCATCTACCACGATGCTGACCTCCGCACCGTCTTTGATATGAGGTAGTTGGCTTTCGCGGTAGTTGGCCTCCACCCATTTCTGGTTCTCATCGACGATGCTGACGAGCGTCTGCCCCGGGTTTACCAACTCACCGATGTTGATGTCGCGTGCGCCGACCACACCCGAGTGGGTGGCGATGATGTAGCAGTATGACAGGTTGAGTTCTGCCAGCTCTACGGCCGCCTGTGCCAACTTCACCGCCGCTTCGGAGGCGGAACGGCTGTAGCCCTGCTCGTCGGCAACATTCTGCTGCATATCAACGGTATGGCATATTTGCTCGTAGCGGGCCTTGGCGGCAAGGTAGGCGGTGTGGGTCTGGTCGTACTGGTGCTGCGAAACGCCGCCGACAAGCAACAACTGCTCGTATCGGTGGTCATCGCGCTGGAGATTCTCCATGTTCACACGAGCCTCTTCTTTCAGCGACTGTGTGGCATTGATGTTTTTGGTGGCACTGAGCACTGACGAGCCGGCTTGTTTGCTCTGCTGTTCGGCACGGGCGAGGTCACTGCGAGCCTGCGCCAATCGGAGCCGGTACTCACTGTCCTCCAGGGTGACGAGCGTGTCACCCTCGTTCACGTGCTGGTACGCCTCGAAGCGGATTTCGCGGATGAATCCTTGCACGCGGGTGTTCTGTGGGGCGATGTATTGGCACACACGGGCATTGTCGGTGTATTCCACGTGACCGAAGTGGGTGAATTGAAGCACAACATAAACGATTCCCACTATCAGAAGTAGGATAATTATGGCATTGTAGATGTAGGAACGGAGTTTTGTCTTTTTCATAAGGCAGTCCTATAATTTGTTGATAATCAGTGGAATATTATAGGGCTACCCCTCGCCTTTACCAAGGCTCAAAAACGGTGGCAAAGTTACGATTTTTTTCGTTTTTTTTGAATCAACAGGAGAAAATTTTTATTTCAATTTTTTGTCGATATCCATGAAAACCCGTGCAATCTGTGAAGATAAGAATTTTATTTATTCTCCTTTTGCCTTTTCCACCAACCGTTTCCCGAGCTCGTAGGCGTTCTGCAGGTCGGTCTGCCAGTGTGCGTCGCGGTACTGGCGTTTGTCCTCTTCTTTGAACACGGTCATGGCGTAACGGGAGTAGTCGGTGAACTGATAGGCGTTGCAGGCGTAGAGCGTTTCGCTATGGCCGAAATTCTCCTTTAACTGCTTTTCACAATTTGTACCGTGTTCCTTTTTTTTCGCGGCCCTCCGTTCACAAAAACCGCCTTTATAGTTTTGTTTTCCATATTTTACTGATGTTGAAATTAAAGTGCAAAGGTAAAAAAATTTGAATAGGCTCTCCGAAAATCTGCTTAAGCGTCACCGTCATCATTGAATGATGGTTGATTCGGTCATTGTTTAAGAAAATTATCTTCCTTCCAATTTATCGGGTTATTCCATATATAGGATTGTATTTTTATCAAGGCAGAATAATCACGAACAATAATGTCATAGAAACGGGATTGCCATGAAAAATCGTATCCCAATCGGTGTGCGTGCCTTGAAACCGCGGATTTATATGATCCGACAATGGATGATAATGTTTTCGAACCCTGGTGTTGAAAACGTTGTTGTCCGATGGTTTTGGACGGTTGTGTCGTTTGTTGTGTGCATGACGATGACGGGGAACCAGATGATGACGATGGGGAACCGGATGATGATGATGATGATGATGATGGGGAATCGGATGACAATGGGGAATCGGATGACGTAGAGACAACGCATGCGTTGTCTCTACCGTTACCGTTGCCGTTACCGTTGCCGTTACCGTTGCCGTTACCGTTGCCGTTAC
>CAMJXE010000123.1 GCA_946409645.1 uncultured Bacteroidales bacterium
CGAGCGTGCACACCTGTGCCTGGCGGTGTTGGTCCCATGACCATCGCCATGCTGATGCAGAACGTGCTGGATATCTATAAGTTAAGGGTTGATAACAAATAGTTAGACGGCCATTGCGTTTTTTGATTCTGCAACGCCGCATTGTCTCAGTTTCTTCACCATTCCGTAGAAATGGTTGTATAAAGTACGCAATTTTTTCGCTTTTTTGCGATGAATGCGCATGGAAATTTGTTCCCATGTGCTTCGCATCCAAAGGCCTTCGTGCCATGCGAAGATCCCGAGCGGGAACCACAGCGCAATCCAAAGAACGGCCTGCCACCACCAGCCCCAATTTAACCCTAACACAAGCAGGGTCGTGATGGATAATATCGGTAAGAGGAGGACAACGGTCAATATAAATTGCATGGATTGAGTATAGACCTTGTAATAAGGATCCTCTTTGCCAGGCATGAACATCGGCGGGATGAAATACATGATGGCTGAGGGGAAGAGGGAGAATACCCAAAGGGGCAGTAATATTAGCTGTGCTAAAGCACTTAGTGCCAAGCGGATAGTGCTCTGGCGTTTCTTTTCGCCGCCGTGCTCATGAATGAGCATTTTCTTCTCAGTGGTTTGGATTTCCTTCATGGTTTCAGTCAGCTCGTCGGCAATTTTGGGATTTGCCGCCACGCCAGCCTCTAACTCAGCCCAAAGTTTCTGGTCGCTCTCCAAACGTTCAGGGAGTTCGTCGGGATTTTTGCCCATCGCCTTGGCATGTTCTTCACCCACATTCGACTTTCGGATGAAATCGTAAAGATCATGGTGCTCCAAATCGTCGGTGTAGAGCATCATTTTCTTCACCTGTTCGCGGATGATGGGGTTAAGCTCGCGCATGGTTGTGCGAGGTTTCTCTTTATAGCGTTCATAGTAAGGCTGCAATGACACGGGTTCAGCATAGTGCAACAAATAGCTACCCTGCACGCCGTAATAGGATGAATAGTGATGAGCCATCGGCACAATCTTCACATCTTTTTCGAAATTCATTTTTTCCGCAGCGCGGAAGGCGATTTCCAGATAACCGACTACCCACACGCGCATCCAATGCTCTACATGATGGTTCGTTTCCGGGAAAATAATCACGCTTTCTCCTTCCGTGATTTTCTCCGCTGCAAAATCCACCACATATTTTGTGCGTGCGATGGCCTCGTCCATGCCTTCAAAATCCATGCGGAAGGCGGGCAACATGCCTAACCAATCCCAAAATTTGTTAATAATGGGTGACCAAGTAAACACTCCCCCCATAGCCATTGCGTATGCGTGGGTGCGGTTATCCATAGTAATCATCATCTCAATGGGGTCCATCGCCGCATTTTGGTGGTTGGCGGGAATCACACAATGATCGCCTAATTTAGGTACATTTTCTTCGCCAATAACATATTTCTTGCGAAACATGATATGGTCAAGTAAGAAACGTACATAATGCTTGAATATTCGAAAACCAATACGTTTTTTAGCCATTAGCTCTATGATTAAATTAACTTTTTTTAATACTTCAAAAATGGCTGCAAAATTAACTTTTTTTTTCAATAAAAAATATTCAAAACGTGCAAAGAGTGCCCAGGGTTATAAATAATTGAAAGCCAATGTATTGTGCTATTTATAGTTGATTTTGTCAGGAACAATGTAAGCACTTGGGTATGTTAACTTGATGTTTTCCAATTCTTTATACGCTTCTAAGCGCGAGTAGTAATTACCCACACGAACTTTGAAATAGGGTTCTGTGTATATGATATAAGCTTTGGTGTACGGAAAGAGGTTGTTAAAACTATTCTTGGCGTATTCGGCTTGCGATTTTGAATTTACGCCCGAATAAGCAGCGATTTGGATGCGGTAACCGTTGATTTCGCCGACTTTTTTCCAATTATTGACATAGTCTTCCTGAATTCTGACAATACCGGGTTCAATATCATATCGCACGCTTTCTTGCGCAGAAAGTCGTAAACAAAAAGCGACAGTCAATAATAATATTATGAGAATATTCTTCATCTTTAAAATTTCGGCAAAGGTAAAAAAAAATCGGATATTATGGGTGACTTAATGCAAATTGCAACGGTAGTGCTATGACTTTAATTTTGATCTTTGACCTTGGCTTTTGGTTCTTCAGTACTCAGCTCTTATCAATTGGCTTTATCCTAACAATATTTTTAAACCAATGAGAATCAATACAATGCCGCCGATGATTTCAGCATATTGACTGATTTTGGGATTTGAGAGCTTTTTAACGAATGTGTAGGCAAAGTAGGATATGATAAAAGATGTGATGCCGATGATGATGACGTTTCGGGTAACCTGCGTCTCTTGGATCATGGCAAAACTGAAACCGACCGCGAGGGCATCGATGCTGGTGGCGATAGCTAACAACAGAATGTTTTTCCACTTTGTGACGTCAAGATTTCGGGGACATTCATCCTCTTTTTTGAAACTTTCAATCAGCATTTTACCTCCGATGAAAGCCAAGATTCCGAACGCGATGAAGGGTCCGATTTTACCCAAAGGTCCTAACAGCGATTCCCCGAACACCCAGCCGATGAGCGGCATTCCACCTTGAAACACACCGAAAGCTAAAGAAAAACGCCATACGTAACGTTTTCCGAGTTTCGGTTGCAGCATTCCCACCACGCAACTAATCGCAAAGCAGTCCATCGCCAAACTTATCGACAAGAGTACCAGTTCTATCCAGCTCATATCTTTGATTTAAAAATGTGTGCAAAAGTACAATTTTTATTAGGTTAATAACTGAATTGTTGAGAAGATTGAGAAGAAGTAGAGAAGAGGAGGTATGAGAGTGCGAAAAGGTTAAACCAAGTCATAATCAATGTTAAAGTCATAAGTAAAAATTGTACATTTGCAATCCCAATTTTTGACTATAAAAGTATGAAGAATTTTGCTGTTTTCGGAGTAGGAGGGTATGTGGCACCGCGACATTTAAGGGCTATTAAAGATACTGGCAACCAGATGGTTGCTGCGTACGATAAGTCGGATAGTGTGGGCATTATTGACAGCTATTTTCCAGAGGCAGCTTTTTTCACTGAAATGGAACTTTTCGATCGTCATGTGTCGAAATTGAAGAACACGGATCGGCAGTTGGACTTCATTTCTGTCTGCACCCCGAACTACTTGCATGATGCGCATACCCGTTACGCGTTGCGTTTGGGGGCAAATGTGATATGCGAGAAGCCGTTGGTGCTCAATCCATGGAATGTGGATGTATTGCAAGATGTTGAAAATGAGACGGGTAAGAAAGTCTATAACATTTTACAACTCCGATTACATCCAGCCATTATCGCATTAAAACAAAAGGTAGATAATGCTCCTGGCAATATTGTGTATGATGTTGATTTGACTTACATTACATCTCGTGGTTATTGGTATTACACCAGCTGGAAAGGTTCCGAGAGCAAGAGCGGTGGAATTGCCACAAACATCGGTATTCATTTTTACGATATGCTGTGCTATATCTTCGGAGATGTGCAAGAGAATGTGGTGCATGTGACTGCTCACGACCGAGTGGCGGGATTCATTAGATTCCAGAAGGCTCGTGTACGTTACTTCTTGAGTATCAATAATAAAACTTTACCTAAAGAAGTTGTCACAGCTGGGAAATCCACTTTCCGACAACTGGTTATCAATGGTGAGGTTTTCGAATTCAGCGACGGATTCACCGATTTACATACTGAAAGTTACCGACAAATCTTGCTTGGCAGAGGTTTTGGCTTAGATGAGGTGCGTCCGTGTATCCAGATTGTTTATGACATTCGCAATACCCAACCCATAGGATTGAAAGGAGAATATCACCCATTAGCGACCCTACCTTGCGAAAACCATCCTTTTACACGTTAAATTTTAACAACTAATAGTTAAAATTATTTTTGCAAATAGTAATTTTTAAGATGTAACGGTCTTAATTAAAGCGCGATACAAAAAAGTTTCCAAAACCCTTGATTTTCGTGGCATTTTGTTGTATTTTTGCCTCAACAAATTGAAGACGAAATGAAGAGGTTTTGTGTCTTGATTAGGATAATAATGATGTGCGTGCATATAAGTGCACAACAAGACAGTGTCACGCACTGCATCATGTTTTACAACGTGGAGAATCTGTTTCACCCTTCAGACGACAGTCTGACTGCAGATGAAGATTTCACACCGACAGGCAGCTATCACTGGACTTACAAGAAGTATTACCGAAAAGTGTCCATGATTGGGAAGGTGATATTGGCGGCGGGAAGGGGTGATCCGCCGTGGCTTGTCGGTTTGTCGGAAATTGAGAACGAGCAGGTGCTCAGAGATTTATGCTACAACTCGCCGCTGCGGAAATTCGGGTACAGGTATGTGCACTATGACTCCCCGGACCGCCGCGGCGTGGATGTGGCACTGCTTTATCGCGGCGGTTGCGTGCGAATCTTGCGAAGTCGGAAAATCCCAGTGGTCTTTCCATTCGATACGTTTGCTCGCAATCGCGACATTCTATACGTGGTGACGCAGTTTCCGTCAGGTGATTCGTTGCACGTGTTGGTAAACCATTGGACTTCGCGTTATGGCGGGTACGCTGCCACTTTGCCCAAACGAAACTACTATGCAATGGTGGTGCGCCGTGTTGTAGATTCGCTGATAATTGAGAATCCGAATGCTAAAATACTGATAACAGGGGATTTTAACGATTACGCCACGGATGAGAGTATGGTTCGGCATTTGCGTGCGCGGGAGTATGATGCGCGTGCGCCCGATGACACACTCTACAACCTCATGTTGCCCTTTACGCGACAAAGTTTGCGAGGCTCTCATAAGCACGAGGACTTCTGGGGCTGCTTAGATCAGTTTGTCGTCTCCAAAGCTTGGCTAACCGATACTATCGGTGCGCAACAAGTTGGTGGTGCGCATATTTTCGATGCGGATTTCCTGCTTGTAGATGATGAGAAATATGGAGGATATAAAAGTTACCGAACGTTCCTTGGTCCGCGTTACATTGGGGGATTTGCGGATCATTTGCCTGTGTATGTGGTTTTTAGGGATGGAAGTCACTAAATAGGCATCGAAAACAACCAAGAGGTAACAGCCTGCCAGCAGCCAAAGTAGATAGCCAATGTTACAGTAATAGTCTCCTAACTTACTTCCAACGAACATTGAATATATTGTGTCCATTCGCGCGCAGCACCTCCTGTGCCTCGCGATTCTGCATGATGCTGCCGCCGAAGACGTTGAAGTCGAAAAGATAAGGGTTTGAGTACCAGGCGTTCACGTTCATCTGCAAGGTCAGTTCGGAATTGCTGTTCTTGCTGACCGCGAATTGTTCTAACGGAAGGGTCACCGTGAAGGTGTTGTCGGTGAAACCGGTGTCAGTGGCGATTTTGCCGGTGTGCAGGTTGAAAGGCTGCCGCCCGCCCGCTGCGTCGATCCAGCGGCCGTTGATCTTCATGTAGTGGTAGCCACCGCCGAGGATATCGGGCCAGCTCATGTTGTTTTCTGGAGGGTTTGGGAAAAAGCCGGAAGTGTTCTGAGTACTTTCTAATCCGAACACGAAGACGATGGAGCAATAGTTACCCTCGGGAATCTCATCGAAAATATGCCAAACGAGTGTCCCGGGGATACGGATATCCACGTAATGAATTCCTTGGTTTTCAGTTATTTCCGTATTGTTGTTAGCATCATCCACCAGCATCACCTTGGAGATGAAATATTGCACGTCATTCACTTCATAAAGATTCCCTGCAGCGTTCCGATACAGGCATGTGTCTAACCGCAGGGAATCTTTATCAACGACAAAAGAAAAATTCAATGTGACATGGCCGGTCGGCTTGGTGCAGGCGCAGCATAGAAAGGCGGAAAACACAACCAGCCATAGTTTATTGACCATACATTATAGTTACAGGTTTCACCACTCGTCCACAAACTCTTCGGCAGGCATCATACCCTCTTCGAGAGAATCAATGAGTTTGTGCATCTCCTCATCGATTTGGGAGAGGTAGCCATACATGCTGGGAGTCCATCCAGAGGCATTGGTGTTGAACCAGACTTCAATAGGTGCGGAACCGGTCGCTTTCTCCTTGAAATCGGTGATGGTATAGCGGTAGCGGTTGTCGCGGCATTCGAGTTTGAAGTTGTAATAGACAATGTTCTTGAAGCGCATGGTGCCGTCCTTGTCTTTGTAGAAAATCCGCACACTGGAGCGCATGTTGATGACACCTTTTTCGGGGTCGGCGCTTTTGATAACTTCGGCGGTGTTTTTGTAGTATTTCTTGGCCCAAGCCATTGCTCTGTCGTACAATACTTTAGGGGATCCTTCCTGTTTCACGACATCCTGGTAGGTCACCAGATTGGTACGTTCGTCGATGGGAAGATCGGGAGCCACTGGGGTTTCGGTCTTTTGGGCGAAAGCCACCATGCTGAACAGCAAAACGATGGCGGAGAAGATTGATTTTTTCATTTTTGTCTTATTAGGGTTTGGAAATATAAATCGTAAGCGTTCTTTTCGTCTTTCGGCACGAACTCGGACTCCACCACCTTCCACTCGTTCTCGTCAATTTCTGGGAACCAGACATCGGCCGTGAAATCAGAGACTATGCGGGTGAGGTAAAGTTTATCGGCGTGGGGGAGAAAAAGTCGGTACATGGTGGCGCCACCCATCACGAAGGCCTCCTCGTCGTCGTGCACAAGCGCAAGGGCATCAGAAATGGAGTGCACCGTTTCAGCACCTTCGAACTCCACATCGTCGAGGGTGATGACAATGTTCCGACGGTTCGGCAGGGGTTTCTTGGGCAGCGAATCCCACGTGCGGTCACCCATCAGCACCGTGTGTCCAGAGGTGATAGTCTTGAAATGCTTCAAATCCACCGGCAAATGGCACAGCAACTGGTTCTGGTAACCTAACTCCAGATTCCGACCCACTGCTGCAATCATACTTATACTCATATTACGTAATTTTGCGCAAAGATACGATTGTCGC
>CAMJXE010000124.1 GCA_946409645.1 uncultured Bacteroidales bacterium
ACACGTTGATTTCCAGACGTTTCCATAATTTGGCCCATACACTCATGTTGAAACTGTAAGACCACATCTGCTGCTTATAGAATTCGTTGTCGTACATCGTTTCTATGTATCGGTGATAGACGTTGGCGTAGAGGCGTATGTTGAACATGGCGTTCGGGCGGTACATGGTGTTGACCTCCAAGCCGGTGTTCATCGCCTTGCCCACATTTACGGGATAGGTGAAGGAAACCTGACGGCCGTAAATCTCGTGGTAGGCGGGCACCGTGATTTCGTCGATGTCGCGGGTTTTGGCGCGGTAGTAGAGCGTCACGCCCACAGAACCGAACTTTTCCCAGTATTTCTGCCAACCCGCTTCCACGGAATGTGTCAGGATGGAGTTCAGGTCGGGGTTGCCGCCGTAGAAACTCTCCTCACCGTAGGTCACAAAACGAGTGAGATTTTCGGCTTCAGGGTTGCTGCTGCGGAAGGTGTAGCTCAAACGGAAGTTGTGCATCGATTTGGTGCGGTAGGATAGGTGCAGTGACGGGCGCACGTGGAAGAAATGCCGCCGCACAGCGAAAGTGTCAGGCACGATTTCGGGATAAAGTATGCTGGTGTAAGTGTGCTCCAAGCGCACACCGGGCTTGATAGTGAAGTTGCCGAATTTTTGCTGCAACGTGAAAAACACCTGATTCTCAACCTCCGGCGACCGGCTTCTGTAGCTGCGCATCTCATCTCTCACCCATACCCCTTCGTTCAGAGTGTCCAAATAGTCGTATTCGTTGGAGAGCGAGAATCCACCGTAATAACCAACTGAAATTTCGCCGTTTTCAGAGTAAGGACGGTTGTAGGTCAACTCCGCGTTGGCATCTAAAGAGCCGCTGCGGTTACTTTCATCCATAAACCGCGTATATTCGACTGGCGAGAGGTAGAATTTGTCGGTTTTGCCAATATTTCCCCATCCCCAGCTACTTCCATTGATGTCTAAGGAGAGGTTGTGCCCGTTTTGGTCGAATTTGTGCAGATAATAGAGCCCGAAGCCTGCCCAATGACTTTTACTTCTGCTGGATGAAGACGATTTGTATTGTGTTAGGGAATTTTCCAGATACATCTCGCGGTTGGTTTCGGAGTAGCCGTTGAATTTGCGCAAACTCGGCCAATAACCGCCCCACAACGAGATGCTGTTCATGCTGTCGATTTCATAACTGAGGTTGAAATGGAGCCCGCCTCCGAAATTGTGGCCTCTGGAATAGGTGGAGTCTTTCTCGAAACTCACCGTGTCTCGGCCTTCCAACCCGGGTTGGAAGATGGTGATGTCGGACATGTTTTGGTATCGGTCCATCGAATAGGAAAAGTTGCTGTAGAGGTTGATGGAGAGTTTTTCGTTGCTCCAGACGTATGAAATCCAAGGGCTTGCATACGGTTTGATGGAGGCATTGGCACCGAAGCTGATGAACTGGTTCTTCGTCACCTTGGTGGTGGTCACAATGTTGATGATACCATCGGCTTTGGAACCGTAACGCGCTGATGGATTGGTGATGACCTCCACGTGGTCGATGCTGTTGGCGGGCATCTGCTGGAGATAGGTCTTGAGGTTCTCGGCGTTCATGTGCGACGGTTTGTCGTTGATCCAGATTTCCACACTGGAGGTGCCGCGCAGGGTGACGTTACCCTCCACATCCACGGAGACACCCGGCGCGTTTTGCAGCACGTCAGAAGCGGTACCGGTCTGCACCGTAGGGTCTTCGGCCGTGTTGTAGTAGGTCTTCTCGCCGTCCACGGCAAACAACGGCCGCTCGCCCTTCACTACAATTTCGCTCAAAGAGGTGGTGCCCGCCTTGATGGCTATTGTTCCTAAATCCATGTTTTGGTTCACGGATAGTTGTTTCTCATAGTTTTCGTAACCAACGAAATAGACAACCAAACGGTAGTTTCCGTTGGGAACCATCTTCAGCTCGAAAACGCCCTTGTCGTTGGCGGCCGTGTGGGCCACCATCACGCTGTCGCTCAAGCGCAGCAGACTCACGTTGGCGTATTGCACGGGCTTCTTGGTGGTTTCGTCCTGCAAACTACCGGTGACGGTGTTCTGTGCAAAAACCGACATGCTGACGACCAATAGGGTCAGCAGAATCCCTGTTACTCTTCTTGTTTGGCTTTCCTGATGTCTCATATCGTTGAATATTAAATGGTTACTCTTTATTGTTGAGCTTTAAATAAAATTTGCAAAAATATATAAAATCCCTACGCTCAAACATCATCATATACAATCACAATCTTTAGACACAAAACATTGTCATTTACTACAATAACTTATAGACGAATGAATACTATAATCGTGCCGATTTTGTAATTTGTTGAATATGAGTGTTTTATATAAATCAAAAAAAGGTTGCCAGTCAAATATTTGGACAACCCTGTTTGTTTTTCATACACATAGGAATCGCAATCGCTCACTCTATGCTGATTAAATATTTGGGTGTTTAACGTATTACCTCCTTAACTACCAACCTGCTTCTATAACCAATAACCGTTATTCTTCAATGGCGAATTTCGTCATGAAGACTTGGGTGGCACCGATGCCGGAGGCGTAAAAAGAGTCGTTGTCATGGAAATCCACGATGCGGAGCAACTGCTTGGAGTCGTGGATCACGCGTTGGGTTAGCTCTTGGTCGGGAGTGAGGCGCATCAGCACGCTCTTGTTGTTGTCTTTGTATTTAAAGCCGCCGAGGTTGCACATCACATCTTTGCCAGGGTAGGGGATGTTCTTGGGGTCGTCGTTAAACACGAAATACATGTCGTTGTGGTGTGCGAAGGCAGTGTAAGACATGTTGTAAGTGCGCCAGTCTTTGGTGGGTCTGATTCCCAGATTGAACCCCTGTTGCTTCTCCACCATGGTAAAATTGGCAGTGCCGTTTGGCAGGAAAGTGGAAACCAGGATATTCTTGGTGAGCAACTGGTAGTTGTAGCTGCGCATTTGAGGGTCGTAGATCTCTTTCAAGAACTGATGTTCGCCGCAAAGCACCAGACTGCCGTTGTCCAATTCGAAGATGTTGTCCGCACTAATGGAGTATTGTTGGTTGCCAAGTACGGTAGCGAAACGCGCCCATGCCGCCTTTTCCACGTAGTTGTCGCTGAAGTTAAAGTGCCGCACGTCCGTGATGTTCTCCGAACTGTTGTCGAATTTGTAGATGAAGTGGCCGTTGGAATTGGAGGCGGTGTTCGTCATGGATTCGGTGAAATAGCCGGCCACGGCAATGTTGCCGTCTTTGAGCACCTTGGCGGTGAAGTTCTGCGGGGTGCCGAAGTCAACGCTCTCGCTGGAAAAACGGATATCGTCGTTGTTTGCGCGGATCATTATGAATTCGACATCGGAGATGTTCTTTCCTTTCATCTGGCAGGTGTAGGTCGGCAAATAGATGTTCCCGCTGTTATCGACCACCATCTCGCCCAAAGAGAAGGTTCTGCCGCTGAAGTCGGGGGTGATTTTGCCGCTCCACACGAACTCTCCTTCGTTGTTCACCACCACGGCGAAGAGGTTCTCCAGCTGGCTGTTCTTGCCGGTGACCGTCACTAATGCGGCCAATAGATTGCCGTCGGGCGATTTGGTCGTCTTGTAATCCGGCCAGTATTTCGAGTTGGCAGAAGTGGTCACGGAGTTGTTGTCGGTCAGTGTCGCTGAGTTGTCTGATTTGTCCAAACGGAGGATGCTGAAAATCACTTGGTCGCCTTTCTTGTTCAGGCTGTTATACAGCAGGACGATGTTGTTGTCGGAGACCAGTCCGCCTAACAGGTTGTGCTGCTTGTCCACCTTGACGGCAATGTCCGATTTGTTCATCGAGTTCTTGTCCAGCATGTAAATGTGGTCCGTGAAGTTTTTTTTCTCGTGTCCCGTGTTGAGGTAGTAGTAGATCTGGTCGGCATCTTGACCGACGGAGGTGCCAGAAATGATATATCTCTTCAACCATGTGTTGGAGTATGGTTCCGAAAGCACCACGCTCTGCGCCATCAAATTCGCCCCGAAGGCGACAAAAAGGAAGAATAAAAGGTTTCTTTTCATTGTTTTGATATTTTTATTTGTTTATATAATTTACCTTTAATCAAGTAGTTATGATTGTATTCAACAATTGATACATCATTGTGTCTCTCTTTTGCAATAATACAAAAATCCTGAATCATCTGTTATAGGATACAAAAAATGCAAAAGGTTGCACTTTGTTGAAAAAAAATCTTACTCTTTCACATTTTTCTGTATCTTTGCCCCGTCTTTTTTGTTAAATAATTGAGTATGAAAAGATTTGCTTGCTTATTGATGATAGCTTGTCTGTTGATGACTTTTGATTTGAATGCACAACAGGTGAAAATGATAGAGACGGCTGTTCCCGAACGTCCTGCGGGACAGCGTGACGCGCTTCAGCTGACCGCTCCTCCGATGAAGACGGTGCGCGTGGGCTTTATCGGTTTGGGAATGCGCGGTCCCGGTGCGGTGGAGCGTTTTTCGCAAATTGAAGGTACTGATATTAAGGGACTTTGCGATGTGGAGGTCGACAGAGTGGAAGATTGCCAGAAGTTGTTGGAGAAGCTTGGACGGCCGCGCGCTACGGGCTACAGTGGCAGCACCGAAGCCTATAAGGCGATGTGCGATCGCGATGACATTGACCTGATATACATCTGTACTGATTGGGTGCACCACGTGCCGCTCGCTGTCTATGCCATGGAACAC
Source organism: uncultured Bacteroidales bacterium (assembly GCA_946409645.1). Taxonomy (GTDB): domain Bacteria; phylum Bacteroidota; class Bacteroidia; order Bacteroidales; family WCHB1-69; genus F23-D06. Next base: position 4,700 of record CAMJXE010000124.1, read on the forward strand.
GGCAAGCATGTGGCTATTGAGGTGCCCGCCGCCATGACCTTAGACGAGATTTGGCTGCTCATCAACACCAGCGAGCGCACTCGGAAACACTGTATGATGTTGGAGAATTGCGTTTATGACTTTTTCGAGATTGCTACCCTGAACATGGCTCAGCAAGGCCTTTTTGGGGAAGTTCTGCACGTGGAGGGCTCTTATCTGCACAACTTGGATGACTTTTGGACGGAGTATTGGAACAATTGGCGACTGGATTACAATATGAAATATCGCGGCGACATCTATCCCACGCATGGCATTGGTCCCGACTGTCAGGTGCTGAACATACATCGCGGCGACCGCATGGAGTATCTGGTAGCAATGGACACCAAGCCATATAACGGTCCCAAAGTAGTGAAAAAACTGATGGGGCAGGAGTGTCCCGACTTCCAAAATGGCGACCAGACCTCGACGCTCATCCGCACGGTCAACGGCAAAACCATGCTCATTCAGCACGATGTGTTGACCCCGCGTCCCTACAGCCGCATGTTCCAAGTGGTGGGTTCTGATGGTTATGCCAGTAAATACCCGATACCGCAGCTTTTGTTCCGTTCGGAAATGCTCAAAGATACCGAATCTCCTGATTATCAGAATCTGAACGCTCATGCAGCCATGCCTGACAGTTTGTGCAGAGCCATGTTGAAGAAATACCTTCCTCCGTTTGTTCAAGAGTTGGAGGAGAAAGCGCGCCGTGTGGGTGGACATGGCGGCATGGACTTTATCATGGATTACCGCTTGGTCTATTGCCTGCAAAACGGTCTGCCCCTCGACATGGATGTTTACGACATGGCCGAGTGGTGTTGTCTGGGCCCGCTGACCCGCATCTCTTTGGAGAACGGCTCCGCACCCGTCGCCATCCCCGACTTCACTCGCGGTGCCTGGGACAGAATCCAAGGGTTTCGGTATGCTTTTAAATAGAAAAGAGACGTGGCGGTGGCCACGTCTCTTTTTTCTGCGACGCTTGGAAGCGTCGGCTCCTATTTCCGCACCTTTTTCACGAACTCCTCGACCTCTGGTACGCCGCCTTGATAGACGAGGTAGCCGTCGTAGGGTTCGCGCTTGGTGATTTCGTCGTTGATGGGGGTGAGCATCAGCTTCTTCACGTCTTCGCGTTTTTGGCCGCTGTCCTTGGTCAATCCTAACGCCCAGCCGAGCTTGATGTAAGAGCTCTCCGCCAGCATGTTGTCGGCGGGGATGATGCCGCGCGCCATCATGTCGCGGCCGGTGTCATAGACGAACATGTGGGTGTAGCCCCAGATGGTCTGCACGCTCATGTACTGGTGCACGCCGGCGTCAGTAGCTCTCTGTATGGCTTCGAACATGCCCTTGTTGACGTGTCCCAAACCGGTGCCGTTCCATACGATGCCTTTGTATCCGTTGTCAACCAAGGCGTCCAGCACGTCGGGTTTCATGCCCGGGTAGTAGTAGAGGATGGCCACGCGGTCGTCGAACGTCGGTACGATGCGGGTGACGTTCGGGTCGTTGAGGGCCAAGCTGCGCTTGTAGTCCTCGTAGTTGGTGATGACCTCCACTTTACGGTGCTGTTCGCCTTTTCTGCGGTGGTTATAGACCTCCTTGATAGGCTGAACGCCGTCTTTGCGGTTCACAGTGGCTAACGGTGTGTCGCCGATGGTGCGGAAGGTGGAACGGTAGGAGCTGTGCATTTTGCGTACGCGGGTGCCGCGGTGCAGGAAGCCGTAGTCATCGCTGGTGGGACCGAACATACAGACCATCACCTCGGCAATGTCGCCGTGACCGGCAGCGGTCATGGCGTGCATGAGGTTCAAGGCCGCGTCGGAACTCGGACGGTCGGAGCTTCTCTGCGAGCCGACCAATACCACGGGCATCGGCAGGTTCTGGCACATGTAGGTCAGTGCGGTGGCGGTGTGCGCCAATGTGTCGGTGCCGTGGCCGATGACGATGCCTTCAATGCCCTTTTTAATCTCATCGCCAATCTTGTTGGCCAACGCCTTGTACTCTACGGGCGACATGTTCTCGGAGAAGACGGCGAAGACTTTCTCGGTCTCCAAATTGCA
>CAMJXE010000125.1 GCA_946409645.1 uncultured Bacteroidales bacterium
CTGCGAGGCCTTCTCGGGGGTGATGCCGCCGGCCTGGCCCGCGTCCATCTTGCCGTGCTTGCGACCGTCTTTCTCCAACGAATTGACGGAGATGTTGGTCTGCACACGGCCAGGCGTGAGGATGGTAACACGGATGCCGTCTTTGTAGTTCTCCGCCGCAACGGTCTCGAAGAAGCCGTAGAGGGCGTGCTTGGCCGACGAGTAGGCGCACCGCAACGGGAATCCGAAGAGTCCGGCGATGCTGGTGGTGACGGCCAACTGTCCCCCACCCTGCTCTATCATCTTGGGCAGCACGGCCTTGGTGAGGATCACCGGCGCGTAGAAGTCGATGTCCATCACCTTGCGGATGACGGCCATGTCGGTCTCCACGGTCGTGCCGCGCTGGCTGATGCCGGCGTTGTTGTAGAAAACGTCGATCCGCCCGTAGGCGTTGAGCGCGTCCTCCGCGAGTCGCGGCAGCGCGTCGGTCTGCCCGAGGTCGAACGGCAGACAGGTCACGTCTTTGGCACCCAAGCGCAGGCACTCCTCGCGCACCTGCTCCAAAAGGTCGGGCTCTAACGCGGTGAGAATCAGCCGCGCGCCCGCCTCCGCAAACCGGAAGGCAGTCTCCTTCCCGATGCCGGAAGAGGTGCCGGTGATCCAAACGACTTTGTTGGTATAGGTGTTTTTCATATAGAACTATTTCATCAGATATTCGGGATCCACTTCATCAATCTTATTCTGTATTGACTGCACAAAATTTTCTACAAGAGGCAAATACATCGTCACGGTGGCCGCATCACTATTAATAAAATCTTCATAATCAGTTGAATGCCTCAAATTAAACAGTACATTCAATATCGTACAATATCTTTTCTGTTTTCAGATGACAGTGTCTCTTTCATATTAATACTCCTTCATTTTTTACATTAATGGAAAATGGGGTCGGCGACTTCCGATTCCACCATTGTTTGGGAACAATATATGGGCTCAAAGACACACCTGATTCTGCTTCGAGAATCATAAGCTGTTCAGTAATCATCCACTCCTGCTGACGAAAGGAATCCCCCTCAGAATCTAATAAAACCAAGAAATCAATGTCTGAATCCTTTCGTGCATCACCACGTGCTTCCGAACCATAAAGTATAACAGAAGCATCAGGCACTATCCTATGCAGCAAATCAGCAATTCGTTTTACAACTTTCGGTCGTCTCATCGTTTCTTAATTTTCGGCAAAAGTACAAAAATTTCTTCCCACTTCGAAAATCCCAAGAAAAATTCAAGAACCTGAATTGGTACAAGTTTAGTCATCTTTCTTAACACCCATAATCTCCAGCATCTCCGCTGGAGTGACCACTGTAGGCACTTTAGGGAAATGTTTGGTGTTTCCCGTCACAAGAAAGGCGCCGTCTTTGGACATAGCTATTTCGAAAAAGACAATGTCATCTGCATCGGTGAATGGGAGATCTGTGGCTCTACGTCCCGCCAAACAACCATTATCAATCAACAGGTCAAACATGTTGAGAATGTCATCCTCACGCAGATTGAACTTGTCGCGATGCAATACTTCCTGATATTCTAAAAGAATTTCGTCGTTGAACAAAGGGATGATACGACCCTTCACCACTTGTTCCAACACTTTAACAGTGGCAGCGTCCGAATGATGTGTAATCATGGCTGACACCAGAACATTGGTATCGAAAACGGCAAAATATTTCATTATTTGTTTCTGGTTTTGTCAATTTCTTCGTTAATTTCTTCCAAAGTTAGTTCCGGTGTGTTCCCATTCTCGGCCCATTCCCGCATATTGCGGAATGCAGCCATTCTTTCGGCAACCGATTTTTTCTCATCGGCTCGGATTTCGAAAGGGATGCACCTGCGCTGCACGACTGTTCTCGCAAACACGTTGATAGCCGTGTTCACGCTCATGCCAAACTCTGAACACAACGCCTCAAATATGGTTTTCAGTTGTGAGTCCATCCTCACAGTCATAGACACTTGTGACATTTCAATATGATTTAAATTTACGCTGCAAAGATATAAAATTATTTCATCATGCAATCTTTCTTTATGGCAAAAAAACTTTCTTTATGGCGAAAAAAAATAAAAAAAAAACGATTAACACTACAATTCATTTGAAAGACGTGGCGCGCAACGTCTCTACTGGAACCGCACCGCGTCGAGGATTTCCGTGGTGTGGCTGCCGGTGCCCTGTTCGTACTTGCCATAGACGAGACAATATTTCGCGGTGCGCCAGTCGCGGAGAATCACGATGTCCACCATCGTGGGGTACGGTTCCGTATAGTACACGTAACACTTGCGGTGCGCGTCAATCTTCGGGTCGCCTTTCAACCCGAAATCGCTGTCCGACATCAACTCGCGGGTGGCCCTGGTGAACTCAGGGCCCGCCAGTGCCGCCAGAAGCGAATCGTTGACCGTCGCCACCTCCGACTCCCAGAAACCGGACTTGAGGTAATAGACACAGTCGTCGTTGAACAGCGTGATGATTTCCTCGCCGTTGATATAATGCGTGCCGCACTCCAACCCGGCAGGCTTCGTTATTCGGATCAGCCCGTCGGAGTATTCGCCCTCCTTCAGCGTGCTCTCGTCAATCAGCACCGTGTCATCGTTGAAGACATTATACGGAATAGCGTCCCTCAACTGAAAGGAGAAGAAGAAGAACAGAATGGACAGCAATAACAATGTCACAACCATTCGGATAGAAATATGCCTTTCCTCCTCGGGGAAAAGGCGTTTGACCTGTTTCGAATACCCAACATAGACGAAACACGGCACCCAAACGGCAATCCGCGCCATCATTTTCCAGCTAAAGATGTCCATTTGGTTAATGGCTATGGTACCGAGTATCATGTAAACGACGTAAGCCTGGAACAGGTAAGGTGTGTCACCACGCCGGTGACGCAGCGATTGGAACGCCATGGCGGCGATGACCGTGGGGACAACAATCCCGAAAAAGAGCAGCAGCAGTACCAACAATGGCGAATGCGACCAAACGACAGCTATCTGCTCCTTTATGAGCAGAGGAGACAGGAGGTTGAAGACCACCGAGGCGGCCACAAACCACAGCAACACCTTGAACGCCCCGTGTATTTTGGGATATTCATCTGCGGATTGGTAATCGTCGGCGTATTGGTCGTCCCAGAACATGTCTTTCCTTTAAGACCGCAAAAGTACAAAAAATCTTCCATCATGCGAGAATCTTGCGAAAATCCTAAAATATAATTTAACTAATTAAATTATAATTGTTAAATTACATTCATATCACATTGGTAATCAGCAACAAAAAAAATCATAAAACACTTGACAACAATGATTTTATATTGTATATTTGCCCCGTGAAACAATCACAATTATGGTTACAAATTATTCATTTAAAAAAGAAAGAAGATATGAGAATCAATTTAGAAGAATGGGCGAAAGAATACGCCAAAAGAAAGAAAAAGAACAAGAAGAAGAGTCCCATGGCGAAACTGTATGGGCTTTACAAAGGGAAAATATTTATCTCAAAAGATGCATTTGATTACAGAATTATCCCATTAAATGAACTATCTAATTGACACTCAACTCCTTCTTCACAATCTCAATGGATGTCACAAACTCCCCAATGAAATTTTGGACTTTTTTTTCGATTATAACAACATTGGACATGTCAGCGTTGTAACATTACATGAATTGGTAATCAAAAATGCTAAGAATCAAATCAGAATCCCTGGCAGTCTTAGCAACGTTATCAATCATATCAAAGAGAAAAACCTTGGTATTCTTCCCGTTAACGCACATCATATCATCCAGTTAGAAACCTTTGAAAGAGAGTCCATACACAAAGACCCTTTCGACCGACTCTTAATAGCCCAATGCATAGACGAGCGGTTGACGTTCATTACCAGCGACAGCAAAGTAACTCTTTACGAAAAATACGGTTTGGACTATATTCAGTACGAGCTGAACTAAACGATAGATTTAGTATTTTCGCGGCCTGATTGGAACAAGCGAATGGAGAATCGCAAAATGGACAAAAAGTGGATCGGGCATCTCGCGGTGCTGACCGTCTATATCATCTTCGGGATCAATCCGAACTGTTCGAAGGCGGTGGTGCCGGACTATATCACCCCGGAAGCCTACACCGCACTACGACTGGCGGTCGGGGCGGCGGGATTCTGGCTCATTTCGCTCTTCACCCCGCGCGAGAAGGTCGAAAAGCGCGACATGGGGATGATCATCCTCGGGGCGGTCTCCCTGTATGGCACCCTATGGGCCTTCGCGGAAGCAATGCGCTACATATCACCCACCTACGTGTCGCTCATCTCGGCCATGTCGCCCCTCGTGGTGATGCTGTTGGCCGCTGTTTTCCTGAAAGAGCCGATCTCAGCACGCAAATCCACAGGTGTCTTTTTCGGCATCTCCGGCGCACTCATGATGATCCTATTCTCGTTGCACGGCGATTCGCACTACAGCAATATCGGGGCCCTGCTCTGTTTCGTGAATATCTTGTTCTATGCCATTTATCTCCTGATCACCCGCGCGGTCTCCCCGAAATACTCGCCCGTGACCATGATGAAATGGATGTTTCTCTACTCGTTCATACTGAGCGTCCCCTTCGCCATTCCCACCGTGAAGGACTCTCCGCTGTTGTCAGGCAACGCACCCGCCATGGCCTACGTCAACATGGGGATTGTCGCCGTTTTCGCCACCGTCCTCGCCTACTACCTGCTGCCCGTCGCCCTGCGCCGCCTGCGCCCCACCACCGTGAGCATGTACAGCAACCTGCAGCCAATCATCACCGCCGCGCTTGCCATCGCCATCGGACAAGACGTCTTCACTTGGAACAAGCCTATAGCACTCGCTCTGGTGATTTTCGGCGTGTTCCTCGTCACCACCAGCCGGTCTAAAGAGGACGAAATGAGGAGAGGGAGGAACTAAAAAAGTGGAAGGATACTCTTCTAAACTTCTAAGCTACTAAGCTACATATTATTATGCAGGAAAAAGTCATTCACCACTACTCGCAACATCACGCCGTAGTTGAACGTGGTGACCTTTTCACCGTAGGGTTTGATGTGCAGGTGGCTGAAGCAGCCGTAGAAGGTAGGATCCAAGGAGACATATTTGTTGACGGCGATTTTCAGTCCTGCGGCGAACGAGCCGCCGAAGCCGGGACCGCCATAAATCACGTTGAAGGTCTGCATATCTACTCCAGGGACGTAATTCTCGCCACCGTAGGGATCCAGCAAGGTCAACGTTAAGACAGGATTGTTCTTGCCATCCAACAATAGCGCATCGAATTTCTTGACACGCACGTAGTTGAACTGCGCTCCCAATTCCAAAAACGGTTTTATTACGCGATGCACATTGCTGAAAAGGTAAGACATCGACAAGTCAATCATAGAACGATCTTCCTTGGCGGAAAGGGTCATTTCAGGCATGGGATAGGTGTTGCTCGGCACTTGTCCCGGCACATAAAGCAGGAATTTGGTGTTCACCGTCAAACGAGAGAAGGAATATGACAGCGAGATGCCCCAATTATTGCGGATTTTATAGCGTACTCCCAGACCGATGTTCGAGCAGAGGTTGTAGGTGGGCATGAGGTTCAAATCCTTCTCCCGGTATCCGATTTCGTCGTTCATACTGATATTCGGATATATCTTTACAACAGCCGCCAAAATCTCCTTACGACGGTATTCATTATTGAAAAGATAATCGAGATTGCACTCGTTGTAGCGGCTTCCGTTGTAATAGAGAGCGGTCTTCTTGCCGCCCCAGAACATGCCGCCGCTGATATAGAAGTCGAACCCGCGGTCGTACCAGGTGGTGTCGCGAAATGAAATCGCGTCCCCCACCTCCTCGCGCTGCGCGAAAACAACCACCGGAAGCATCATCGCCACCAGAAGCAATACTGTCAAAAATCTGTTTTTATTCATAGTCTTATCCATTGTCAATTAATTAATTCACGATGTTAACATCACCTAATTCACTGCATCCAATAGCAAATCACCCAATCCGATGTGGTAGCCTTCAGAGACGAAGAGGATATTGCCCTCTTTATCGATGACGAGACACACAGGACGCTCGCCAGTAGTATGAGGCAAAGTACCGTCATGAACAGCATTCCTCAAGGCTGCCAATACAATCTCACTCAGATCGTTAACACTCTTGCTATAGACCTCCAAATTGGCTGGCTGATTCTTCTCTTTTTTCCAATTGGCATTATTGGCGAGAAAAAGCATCTTGCCGCCCCAAGCCTCGTAGTCGGCCTTCTTGGCAGCGATTTCCTTGGCCAAATGGTTGGTCGGCTCAGTGCCAGGAGCCACCAAACATAGGATCATTTTGTCCTTACCCGATTCTTTAAGTAAATCTGACAAAACCTTGCCATTCAGTTTGTTGATATTCATATCAAGATGACCGTATGTATTGTTGCGCGGCACCAATTCGGGAATCTTGATGGTGTATTCATCCTTCTCTTTCAGGGTGAAAAAACGCAACTCGGACAGCACCTCTCCGTCGCTGTAACGGTTACCCGTGGACAAGCAATACTTTCCTGCGGGCAAAACAAGTTCGATGTCGCGGGCTTCCACACGCGGGTCGTTCTCGAAGTCGTAGGAGACATACTCGCCATTTTCGAAGCGCTGCAGCGTGTAGTGGATGTAGTAAGTGTAACCTTTGGGATTGTGCAGTGTCAGAGTCGCCATTTGCTCAAGAGGCGAAACCTCTTTGCTTTCAAATGTAACTTCTTTCCAGTCACCGTTTTCCCAAACAT
>CAMJXE010000126.1 GCA_946409645.1 uncultured Bacteroidales bacterium
ACGGATTCTCACACACCCACCTCAGTGGCACCGGCTGTGAAGATTATGGCGACATCCTCGTCACCCCGTTCATGGGTGAACCTTCCGTTATCAACGAACAATACGCTCTTGCCTTCTCCCACAAAAACGAGCAGGCTGAGCCGGGCTACTATTCCGTGAAGTTCGATAACGGCATCAAAGCCGAAATGACCACCGCAAATTACGTGGGTGTGCATCGCTACACCTTCCCCAAGGAGGGCAAGCACGGCATTATCGTCGATTTACAGCATCGAGATAAAACATTGGAAAGCCATATTACATTGAAAGCCAATGATTTGGTAGGGTTCCGACGTTCCGAAGCTTGGAATGATGACCAGTATTGTGCCTTTTCGCTGAAGACCTCCGTGCCAGCTGAAACTATAGTCTATTATGTCGATGATAAACCTGTGAATGTCAAAGAGATAAAAGGAACAAACTGCAAGGCTGTCCTCTATTTTCCTGAAAAGGTGAAAGAAGTGGTTGTGAAAGTGGCCATTTCTGCCGTGGATGAGAACGGAGCCATCAACAACCAAACCGAGGTCAAAGACTTTAATTTTGAAAAAGTACGCAAGAGTGCAACCGAGATATGGAACAAAGAATTGGGTAAAATTAATGTTTCATCCGATAAAGATGAATATTTAAAAGTTTTCTATACAGCTCTGTATCATTGTTTTACGTCTCCATATCTCTATTCTGATTTGGATGGTCGTTATCGTGGGCAGGATCAAAAGATTCACAAAGTGGAAGGTAATCGCAAGATTTACACGGTATTCTCTTTGTGGGATACCTACCGCACGTTGCATCCTTTGCTCAACATTATCGACCAAAAACGCAGCAATGACTTCATGTACACGTTCATTAACCAGTTCAGGCAAAGCGGTTATCTGCCCATGTGGGAGCTCTCTTCGTATGAAACATGGTGCATGATCGGTTACCATGCGGTTCCAGTGGTGTTGGATGCATATACCAAGGGGATCAAGGATTTTCCTCTGGAAGAGATGCTGGAAGCAATGGTCGCGACCGCAAATCTGAAGAAGTTGGGTCGTCCAGAATACGTCAAGTACGGTTTTGTGCCGGGTGAAATGGAGAACGAGTCCGTTTCTAAAACCTTAGAGTACGCATACGATGACTGGTGCATTGCGATGTTTGCGAAAGCTATTGGTAATGAGAAAGTTTACGATGAATATATCCGTCGGGCGCAGTCTTATAAGAACATCATGGATTACCGTGGGTTCATGCACGGCAAGATGAATGGTGGCTTTGTGACTCCGTTCAACCCGCGCGAAGTCAACAATTTCTTCACTGAGGCCAACTGCTGGCAATATACCACATACGTGCCGCACGATTTCAGCACCTACATAGAATTGATGGGCGGCGCTAAGGAGACAGAGCTTTTCTTGGACAAACTGTTCAATTCTTCCTCAGAGATGGCCGGTCGTGATCAGGCTGACATTACCGGAGTGATAGGACAGTATGCCCACGGAAACGAACCGAGTCATCATGCCGCGTACCTCTATAATTACGTAGGAAAACCGCAAAAGACCCAAGAATTGGTGAAGAGAATCCTCACTACGCTCTATTCCTCAAAACCCGATGGATTGTGCGGTAATGAGGACTGCGGGCAAATGTCAGCCTGGTATGTCATGAGCTCGTTGGGCTTTTATCCTGTTTGCCCGGGCAGCAACGAGTATGTAATCGGTTATCCTTTGTTCAACAAGGCATCCGTACATTTGGAAAATGGTAAAACATTGTCGATAGTGAAAAATAATGACAAGCCTTACATTCAATCGGTTAAGTTGAATGGCAAGCCATTGGAGAGATCGTATATCACCTACGAGGAGATATCAAATGGTGCTTTGATAGAGTTCTTTATGGGAGAAAAACCAAGCAATTGGGCCACGACTGCTGGAAACATTCCTGTCGCTAAAATTGATCCTAAGTATAACATTATTCCTGTGCCAGTATTCTCCACCGACAAGGTTTCGTTCCAAGACAAGACGAAGATTGCCATTTTTATGCCAGAGGTTAACAACAAAATAGAACTTCGTAAAGATCAGAAAGCAGATGCCAAAGAGGTGAAACTTAAGGCGGAGTCGAAACCGGAAAGACCTAATGAGATGAAACGTTTTGTTGCTGTGGACAATACAGATTATGCGATATATTACACTCTTGATGGTCGCGATCCCTCTCCAAAGACGGGTATTCATTATACGGAACCTTTCTTGATAGACAAGGATGTGACGGTCAAAGCGATAGCCGTGAATGCTAAGGGGCGTACCAGCAAGGTGGCGCAGGCGCATTACGTGCGCTACACTCGCGACAAGGACATCACATACATCACAAGACCTGACCCTCAGTATTTTGCAGGCGGTGAGGCTGGTTTGGTCGACAACCTGCGTGGCAAGGATAATTACCGCATTGGCGGCTGGCAGGGATTCACCACGAATTGTGAGTTGGTGATTGATCTCCGTGAGGTCAAGTCTGTCAGTCGTGTCGGTGCCGGATGTTTGGAAGAACAGCGTGCATGGATTTTCTACCCGACTGAGATAGAGGTGTTTGTTTCAGATGACGGCAAGGACTACAAACGATTTGGTAGTCAAAGTTTTAAGGTAGAAAGATCCGATGGCGCCCACATTATGGATATGGAGGTCAAAGGCAATGCCAAAGCCCGCTACGTCAAAATCGTCATCAAGAACTACGGCAAACTCCCCGAATGGCATCTCAGTGCCGGCCAGCAAGCATGGCTGTTCGTGGATGAGGTGTGGGTGAAATAGTTAGCAGTTAGTAGTTAGCAGTTAGTAGTTATAGGGGAGTCGTTTTGGCTCCCCTTTGTTGTTTTAAACGATGAAGGGGCGAAGAATGACGATGAATTTTTGCGTTTCTAAAATTATGTGTCTTCATGTATTTGTAAAGAAATAATTTCTATTTTTGCAAAGACAATTAGAATCGAAAAGAATGGAATATACAATCATCATTCAGAAAAATGCAAATGGCTGGTACACTGGACAATGCGAACAGATACCGGAAGCTATTTCCCAAGGCGAAACCCTTGAAGAACTAAAAGAGAACATGGCAGATGCCATCAAGATGGTCATAGACTATAAAAAAGAGGAAACCAGAAAACAATATATTGGCAAGCGGATTTTTCGCCGCCGCATCGCTGTATTATGAAACGACAATTACTCATACAACATCTAACTGCTCACAACTGCGTGCTTCTTCGTGAAGGAAAGAAACATAGTTTGTACAAAAACAAGTCTAACGGAAAATCAACCTCAGTCCCGAGACATCCAGATATTCAAGAGATAACCGTCAAGGAGATTTGCAAGCAGTTGGGAATACCACAATCTCGAATTAACTAATGCTAAATATCTAAACCCCAATTTTTACCAAACCCCAAAGAACACCAAAAAGAAGAATTGATATTATAACATATTGACATAAAGCGTTTTCGCTTTCTTTAAGCAGCACGAAAATCTGGACAATTTTCAGCAATACCACAAGAAAGGGACGATTCGCTTGCGATGAAAATCGTGGGCTTAATTGTTTGTGGTATAGGTGTCCAGACCTTCGTGCAGCGCAAAACAGGCTCACGATTTTTTTATGCCCATGCAAGAAGAGAATCCACATATCGGCAAAATGATCAGAGAGGTTGTCCTGCGGAAGGGAATCAAGGTTTCCTGGCTCGCGGAGCAACTGAACAGCCACCGGAATAACATCTACAAGATTTATTCCCGCCGCTGGATTGACACGGACACGCTGATGCGTATCTCTTGTATCTTGGAGCATGATTTTTTCGAAGATTTGAGCGGTTTTTACGAGCGAAAATAGTTTTTGCAACCAATTTGTAGGCAAAACGCAAAAGAATCGTAGTCGTTTTGATACCTTCCCGCATTGCAAAAAATCCGAATTTTGCTGGGTATATTTATTAAGTAATAATATGATTGTATGATTGGAGGAATACTTGTTGGCATTGGCGTTACAGCCTTAATATTTTTTGTAGTGTGGTTGTTGAAGAATGGCGGTAAACCAAGCCCTGTGGTTTATGTGTTGCTGGCGGTAAGTCTCCTTATTCTCTGTGTTGAGGGAATATGGATGGTCAAAACCATTCAAGCTAACCGGACAATAAACCGGATTGAGACTGTTGAACTGGTAGGGAATGAAAATCCTGTGGACAAAACCATGGCGGAAAGTTCGGGAGCCGTCCGCCAGAAGGTGATGGTGACTGTCACGAAAGCCAGAAACATATCCATTTTGGCTTTTGTTATCAGCGCGATAGTGTTGGGGGTGTTGATGTATGCGGTCTTTCCTGACACTTCCAGACGAAGAGTTACAGAGACAAGGACTGGTAGTTTCCGAGGCCCGCGAAGAGATTCAAGAGGCAGAGGATCCTCTCATCGTTATCGTTGATAGCTTGTAAAATAATTGATTTAATAATATAAAAGAAAAAAAATGAAACAAATCGATCCTACAAAACCCAATCACATCCTTATTGGAATAGGCGGTACAGGAGGTAAAATACTTAAAGCATTTCGCAAACGCCTTTGGGAGGAGTTCCCGAAAGCGGAAGACCGTCGCAGACTTTCGGTCGGTTTCGTGTATGTTGACTCGACCGACGAAATGATGAAACCCGGCGATCCCTCTTGGAAAGTGTTCGGACAGAATGCCCAGTTTGAAGAATCGGAATTCGTGAACATCAAGACAACAGATCTTGGTATGATTCTCAACAACCCGGAAGCATTTCCAGGTCTGAAGAACATCGTCAAGAACGGTGAAATGATGAAGAAAACCCTTGGCGAAGTGGGTGCGGCAGCAGGCCAAAAACGTCGGGCGGGACGTATACTTTTTGCTTCCAACATCAGCAAATATTTGGCAGCAGTAAAGAATCAGTATGAAAAAGTGACTTCTGTTAGCGGTAACAAAGGAAATTGCCACATCCATATTTTTGCGGGTCTGGCGGGTGGTACAGGGTCTGGCAGTATTATCGATGCGGTGGCCCAGCTTCGTACAGACGCCTCTTTCAAAGGTGATTCTACGGAAATAACAGTATATGCTATGGTACCTGAATTGGATATACCTGCAGGATGTCAGGCTGGACGCTATCATCAAAATGGTTATGCTGCCTTGTGCGAGCTTTCTGCCCTTAATATCGGAGAGTTCCTTCCTTGTGATGTTAAAACTGGTGCTGAACATGTAGATATTAACACCATCGCCAACAGACAGTTCGGATTGATGGTATATTCCAATGTCAATGAAAACGGAGCTGTGGTAAACTCATTTACGGAATTGCCTAAATTATTGGCAGATACGGTTTATTTTTCAGTGTTCATGCGACTCAAAAACGGTGTCACCGATGACTTTCAGCGTGGTCTGTCCTGTGAGAACATCAATGATTTTTGTGTTGAATACAATACGAATTCCAAAGGGAATGACAAGGAACGCGCCCGTACCAAAGCCGTAAGTTCTTTCGGTATTAAGCGTATTGTATATCCAGAACAGCGTGTGGTGGAACATATCAGCTATACTTTGGCAGACAGTGTGTTCAATCAGATGGCCTACAACAATTACAAGGATGATCTTGGCTTCATCACGGATCCGCAAAAGAAGGATTATGAACAACTTTACATTAAAGATGATGGCCAGAGGCGTAAATGGATGCTTGACGACAGCTTCTTAATGCTGAATGAACGTATTTTAGATACAGACAAAAAATTTGAGAAAATCGAAGATTTTTGGAAAAATCTGTCTGTTTTCTACAATTATGATGATGCTAAGAATGCGGATAGCAATCCTTTGAATTATCTTGAGCAATTCTTCCTTGATACCTATAAAAAAGCCTTCCGAATCCACAAACAAGGTGTGGAGGAATATTATAGTGACAAGAGCAAAGACGAAGTGCTGAAAACCCAGGCCGAATTTATTTTAGAAACCATCGAACACGATTTATATACACAATGGTACGAAGGTGGATTGAGCCTTACTGACCTCCTTCAGGTAAGCGATACGATTCTAATTTACATCAAAAACCGTAGGAATAAGATTCCGGAAAATGTGAATGCATTAGAAGAGAGAATCAGGGACTTCGAGCAGGAATTGGCAGGCAATATGGATGAATACACTCATCTTAGCTTGCTGCAGAAGGCCACGGGACGCCCCAAGGACTGCTATACAGATCATCAGGCGATCCTGACTGACCTATATACTGCGAGAACCGAACTGGTAGCAATGGATTTTACTTCTCGCCTGCTGAGCAAATTGCAGGTGTTTTTCGAGGAATTTCATAATCAAGTTCAAATGTTTGTTGGGGCCTTGGCGCAATGTATGGAAGAGGCTGCGAAGCGTATAAGCGACCGTAACCAGCAGCAAGGCAGCTTAAAAGATATGAAACAGGCTGTTATTGAAGTACGCGAGGATGCTAAGGTGGCTAGTTTCGAAAAGAGTCTGTTATTGAATCGCAACCGTATGGAAAGCATTGCGGGTACCCTACGTCATGAGTTGGTTGGCAATAAGACCTATGCTCATTTCGATGAACTTACCAAGGAACTGACTATAGAAAAGGCTTTCGATGTGGTGGATAATGTTATG
>CAMJXE010000127.1 GCA_946409645.1 uncultured Bacteroidales bacterium
CATGACAACGTTTTTTCGCCCGAGGCATACAAGACCATCCCAGCCATTCGCGAGGCATTGCGCCGTGGCGACTATCGCGAGTCCGACCGTTTGCAACGCGATGTACAGGGGCACTTTTCACAGAATTATCAACCTCTGGGACAGCTTGTTATAGAATATTTCGATACTGTTGAATCGGTTGCCGATTACCACCGTTGGCTCAATCTCGGCGATGCCACGGTTCATACCGATTATCGGCGCGGCGGCTATCGCTACACCACTGAATACTTCGCTACACATCCTGACTCGGGGATTGTGGTACGCATTACTACCGACAATCCTCATGGTATTCATGCGCGGTTTTCACTGAACTCTCTTTTGCCACACATTACTACGACCGAGGAGAATAATATGCTCGTCACTGACGGTTATGTTGGATATGCTTCGCTGCCTGTCTATTACGATGCTCAGGAGAAGTTTTCATACGATCCCAATCGCGGCATCCACTTCCGTACCAAGATGCTGGTGAGTGCTCAAAATGTAAAGACAGAGGGCAATACTATTGTGGTTGATGGAGCGTATGAGGTGACACTCTATGTGGTGAATGTAACGTCGTTTAACGGCTACGACCGAGATCCCGTGAAGGAGGGGAAACCTTACCGACAGTTGGCCGATGCGCGACTACAGCGTTTGTCGAACATTCCGTACGAAGAGCTATGTCAGCGACATGTGGTTGATTATCAACAGCTTTACAATCGCGTGACACTCACATTAGGTAACCACGCTGATGACCGTCCGACCGATGTGCAGCTGCGAGAGTATCTGGATGAAAGTCGTTTCAACCCCGAGCTCGAAGCTCTCTATTTCCAGTACGGACGTTACTTGCTTATCAGTTGCTCGCGCACGCCCAACGTTCCGACTAATCTGCAGGGTCTTTGGAATGAGAGCTTGTTGCCACCATGGTCGAGTAACTACACCTGCAACATCAATCTTGAGGAGAATTACTGGGCGGCCGAGACCGCTGGTTTGCCCGAGATGCACCTCCCGTTGCTTACCTTCCTGAAGGGTTTGCAGCGTTCTGGAGAACTGACGGCAAAGGCCTACTATGGCGTGAATCGCGGTTGGTGTTTGGCTCACAATACCGATATATGGGCGATGACTTGTCCTGTGGGATTGCATACCGGAGACCCCTCGTGGGCCAATTGGAACATGGGAGCTGCTTGGCTCTCGACGCATATTTGGGAGCATTACACCTTCTCGCTTGACTGCGAATTTTTACGTGACTACTATCCTGTGCTGAAGGGTGCCGCTGAATTCTGTATCGGGTGGCTCGTCTCCACCAAGGAGATGGAATTAGATGGCGAAGAGTATTTCATCACCGTCCCGAGCACCTCGCCCGAGAATGTTTTCGTGACCGAGGACGGTTATCACGGTCGCACTTGCTATGGAGGTTTTGCTGATATCGCCATGATTCGTGAGTGTCTTTGCGATGCTCGGGATGCTGCCTTGCTGCTGGGCCTCGACCGCGATTTCATAGCTGAGGTCAATGCCACCTTGGCGCGACTGCAACCTTACAAGATCGGACGCAAAGGCAACTTGCAGGAGTGGTATTATGATTGGGAAGACGAGGATCCGCACCACCGACACCAGAGTCATCTTTTCGGTATCTATCCTGGTCATCACATTGAGGACGGCTTGAATACGAGGGAGGACATTCATCGGGCGGCCTTGCGTACCCTCGAATTGAAGGGCGACAAGACCACAGGTTGGAGCACGGGCTGGCGTGTGAACCTCTACGCCCGACTGCACGATGCCCGGAATGCCTATCATGCTTATCGTAAGCTTCTTAGCTATGTGAGTCCAGATGGATACAGCGGAGCAGATGCGCGTCGTGGAGGCGGCACCTATCCTAACCTGCTCGATGCCCATTCGCCTTTCCAAATCGATGGAAACTTCGGCGGTTGTGCGGGGGTGATTGAGATGTTGTTACAGAGCGACTACCAGCTTGACCATAGAGGCAAGTCCTCAGTGACCATCGAATTGTTGCCGGCACTTCCCGAAAACTGGAAAGACGGCTCTGTTTCAGGAATCCGTGCTCGCGGCGGCATCATGGTTGACTTCTCATGGCGAGATTCGTCCGTCGTCGCCCTCACGCTCACGGCGCAAAGCCCATGCCGAGTGACACTCCTGGTTAACGGTCAACGTCAAATTGTGAAGTTGAAAAAGGGGCGGAATATGGTGGAACTATAACAAAAGAGGGTGTGTCAAAAGTCCAAAAATCGGCATTTTTCGATTTGTAACTATCTGATAATCAAATAGCAATTTTTGCCAAAACAGACTTATGACACACCCTCTTAAACTTCTAAACGCTTAAGCTTCTAAGCTAAATCATTAGAAAAATGCTCGTAAAAGTGCGTGATGACCTCGATGCCTTTGCGGAAGTGGTCGAGCTTGTAGTTCTCGTTCGGGGAGTGGATGTTGTCCTCGGCGAGACCGAAGCCGCAGAGGATGGACTTCACGCCGAGCACTTTCTCGAAGTGCGCTACAATCGGGATGCTGCCGCCGCTGTAGGTCGGGATCGGGCGTTTGCCATAGACATCCATGTAGGCTTTCTCGGCTGCTTGGTATGCAGGCACATCGACACCGCAACGGTATGCCTCGCCGCCGTGTGCGGAGATTACCTCCACCTTCACGTAGTCGGGTGCGATCTTTTCGAAATGTTTCTGGAAAAGTTCCGCAATCTTGTGGGAATCCTGGTTGGCGACCAAGCGCATGGAGATGTTGGCGGAAGCCGTCGCGGGAAGCACGGTCTTGAAACCTTCGCCCGTGTAGCCGCCTTCGATGCCGCACACGCCCAGGTTCGGACGGATACCCGTGCGTTCGATGGTGCTGTAGCCATCTTCTCCGTATAATGCTTTGACATCCAATGATTTTTTGTACTCCTCTTCGTCGAACGGAGCCTGTGCGATGAGGTCGCGCTCCTCTTTGGAGAGCACCACCACGTCGTCGTAGAAACCGGGGATGGTCACCTCGCCCTTGTCGTTGATGAGACCGCTGATGAGGTCGCAGAGCACGTTGATGGGGTTGGCCACCGCGCCGCCGAAGATGCCGGAGTGGAGGTCGCGGTTCGGACCGGTGACTTTCACGATCATGTTGCACAAACCGCGCAGACCGGCGGTGATGGAGGGCGTGTCGCTGGCGATCATGCCAGTGTCGGAAACGAGGATGACATCGCACTTGAGCAGGTCTTTGTGCTGCTCGCAGAAACTGTAGAGTTGCGTGCTGCCGATCTCCTCCTCACCTTCGAGCATGAACTTGACGTTGCACTTCAGATTGCCGGATTTCACCATGTATTCGAAGGCTTTGGCGTGCATGAACGACTGTCCTTTGTCGTCGTCGGCACCGCGTGCCCATATCTTGCCGTCCTTGATGACAGGCTCGAAAGGCTCTGTGTTCCAAAGCTCTAGGGGATCCACAGGCATCACGTCATAGTGACCATAGACCAGCACGGTCTTGGCGTTGGGATCGACGGTCTTCTGACCCACCACGATGGGGTTGCCATCGGTGGGATAGACTTCGCACTTGTCGGCGCCGGCGGCCATGATCAGCTCTTTCCAACGCTCGGCGCAGCGCACCATGTCGCCCTTGTGCTCGCTCTCCGAACTGATGGAGGGGATGCGCAGCAGGCTGAAAAGTTCGTCTAAAAATCGGGTTTCGTTCTCTTGAATGTAATTTTTGATGTTCATATTTTTGGGGTTAATGTTTATAGTTTAAGGGTTAAAGGGTTAAAAGGTTAAAAGGTTAAGGGGAAAATAAAAGTTAGCAGTTAGTAGTTAGTAGTTAGTGATCGCAAGTCATAAGTCATAATTTCAACGGGCAAAGATACGATTTTTTGGAGTTAGGAGTTTAGAGTTTAGAGTTTGTAGTTCTCGACCTTGATGACCCAGGCGTTCTCCAGATGGTCTAATATGCTTTGAGTGACGCTGGGGAGGTCGATGGTGAGGGTGCCGTTCTTGTCCTGCTCCCATTTGAATGCGCCAAGGAACCCCCAATCGTGTAAGAGTCGGACTGTTGCCGTGGGGTTGATTTTCGGCATGTTCTTGATTACTAACGGCATGTTTCGTTCTGGACGATTGAACTCGATGATGTAGAGGTCGTTGTTGTGTGTGGTGAAACAACGTGTGGCGCGGCCCCAGGAAACGTAGCTTTCCCAATCAGCAGAAATGGGGATTGCTTCGCCACCATCTTTGCTCCATTTCAATGATATTGAGGCCTCTAAATCATCTTCGTAATATACTATACGTAAAACTATTTTGTCATCTTTGTGTAAATTTAATACAGCCTGGGCTTTGGGGTTAGTGGTCGCGTTTTTGTCGTAATGTAATAAGGTGTCAAAACTGTCACTGTCTTCGGTTATTCTGTAAACAGTGGCTCTGTCGTCCGCCTTCAGGGTCAACGTGTATTCTCCATCCTCGGGAACGATCACAGCGCCATCCCAGCGAATGTCGAAATAGTCGGGAGTTGCCTCTCGTATTGGCGCATTCCGCACCCAGTCGAAGTTGATATCCCTACAAGGTGGAAGGACCACGGAAACCTCTTCCCTTTGACACGGCATCTCATACGGGCGTGTTCCGTAAATGGCTTCTCCATTGTATTCTAACCACCTACCGAGGCTCCGCAGCCGTTCCTGCTGGATGAGCGGGATGGTGCCGTCGGCGTAGGGTCCTACGTTGAGGGTCATGCCGCCGCCGTGTGCCACCAACTCCACAAAATGCTGTATCAACTCTTTGTCAGTCATATAGTTGTCCAAGTCCTCGTTGCGGTTGAGGCCGAAACTGCGACCGAGTCCACGGCATTCCGCCCAAGGCACCTCCGTGTTCGTGATGCCCGCGCTGTACTCGGGGGTCAGGAAACCGTGCTTCGTGCCGTTGCCCCATCGGTTGTTCACGATGGCATCCTTGCCCACGGTGTTGTAGTACCAGCTGATAAGTTCTTGAGAACGAAGTTGTTCCGTCGTGTTGTTCCAGTCACCGTCGGAGAAGATGAGGTCGGGTTTGTAGCGGTTTACCAACTCCTTGAACTGCGGCACCATGTAGTTGTCCACGTAGTCGCTGATTTCGTTGTCAGGGTCCACCATCCAGATGTGGAGCGGGTTAGTCCATTCGGGCAGCGAGTAGTAAAAACCCATGCGCAGACCCTTCGCACGCACCGAGTTCGTCAGCTCTTCCACAATGTTGCGCTTCGGACCGCTCGCCACGCTGTTCCATTGCGGCTGGAACTTGCTGTCCCACAAGCAGTAGCCATCGTGGTGCTTAGTGACGAGGACGACGTATTGCGCGCCGGCGTCCTTGAACATCTGCGTCCAGTCGTCGGGATTCCAAAGCTCTGCGTGCCAGTGTTTTGTAAGTTCCTTGTATTGGTCGAAGGTGGACAGGGTGGTGTCGGCATAGTAGCTCATGATGCGCATCCGTTCAGGCACTTTTTGCATTAGTCCGCGGTAGAACCACTCACTGTAGCCCTCTTTCGATGCGTAGGCGGGCACGGAGTAGAGTCCCCAGTGGATGAAGATGCCGAGTTTCGCGTCTTGGAACCACTGTGGATAGCCGCGCTGGTTGAGGGATTCCCAGGTGGGCTGCACAAGACCGAGACGTTCCGCCAATAATTGCGGCTCGATAATGGTCTGGGCACCGTCGGATCGTGGACACTGAGCCCATGCGCCGAAGGTTGCCAGTATCAAGAGAAGTGTGATGGTCTTTTTCATTTAGATGATTTGATAATTAGTTTGTTACATTAAGCATACGTGATTAAGCATCTCTGCAAAACGGGAGATTCCGTCCTGAATGCGGGAAACGGTCTTTTGGGAGGGTTTGCGGTAGCCTGTGGCGTAGTGACTGAGTTGTTTGCTGTTGATGCCAGTTATCTTTTGCAAACCTGTGAGGGTCAAGATATCTCCGTAATATTGCAGGAAGCTTTCAGTGTCGAATTTCCAGACAAGTTCGTATTGCCCTTTTAGTGCTGAGGGCCACTGCTTTTTGGGCAATTCGCTCTTGATTAGATTGATGGCCTGGATGGTGTCGGCTTGCACCTCTTCGATAGTGTTTCCAGCCGCATATATTCCATCGCCATTTTCGGCATAAGCCCCGTAATAATTCCGGGACTTTTCAATAATCATTACAATTTTTCCCATAATTATAGTCCGTATTTTTTTATCAGATTGATAGCCATTCCTTTTGGAATTTCCTTTGATCCATTAAATGGAATGGGTTCAGATTTTATTCCATTTTTTGTGTAAAAATAGTGACTTCCGACTGCGTGGTCAAATTTCCAGCCTGCTCTGATGAATCGTTTGTGTAGTTCACTGTATTTCATAGTCCATTTTAGTTTTCCGTTCAGGCAGCAAAGATATACTTTTTTCTATTATATTGGATAGAGAATAATATATTTTTTTAAGAAGTGAAAAAGTGTACTTTTGCCTCATAATTGACTGCGGAGAAATGAACATAAAAATAACATACAGAAGGACAAGCCGGCTCTCGATGCGCGTGGTGAGCAACGGGGATTTGCATGTCTCCGCACCGCACTTTACACCCAAACGGGCCATAAACCAGTTTATTAGCGAC
>CAMJXE010000128.1 GCA_946409645.1 uncultured Bacteroidales bacterium
ATTAGCGACAACGAAGCCTGGATTCGGAGGGCGATGCAGCGGCAGTTGGATTCGAATAAGAGGCGGTTGGGCTTTTACGGTCAGCTGCCATTGGAGACGAAGGAGCAAGCGCGGGCCGCCGTGGAACGTTTGGATGCGATGATTAGGCCTATGATGCTGAAATATACAGGGTTGATGGGTGTTTCACCTCAGAAAGTCACCTATAAGCCGACCATCTCACGCTGGGGCGCTTGCAACAAGAAAACGGGGGTGATCTGTCTTAGTACATATCTGTTGCTGCTGCCCGAATGGTGCGTGGAACATGTTGTGGTTCATGAACTTGCGCATCTCATTGAAGCCAACCATGGCCCGAAATTCCACGCGCTGATGGATCAGTACTATCCTCGCTGGAAGGAGGCGCGGAAAGCGACGCGGTCAATCATTCATAATTTTAATTAGAGGCGGAATTTTTTTCCCTTGATGAAAAGAAATTTGTATTTTTGCAGATTGTATCGTAATCTGAAAATATAGGACAATATGGATAATTTTATCGTTTCAGCTCGCAAATACAGACCCTCGACTTTTAACTCCGTGGTGGGGCAGGAAACCATCACGGCGACCCTCAAGAACGCCATCCGCAACAACCAGGTGGCGCAGGCCTTCCTCTTCTGCGGACCTCGTGGTGTGGGTAAGACCACCTGCGCCCGTATCTTCGCGAAGGCCTTGAACTGTCAGCATCTCACCGACGATTTCGAGCCCTGCAACGAGTGCGAGTCGTGCCAGGCCTTCAACAACTCGGCCTCCTTCAACGTTTTCGAGTTGGACGCCGCCTCCAACAACTCCGTGGAGGGCATCCGCGACCTGGTGGATCAGGTGCGCATTCCGCCGCAAGGAGCTAAATACAAGGTCTATATCATCGACGAGGTGCACATGCTCACGGGTGCGGCCTTCAACGCTTTCCTGAAAACGTTAGAGGAACCGCCCGCCTACGCCAAGTTCATCATGGCTACGACAGAGAAGCACAAGATTCTGCCGACCATCTTGTCGCGTTGCCAAGTCTATGATTTCAAGCGTATTAACGATAACGATATCGTGCGTCATCTGCAATATGTGGCGCAACAAGAGGGTGTTGCCGCTGAAGAAGACGCCCTTCGTGTGGTGGCTGCCAAAGCAGACGGTGCCCTACGTGATGCGCTATCCATCTTCGACCAATTGGTCAGCTTCACTGGCAAGAATATCACCTACAAGGAGACCATTGCCAACCTGAACGTATTGGATGTTGATAACTATTTCCAGATTCTCGACATCGTGCTGAGCGAGGATGTCTCGGGTGCGTTGTTGCTGTTGGACGATATCTTAGCGAAAGGATTTGACGCCCAACACTTTATCGCTGGTTTTGCCTCCCATATCCGCAATTTGTTGTTGGCGCAGAATCCCGGAACGGTGCAGCTGTTGCAGGTGTCGGATGCCATCAAACAGAAACTGCAGATGCAGTCGCAGAAAGCAGACCGGATGCTGCTCACCCGCGCCCTTGAACTGGCCAACCAATGCGATTTCAACTACAAAATGTCTAATAATAAGCGGCTTTCAGTCGAGTTGTGCTTGATGCAGATCAACGCCAACTACGTCTATAAGCTGCGCAATGCCAGGCAATCGCAGGAGCGTAGATAACCCGGAAGGCGCAGGTTCCGCCGCAGAAGATTCGACAGTTCGTATCGCCCCTGCAGAACCCCAAAAAGCAACCCAAGGATTGCAGTTCGCCGGCTTCACACCTATCCAGCCGTTGCCCTCGATCAAACAGGTGACCACCCAGACGCAAGTGCTTGTGCAGCAGGTGCAGCAGCCACAACAACAGCAGCCAACCGTTGAGGAACAGAATGTAGCCCCTCAACCCCTCGCGCCCGACGCAGTAGTGACGCAGAATGTTGCCCCTTCGTCGGCCGAATCCAATGAAGAAGAAACGCAAACGCCTGTGTCGCCGCTACCTGAAACCGAAAATGCCGAGCCGCAACCAGAGGAAACCTTCGAAGCGTGCTGGCAGAAGATGGTGGATGTCATCTTCCAGAAGAAACCGGCATTTTACCATCAGTTGAAAGACTATCTGCCTCGTTATGAGAACGATGTGATATATGTGGATGTGGAAAACGATTTCCAGAAGAACCAGTTGGAGATGAGCAAACGGGCTATGTTGGAATACTGGCGCAACCAATTTAGACTGAATGTCAATGAGATAGAGTTCGTTATCCACGAGCATGAGAAGAAAAAGGTGATATACACCAGCGAAGACAAGGTGAACAATATGCTGGAACAAAACCCGGAACTGAAGGATTTCCTTCAGGTCTTGAATTTCCGAATCAAGGATTGATATGAACATCTTCCTTGGAAACGCTGAAAGGGCGATGCGTGTTTGTCTTGCGGCATAAGCCCTGGGTGAATAGAAAAAATGTAAAAAAAACTATAGATTTATGAAAAAAGGTTTATTATTTATCGGTATTATAATGGCGGTGTTTGCGGCCAATTCACAAGCGTTGTTGTACCGCGCCGCGATTGATGGCCGCGTGGACAGCGTGCGTTCGGCCATCGATTTGCCGCAGCAGTTCACTGGTCAAGGCGTGATCATCGGCATTACCGATTGGGGTTTCGACTACACGCATCCCGTTTTTTACGATACCCTCATGCAGAATTACCGTGTTTTACGGGCCTGGGACCAGTTCAAGACTTCGGGACCGGCGCCGGCAGGCTATGACTACGGAACAGAGTATGTGGGCCGCGAGGCACTGTTGGCCGCCCAGTGCGACACGAGCAACGTGTATGACTACGCCTACCACGGCACCCACTGTGCGGGCATTGCCGGCGGCGGTGGGGCGGGCACCATCTACCGCGGCGTGGCGGTGGAGGCCGAATACCTTTTTGTCAGTGTCAGTTTGACAGACCAGGAGGTGATCGATGCCTGGCGCTGGATGTACGACGTGGCGCAGCAGGAAGGCAAACGGCTGGTCATCAGTATGAGCTGGGGACTCTACTATCTGGACAATATGGACGGCACCGGCCCGTTGGCGGAGGAAATGCAGCGTCTCAACGACCTTGGGGTCGTGTTCGTCACCAGTGGGGGCAACAACGGCGACGTGAACTGCCACATTATGCACACTTTCACACAGCAGGACACCCTTCGCACGCAGTTTACGTTCCCCTCTTCCTCCATCGGCTCCAGCATCACCATGATGGGAACGCCCGGGTATCCCTTCGCTTTCTCCATCTTCGCGATGGACAACAGTTATAACATTGTGGCGGAAACCCCGTTCCATTCCACCATTGACGACGGTGAATACGACAACTGGTTGATCATCAACGGCGACAGCGTGCATTACTATTTCGTGGCCGAGTCGGCGAACGCCTACAACAACCGTCCCGAGGTGCAGTTGGATGTTGCTAAGCACAACGGCTACAGGTTCGGTCTTGCAGTGGCGTCGGAAGGTGGTGAGTTCCATGCTTGGAACATGGCACTCATCGAGACCAAATACGGCAACTGGGGCGGCACCTTCGCAAAGCCAAGTGCCCATCCCGATTGGGCCGATGTCGATGCGCTCTATGGCGTCAGCACACCTGGAAACATCGACTGTGCGATTACCGTGGCAGCCCACTCTTCGCGATATACCGCCCCTTCCGGCAATTTGGTGGGCGGCGCTATTGCCAACTTCTCCAGTTCGGGCCCCAGTTTCGGACAGGTGATGAAACCCGACATCTCCGCGCCGGGCAAGAACATCGTTTCGTCTCTCTCGAGTTATACGACCACCTATTCCGGAACCAGTCAGACTTCCGTGCAGTTCAATGGCAGAACCTACAAGTTTGTCTCGTTGTCAGGCACCTCCATGGCCTGTCCGTTTGTGGCAGGCGTGGCCGCGTTAGTGTTGCAGGTGAATCCCTATCTCTCTGCTGCTCAGGTGAAAGAGATTCTTTTAGAAACCGCTTATAACGACCAGTTTACGGAGCAGTCTGGTGAGATTCGTTTCGGCCATGGCAAAGTGAACGCCTACCAAGCCGTTCTCAAAGCGTTGACCACAGTTGGCGTTGACCACTATGTGTCACCAAAGGAATCGAACTATTCCGTTTATCCGAATCCTGCGGTGGACCAGTGCTTTGTCACCGCGAACACTGAGTCAGAATCGTCTCTTTGTCAGCTATTCGACTTGTCAGGTCGCATGGTGCTGCAAACCATGCTCACCCCCGGCGTGAACACCCTCAATTTGGCCGGTTTCACCCCTGGATACTATCTTGTGAAGATTACGGATGACAAGACGGTGGTGACGAAGAAGCTGGCCGTTGGCCGTTAACTTGAGACTATGACCATAACTTTGACAATGACTTTAACTTTAACCATTAACCTTTAAACCTTAAACCTTAAACCTTGAACCTTAAACTTTGAACCTTAAACCTTGAACCCAAAACTGGCATAATAATTGCTGAATAAAATCTATTGATGAATAATATGGAAGAATACGTTCCGAATGAAGAATTAGAGAATAAAACCGTGGTGCGTAAGTACAGCGAGTTGTTGCACGTGGTCTATTCTCGCACGACGGTGGAGGAGCGCAAGCAGATCCGCAAGGCCTTCGTGCTGGCGACCAATGCGCACTATGGCGTTCGTCGCAAGAGTGGAGAGCCTTACATCTATCACCCGATTGCGGTGGCGATGATTTGCTGTTCTGAGATGAACCTCGGTGCTGTCTCTGTGATATGCGCTTTGCTGCACGATGTGGTAGAGGATACCGACTACACGCTCGACGATATGCGCGAACTTTTCGGCGATGTGGTGGCTAATATCATCGATGGTTTGACAAAAATCGAGGACTTGGTGGTCGATAACCAGAACATCTCCATCCAAGCGGAGAACTTCAAGAAGATATTTCTCTCCATGTCGAAGGATATCCGCGTGATTCTCATTAAGTTGGCCGACCGTCTGCACAATATGCGCACTTTGGATGCCATGCCGCCGGAGAAACAACTTAAGATTGCATCGGAAACATCCTATTTCTACGTTCCATTTGCCCATAGATTAGGACTTTACGCCATCAAGAGCGAGTTGGAAGACTATGCCATGCGCTATACCAATCCGACCGAGTATTTCGCCATCGCCGAAAAGCTTAAGGATTCGGAGAAGGAACGCTCGACCATGATTCCGGAGTTTATCGCTCCGATTCAGAGTGCATTGGAAAAAGCGGGCATCAAAGCGGAAATCTCCAGCCGAACCAAGTCTGTCTCCTCCATTTACAATAAAATGCTTCGTAAGCAGATTAATTTAGAGGATGTTTATGACATTTTTGCGGTGCGGTTCGTGTTCGATAGCCCAGTGTACGAAGAGTTCGATATCTGTTGGCGTATCTATCACATTATCTGTAGTTTGTATCAGACCAACCCAATGCGCGACCGCAATTTCCTGACTCACCCGAAACCCAATGGATACCAATCATTGCATGTGACCGCCATGAGTAAGCAAGGTCGTTGGGTGGAGGTGCAGATTCGCTCCAAACGGATGGACGAAATTGCCGAAAAAGGTCTGGCCGCACATTACAGATATAAGGAAGATGGCGAAATGGAAGATACGGAGCTGAGCAAGCGTCTGGAAGATTGGCTGATGAAGACCCGTGAAATCCTTGACAGCAAGGATTCCGATGCACTCGACTTCCTCAGCGAAGTGCGTCTCAACCTCGGTTTGAAGGAAATTTACGTTTTCACCCCGAAAGGTGACATGAAGACGATGCCGCAAGGTTCCTCCGTGCTCGATTTTGCTTACGCGCTGCACACAAACCTTGGCGACCATTGTATCGGCGCGAAGGTCAACTACAATATCACCCCGGTGAATAAGATCCTTAGTAACGGAGACCAAGTGGAGATCATCACCTCTAAAAAGCAGTTCCCGAAAGCCGAATGGCTGGAGTTTGTGCAGACACCTAAGGCACGCCGCAGTATCAAGGATTTCTTCCGAAACGAGCAACAAGAATTGGTTTCCTCTGGAAAACTGTTGCTGAAACAGTATTTCGATGAACTGAATGTGGAATTTGTTGAGGAGAATATTCGCAAAGTGAAGGATGCTTCTTTGGAGAAGAACGATGAGGCGTTTTGGAATAGTATCGTTTCTAAGAAACTGACTAAGAATAAAATAGCAAAGATGCTCTCCTTGAAGAATCCTAAAGAGCTGGCCGACTTCCAACAGAAGGTCACTCAGGAAATCGAGAGCAAGCCCTTGAATCAACTGATTGACGAGCAGATGAATGTGACACCGAATGCTTTCCTGCTGGACGATGATTATGAGCAGATTAAGTATGTGTTGGCCGACTGTTGTAATCCTATTCCGGGCGACACGGTGGTGGGCTTCCAGGTGTCGGACAACCGCATCGTGGTGCACCAGACCAGCTGTCCGAACGCCATCGCGCAGATGTCGCGCTTCGGCAACCGCATCATCAAAACTAAATGGCGCAAGGGGCAGGACATCGCCTTCCTCTCCGGCATCAAACTGAAAGGCTTCGACCGCAAGGGAATCATCAAGGAGATGATGGATGTGGTGACCTCCC
>CAMJXE010000129.1 GCA_946409645.1 uncultured Bacteroidales bacterium
ATTGTAATATACCGGTCGTAATTGGTTTAATTCGTCCTTTATCATTGAAAACCACGCCGCAACAGAATAATACATTCTATTCTGATAATTACAATTCGGATAGTTGAAATAGGTATGCAAGGCATTCGGGACATTCGTCGAAGAGGCAGAACTTGCCTCTGGGCCGTAGCTCATACCCACACTGATTCCGCAATGATACAACAGGGTCGCCACAGCTGTGATCTGCGCTGTTGTGCTGGCAGCTGACAGTTGTTCGGGCATATTGTCGTAATCATAGACGGTGGAGCCAAAATAGGCAGAAAGAGTTCCATAGGGGGGACAATTATAAGATTTGTATCCGGAACCGACAGTCGGATAGCGCCAATAACGTATAAGCTGTGCCATTGCCGTGGCCACACAGCCCGTCACCGCTTGCTCGTTGTTGTTTGAGGGGCACATTGCGTTATAGCCTTGACTCTGGTTCCACTGGGTCTTTAGCAACGGGCCTACCACCACAGACCTCGTCTGGGAAGGGCTATAACTGACCGGTTTCGTCACTTCTTTCCATTTTTCCACAAGGATCGGATGAGACGACGACACGTGAGCGAACACCGAATCCGCCTCCCGACAATATTCCGCTATCAGCCAGTCCAGATTTTCGGCAATGCGCGTGTCAAAAAAAGCGCTTTCCGTGGAATATGCCACCACAGGCACCAAGCGATCGTCGGCCGACACCATCACAAAACAGTTGCCGATATTGTAAATGTAGAAATAGTTCATAGTGTCCAGCGTCAAAGCGGAATACTGTCGGACAACATGAACGAGTTTCGCTCCCGCGTCTCGCTGTACCTGACCGACATTCGCTCTGCGGGTCATAAAATTCATGGCCACTTGTTTGGCTTTCAGTGTGTCAACTGGATTACCCATTGCCAGAAAAACACTTGTTATCAGAAGCAAAGATGTACAAAGACGTTTCATAAGCCCATATTTTAGGATGAAAAATCAACATCGGCTGATTTCGCAATTGCGTGTCACAGTCAGCATTTGCGGAAAAAGTCCACAGCTGCAAAAATAGATTTTTTTTGAATATTCGACAAGATTGAACATCATTCATAATTTTTTGTACTTTTGCAACCTCATAAATGATAAGAGACTAAGAGGACAATATCTTATAAACTTTTTCTTCTGTGATTCTCTCAACGATCAAACTGTAACAAATATTCATACAAACAACAAATAAACAAACCAATGTACACCAATTTTCAACAACATCTTCAAAAGGAATTGGCCGACATCAAGGAAGCCGGCTTGTACAAGAACGAACGTATTATTGCATCTCCGCAAAGCGGTGAGATCACGCTGCAAGATGGCAGCAAGGTGCTGAACTTCTGTGCCAACAACTACTTAGGTCTCGCCAACGACCCGCGTCTGATCGCTGCCGCCAAGGAAGCGATGGACACCCACGGCTACGGCATGGCCTCCGTGCGTTTCATCTGCGGTTGTTCCGACCTTCACAAGGCTTTGGAGAAGAAAATCGCTGAATTTTTCGGCACTGAGGACACCATACTCTACGCTGCTTGTTTCGACGCCAACGGCGGTGTCTTCGAACCCCTGCTCACCGAACAAGACGCCATCATCTCCGATGCACTGAACCACGCTTCCATCATTGACGGCGTGCGTCTCTGCAAGGCGGTCCGTTATCGCTACAAAAACGCCGACATGGCCGACCTCGAAGAGCAACTCAAAGCTGCTCAGGCACAGCGTTTCCGCATCATCGTCACCGACGGTGTATTCAGCATGGACGGCAACGTTTGTCCGCTCGATAAGATTTACGAATTGGCACAGAAATATGACGCCATGGTCATGGTTGACGAATCACACTCCGCTGGCGTGGTGGGCAACACCGGTCGCGGCGTGACCGAGCGTTACAACCTGCGCGGCAAGATCGAAATCCTCACCGGCACGCTCGGCAAGGCATTCGGCGGCGCTATCGGCGGTTTCACCACCGGCAAGAAGGAGATCATCGACATGTTGCGTCAACGCTCCCGCCCGTACCTCTTCTCCAACTCCATCCCTCCCATGGTGGCAGCTGCCGGCTGCAAGATGGTGGATATCATGTCGGAGACCAACGAGTTGCAAGACAAGCTGCACAGCAACACCGAGTATTTCGTGGGCAAGATGAAAGCTGCCGGCTTCGACATCAAGCCGACCGAGTCTGCCATTTGCGCTGTGATGTTGTATGACGCGAAGTTGTCACAAGTGATGGCTGCCAAACTGCAAGAGGAAGGCATCTACGTCACCGGTTTCTACTATCCTGTGGTGCCGAAAGACCAGGCTCGTATCCGCGTGCAGATTTCCGCCGCTCACGAGCCCGCGCACCTTGACAAGTGCATCGCCGCCTTCACGAAGATCGGCAAGGAATTGGGCGTGCTGAAATAATCGAAACATTATTTCTTACGAAAATACCGGTAGAGGCGTTTCATGAAACGTCTCTACTTTTTTATGTCTTTACTTCAACGAGCATATATAAAAAAAGAAACCACCGCTTTGCGCGATGGTCTCCAACATATCACAATAAAAAAAGTATTTCGAAGGAAGATAACCTATATTCAAAAGGGGAAGGTCTAACTATTTGGAACCTTTGTCCTTTTGACCAGCGTGACCGCGGAAGATACGGGTGGGCGCGAACTCGCCGAGCTTGTGGCCGACCATGTCCTCGGTGACATACACCGGGATGAACTTGTTGCCGTTATGCACAGCGATGGTGAGACCGACGAAATCGGGGGAAATCATAGAGGCGCGAGACCACGTTTTGATGGTGGATTTCTTGCCGGATTCCTGAGCGGCGATGACTCTTTGCTCCAGTTTGTAATGTATATACGGTCCTTTTTTTAATGAACGACTCATAATTAATAGCTTTTAGGTTATTTTTTTCTTCTTTCAACGATATACTGGGTAGAGTTCTTCTTCGGACGACGGGTTTTGTAGCCCTTAGCCGGCATACCGTTACGAGAGCGCGGGTGTCCGCCAGATGCACGGCCTTCACCACCACCCATCGGGTGATCGACAGGGTTCATGACGACGCCACGGTTGCGCGGGCGACGACCGAGCCAACGGCTACGGCCGGCCTTACCGGACACTTCGAGGCTGTGGTCCCCGTTGGAGACGATGCCGATGGTGGCCTTGCAAGCGCAGAGGATCATGCGGGTTTCGCCTGAAGGCAGTTTGATGATGGCATAGCGGCCGTCGCGTGACATCAGCTGAGCGTAGCTGCCTGCACTGCGGGCGATTTTGCCACCCTGACCCGGGCGCATCTCGATGTTGTGGATAATGGAGCCGAACGGAATCTCGCCGACGGGAAGGCAGTTGCCAAGGTCGGGAGAAACGCCGCTGCCGCTGATGATCTGCTGACCCACTTTGATGCCGTGAGGCGCCACGATGTAGCGTTTCTCACCATCGGCGTAGAACAGCAGGGCGATGCGTGCCGAGCGGTTCGGATCGTACTCAATGGTCTTAACGGTGGCCGGAACACCATCCTTATTTCTCTTGAAATCAATGATGCGATACATCTGCTTGTGACCGCCTCCGCGGTACCGTATCGTCATCTTACCACTGTTGTTTCTGCCGCCCGTGCTGTGCTTGGGAGCCAAGAGGCTCTTTTCGGGCTTGCTGGTGGTAATGTCGTCATACGCGCTAATCACTTTGAAGCGCTGACCCGGCGTTACTGGTTTGTACTTTTTTAATGCCATTTTTATACTTTGGTTTAATGTTTATGGTTTAAGGTTTATGGTTTGACAGGTGCCCGGAAAAGACATCCTTAAACTTTCAACCTTAAACCTTAAACTAATTAGATGTTACTATAGAAATCGATTTTTTGATCCTTGTCAACGAAGACGTAAGCCTTCTTGAAATTGTTCTTCTGACCGTAGATGACACCGGACTTGGTGTTGCGAGCGGTGGTCTTACCACGTTGGATGAGGGTATTCACACGCACCACTTTCACGTTGTAGATGGACTCGATTTCGCGTTTGATCTCGGGTTTTGTGGCCTCGCGCGTCACCATGAAGCCGTAGCGGTTGTATTTCTCAGCCACGGTGGTCATCTTCTCACTGATGATGGGTTTTATAATGCAACTCATTGTTTCAAATTTTTAAGGTGATTGAATTATTCGCCTAACATCTTGTCCAACTCCTTGAGGCTGCTCTCGCAGATGATGAGGTTGTTGGCGTTAAGCACATGATACGTATTGGCCTCAATGGCGCGCATGATGTTGGTGCGCTGGAGATTACGGCCAGAGAGATAGACATTCTTGTTGTTCTCGGGGAGAAGCAAGAGGGTCTTCTTTCCTTCAAGTTTGAGGTTCTTGAGCATTGCCTTGTACTCCTTGGTTTTGGGCTCGTTGAAGGTGAAGTCTTCCACCACGGTGATGCAGCCTTCCTGTTGTTTGTAGGTGAAGGCGGAGAAACGGGCGAGACGTTTCACTTTCTTGTTGAGTTTGAAACCGTAGTCGCGAGGATGAGGTCCGAACACGGTGGCACCGCCGCGGATCGTCGGGCTCTTGATGCTACCTGCACGAGCGCCGCCAGTACCTTTCTGGCGTTTCAGCTTGCGGGTGCTGCCTGACACGGTGGAGCGTTCCAGCGTATTGTGGGTACCTTGTCTTTGATTTGCCAAATATTGTTTCACGTCAAGCCAGATGGCATGATCGTTCGGTTCCACGTTGAAGATCTTATCGTTCAGGGTAACCGTCTTTGCAGTTGCACTGCCGTCGATTTTATAAACTGTTAGCTCCATCTCTCAATAATTATATATGAACCATTGGCTCCCGGAACGGAACCTTTTACTAATACTAAATTCTTCTCTTTCACGATCTTCATGATCTGGAGGTTGATGACCTTGACCTTGGCGTTACCCATTTGACCAGCCATGCGCATGCCTTTGAACACGCGTGACGGGTAGGAGGATGCGCCCATGGAACCAGGGGCTCTCAAACGGTTGTGCTGACCGTGGGTGGCATCGCCGACACCGCGGAAGCCGTGACGTTTCACAACGCCCTGGAAGCCTTTACCCTTGGAGGTGCCGCTCACATCCACGAACTCGCCTTCCTCGAAGACGGTAACGTCGAGCACGTCACCCAAAGATTTCTGGTGGCCTTCCTCGAAACGGGTGAACTCACGCAAAATCTTCTTCGGCGTGGTACCGGCCTTCTCGAAGTGACCCTTCAGAGCCTTCGTCGTCTTTTTCTCTTTCTTCTCGTCGTAAGCCAATTGGATAGCACTGTAGCCGTCCGTCTCGACGGTTTTGACTTGCGTGACCACGCAAGGACCAGCCTCTAACACCGTGCACGGCACAACCTTGCCGGAGGCATCGTAGATGCTAGTCATCCCAATTTTTTTTCCTATTAATCCTGACATTTTTGGTTAAATTTATAAAATTAATTGTCTTTTTCTGCCTGTTTCGACACTTTGTAACATTATCCAACCAACTGAAAACCAATTGATTAAACTCGGAAAACCAGTTTTTCTAACAAGCGTGCAAATATACACTTTTTCTTTACACTCAGTCACTTACGTGAAAAAAGTTTTCAACAAGTTTTTTGACGTGTGACGTCTTAATACTTTAAGTTTCGCATGTTTGATTTCCAATCATAAGTATCTCAGAAAAAAGCTTTTTGCTGCCAATGCCTAATTGTTGGCGATGTCAACACTCTCGTTCGCACACTGTTTCCGGCCACGGCACACTGTGCCGGGCGGGCGAACTCCCCTTCTGTTTTAGAAGGGGTGCCCGAAGGGCGGGGTAGTAACACAGGCATTCTTATTCCTTTTTTTCATAATCCTCATGCTCGTAATTCTCAACAATGTATTTCCTCAAATCCGCCAGCACAATGTTCACGTGCTGTAGTACGTCAAAGTCTGTCGTATGGAAAACTTTCAGTCCGAGACCTTCCAGATACTTGTCACGCTGTGCGTCATACTCAGCCTTCTCATTGTGCGAGCCTCCGTCTATCTCTATTACAAGTGCGAGCCTTTTCACGAAAAAGTCAACGATATAGTTGCCGATGACCTTTTGTCTGTCGAAATCAAGGCCATGGAACATTTTCTTGTGCACTTGTTTCCAAAATGCGATCTCGGCCATGTTGCCGGCCCTGCGATTTTCACGCACATAGCGCAACAAATCCCTGTTTTCAGGGAGATTGTGTGCATCGTTGTCTTTGATTCGAATATCGTCGATGATGATCATTTTTTCAGAAGGAATTCTGATGTTTAATATTACTACCCCGCCTGACGGCACCCCTTCTAAAATAGAAGGGGAATTGGCTTCGGCCGCAGCTGCCCGCTGTGGCCGGGAA
>CAMJXE010000130.1 GCA_946409645.1 uncultured Bacteroidales bacterium
TAAACCCTAAACCTTAAACCCTAAACCACCCACATGTTCGGACTCGCCGACTGCAACAACTTCTTCGTCTCCTGTGAGCGCGTCTTCAACCCGTCACTCAACGGACGGCCCGTCATTATCCTCTCCAACAATGACGGTTGTGTGATTGCGCGGTCGAACGAGGCTAAGCGGCTCGGCATCAAGATGGGGCATCCCTACTTCCAGCTCGAAGCCCTCATCAAGCGGCACAACGTGGCGGTCTATTCCAGCAACTACACCCTCTACAGCGACATGTCGCAGCGCGTGCAGCAGACCCTGCGCGGTCTCTGTCCCGCCACCGAGGTCTATTCCATCGACGAATCCTTCCTCAACCTCCGCGGCATCAGGGAGGAAGAACTCGACGCTTTCGGGCATTACGTTTCCCGCAAAGTGCTGAAAGACACCGGCATTCCCATCAGCGTGGGCATTTCGCACACCAAGACATTGGCCAAGATCGCCTCGAAACTCTGCAAGCAGTACCCGAAGCTCAAGGGCAGCTGTTACATGCACCGGCCACAGGACATCGAAAAGGTGCTGAAAAAGTTCCCCATTGAGGATGTTTGGGGCATCGGGCGACGGTTTTCCGCCATGCTGAAGAGCCGAAACGTCCTCACCGCCTACGACTTCTCGCAGCAACCGTTGGACTTTGTACGCAGCAAAATGCACCTCGGCGGCATGAAGACATGGTATGAGCTGCACGGTCGCCCATGCATCGAATTCGAGGCACACATCCCTGACAAACAGCAGATTATGGCATCCAGAAGCTTCAGCAAGGAGCTTAGTGACGTGGAAGACATCAAGGAGCAGGTGGCGTTGTTCACGTCAATGGCCGCCGAAAAGTTACGAAAACAGGGGAGTGTCTGCCACGCCATGTTCGTCTTCCTGCTCACCAACCGCTTCCGCCACGAGCAGGAGCAGCACTACGACAACCGGCTCGTGACGCTGCCCGCCGCCTCCGACAGCACCGTGGAGCTGGCCGACATTGCCGTGAAGACCGCGGCCCAGCTCTTCCGACAGGGCACCTTCTACAAGAAGGCGGGGGTAGCGCTGACACAGATCTCCCCGAAAGAGAGCGTGCAGACGGTGCTCTTCGACGAGGTAGATCGCGAAAAACACGACCGGCTGATGCAAGCTTTAGACCACATCAACGAGAAGCAAGGCCATCGGACCGTGGTGGTGGCCACTGCCGGTTTCGAGGGAGTCAGGATGAACCGTAACCACCTGTCGCAGAACTACACCACCGACTGGAACGAAATTTTGGAGATTCATTGCTGATCCGAAAAATGATTATCTTTGCACCCCAATTTTTAAATATTGTCATGAACCGTTTGCACCTTTTCGCAAGCACATTATTCCGGAGGCTTCGCAACTACACGCCGCATGCTCTGGTCATCACTCTTTTCACGCTCCTATTTATCTTCTCCTTGCTCCTGTTTATGGCCATTGCATTAGACGGTTGCCAACGCAAAGAAAAGGTGCAAGCCCAGCCGCACTGGTTCAAACACTATCAGCATTTCAAAGAGAAAGAGTATGTGCAATTTGTTGAGGGACAAATCCATAGCGAGACCGACACGCTACTCATGCCCTCGTTGGTACGCGACTTCTACCGCGAACGGAACTTTCATCCGTTCTGGACGCAGAAAGGATTGCAGGAGGCGATGACCGACTCGCTGATTTCCTCTTTGACAAACGCTTACCCCAACCACGGCATTCCCAGCGAGTATTTCCATATTGACAGTATCCAACAGATTATCAAACAGTTGACGGAATACAAGGTACCCGACAACGAGGCGCTATACCCGCATCTCTACCGTATCGAGCGGATACTCACCGACCAGTATTTACGCTACGCCTGTGCGCTGGAGTACGGCGCGGTGAGCCCGAAGAGAGTGCACGGTAGCAAATGGTATTACGAAACGCTCGTTCCCGACTCCGCCTTCCTTCTGAACGCCCTCGACAGCATCGCGATATTCTCCGAATATCTTTCCGCTCATACTCCAGAAACTCCTGAATACCAAAAACTTCAGAAAGAGTTAAAGCGCTGGTGCACGATATCGGACACGACCATGACTTCTGACACGGCCGCAGTGACGATTCCCGACTTCCGTGTGCGCAAAGACGGTCAGAATGCAAACATCGCTCCATTATGCGAGCGTCTTAATCAATTAGGTATCAACGTCAAGAACAGCGACAACACCCTGAACGAAAATGTTTTGTCGGCCATCAACACCTTCCGCAGACAGAACGGAATCCCCGAAAGCGACAGTCTTGATGCAGAGACTATCGAAAAGCTGAATCGACCAATACAATATTATATGGATGCGTTGTCGGCCAACATGGAGCGGCTGCGTTGGAAAAAGCTGCACCGAAAGAGTGACGACACGCTCCACATCGCCGTCAACATTCCCGAGTATATGCTGAGTGTGGTGCAGCAGGATTCGGTGGTGATGCGCAATCGTATCTGTTGCGGCAAGACACAGAACCCCGAGAAGGTCGCGGCGCGGCACAAAGGCGGCATCATCACCCCCTACAAAGCCGAGACTCCGCTGATGTACAGCAGGATACGAACTATAGTACTCAATCCCGAGTGGAACATTCCATACGACATCATCAAAGACGAATACTACCACAAGTTAGTGAAGAGCAACACGGCGGTGGTGAAACGCGAGCGTCTCTACATCCGCGACAGCCGCAACGGGCAGTATGTCGTGCCCGACTCCATTGATTGGAGCAAGGTGAACCGGGGCAACATTCCCTACCGACTGCATCAGACTTCTGGGCGCCACAACGCACTGGGGCTCTACAAATTCGTGTTCGCCAACTCAGAGTCTGTCTATTTGCACGACACCAACAACAAGGGGGCATTCAAGCGTCGGAAGCGGGCGCTGAGTCACGGCTGTGTGCGTGTGCAGAATCCCGACAGCGTAGCCGAGTGGGTTTACCGCGTCAACAACTTCGACACCAACTACATCGAGCAGCTGCACATCATCTCCGGCGCGAAACCCACCACCGAAAAGGGTGAGGAGTATTTGGAAAAGCTGCACGAGAAGGACTCCATATATTACGCAAAGCTCAGCGACTGGGACAAGCAGTTCTACCGTAAGTTGCGCCCCACGAGCGTCGCCCTGCGCAAATCCATCCCGCTCTTCATCGAATACTACACCTGTTTCGTCGGCGAGGACGGCACCGTGCAATACCGCGAGGATGTCTATTACAAAGATGGCAACATCCTGTATTTGATGAAAAATCCGGAATAAAGAACGTTAGTCATTGAACTTTGAACATTGAACAATCGGAAGTTCTTTCTGGATTGTGAAAAAAGGCTGCCCTTCAAGACAGCCTAAATCACGAATTACTGATTAAAAAACACTAATTACAAATTACTAATTTGTAATCGAACTATTTCCCGGAAGTGCGCTTCACGGCGTTCTCGAGGGTGGATTGCTTCACTATTTCAGACATATCGACGCCGGTGGCATCCGCGACAGTGTCCATGGTCTGCTTGATGACCGTGGGAACTTGTCCGGAAATTTGCGCGATACCGTCGCCGTTTCCTCCGTAAATCCGCACATCCCTGATGGAACCGATGGGTTCAGCCACGGATTTGGCGATTTCGGGCAGTTTGTCGATGACCATTTGTGCTTTGGCCGCATCACCATATTTTTGGAATGCCATAGCCTTCTTCTCCATAGCCTCCGCCTCGGCGATACCGCGTTTCTCAATGGCGGAAGCCTCTGCAATACCCTTCTGCTCAATGGCGTATGCTTCCGCGTCGGCGAGTTTCTTCTTACCAATGGATTCTTGTTCCATCCGGAACATCTCGGCTTCTGCCTGTGCTCGTACGGCGCGGGCACGTTGCTCAGCCTCGTAGGCTTCAGCTTCGGCCTTGCGCTTGCGCTGCTCCAGTTCAGCGGCAGCCTCTATCTCTTTCTGGTATTTCTCGGCATCGGCGGTCTTTTGAACTTCCGCCTCCAGCTTGTTTTTCTGAATCTTGACCTGCTCCAGCGTCAATTCCCCTTCTTTGCGGGCTTTCTCGGTCTCGGCCTCAACGGCAGCAGCGTTAATCTCTTTCTGCCGTTCCTGGGTCAGCAGCTGCTTGGTGGCTTCCGCATCCACGGTTTTCTCGTTCACCGTCTTCTGTTGCTCCTGTTTTTGGATTTCATACGCGGCATCGGCCTTCGCACGCTGCGTGTCTTCCACCACTTTGAGGTTGGCTTTCTTCACCGCCAGTTCGTTGTTCTTCTCCGCGATGATGGTCTCGTTGAGGACGCGGGCGTCGTTGGCCTCCTTCGCAGCCTCCGACTCAGCGATGGCAATGTCACGTTCGGCCTGAGCCTTGGTGATGGCCGCCTCCTTGCGGATTTTGAACGTGTTATCCGCACCGAGATTCTTGATAAGGCCTTCATTGTCCGTGATATTCTGAATATTACACGAAATAACCTCGATACCGAGCTTCGCCATGTCGGGCGCGGCCTTCTTGGCAATTTGGTCGGAGAAACCGTCACGATCAATGTTCAGTGACTTGAGATCCAGCGTGCCGATGATTTCCCGCATGTTGCCCTCCAATGAGTCCTTGATCTGTGTGGCGATGTCTTTCTCTGTCATGTTCAGGAAGTTTTTGGCGGCCAGACGTATTCCTTCGTCGGTGTTGATAACACGGATCTTGGCCACCGCATCCACCACGACGGAGATGAAGTCGTTGGTAGGAACCGGTGTGGAGGTCTTGATGTCAACGCTCGTCTGTCCGAGGAACACCTTATCGACCCGTTCGAGGCCGGGGATGCGGAGCCCGCCCTTGCCGATGAGGATTCGCGGTTTGCGAGAAAGACCGGAAATGACGTATGCGTCTTTCGGTGGAGCCTTTACGTAACAGATGGCGAGTACGACTATAAGGAAAACCACCCCAGCGATGATTAACAAAACTGTATTTGTCATAATTATCTGATTTTAAGTGTTTTAATATTATCCACAAAGGTCTCACAAAAAAAACTTTGCTTTTTTGATAGATTATGCAAAAGTACATTTTTTTCCATAATCGCATGTCGATTATTTTTTTGCGAAAACCTTTTCAGATCAACCATCGGTGTCAAAGTAAAAATAGTATCTTTGCCGCATCTGAATCCTTGACTATGACTTTACCCTTTAATCACCCATCACCCATCATGAATTATCCCCCAAAAGGCGCTCATCTCCTGATCGATGCGGGCGGCACCAAGACGGCCTTCGCATTGCTACACGACGGGAAGCTCTTCCGTTGCCAGGGGGCGGGTATCAACGCCAACTACACCCCGGAGGCGGACATCATGCGCACCCTTGCAGAAGCGGCGCCGCAGTTTCCGAAAGAGGCAACCATCAGAGGGATAGATTATTACGGGGCAGGGTGCGCCACCCCGCAGAACGCCAGGCGCATGGAGAGTTACTTGCGCATGTTCTTCCCGATGGCCGAAATCCGGGTCTGGTCGGACCTGATGGCCGCCTGTCACGCGCTTGCGGGCGCGCGGGAGGCCATCGTTTGCATCCTCGGCACCGGCGCGGCCTCCTGTCATTACGACGGGCGAGAGATGGTAGGCCGCGCGCCCTCCCTCGGCTGGATGTTGGGCGACGAGGGCAGCGGCACCGACCTCGGCAAACAGCTGATCACCGGATACTTATCCGACACGCTCCCCCACCCTGTCTGCACGGCCTTCGAGGAACGATACCGTCTCAACCGCGAACTCGTGCTGCACAAGCTCTACCAAGAGCCGAAGCCGAATCTGTTCCTGTCGCAGTTCGCGCCGTTCCTGAAAGAGAACATCGCAGAACCCGCTATCCGACAAATCGTCACGGAGGCCTTCACCCTCTTCTTCATGAAACAGAAAAGATATTATCCAAGCTGCAAAGGACTTCCGTGGCATTTCACCGGTTCCATCGCCGCGAACTTCGAGAAGGTGCTGCGCGAGGCGGCGAAAGCGGCGGGGTGCGAGATCGGGGAGATTGCGGGGGACCCGATGGAGAAGCTGATTGGTATAGGATTTATTAATCACAAAGGATTATAGGGGGCGTATTGGCCCACCAGAGACATTCTCAAACAAGGCGAACAATGGTCTGCCCTACCCAAGACAAAGCAAGATCGCATTTATC
>CAMJXE010000131.1 GCA_946409645.1 uncultured Bacteroidales bacterium
GCCTACCTAATCACCCTTTTCACCATCAGTGTGAAACTCAGTATCGTCACATTGCTTATTATTCCGTTCATGGGTATTGTTTTGTCGATTATCGGGAAGAATATTCGTAATTATTCCCTTAAGTCACAACAACTTATCGGAAGAATGACCGCTTATTTTGAGGAGGCGGTAGATGGTTTGCGTGTTATAAAGGGTTACAATGCGCAGGAATATGTTTCGGAACAGTTCCGAAAAGAGAATTTCCAATTCTATCGTCTAAACAAGAAAATATTTAGAATCAAAGAGTTAGGGGCTCCTTTGATAGAATTTCTGTGCATTTTTACCGCATTAGTGATTTCCCTCATCGGCCTGGTCG
Source organism: uncultured Bacteroidales bacterium (assembly GCA_946409645.1). Classification (GTDB taxonomy): domain Bacteria; phylum Bacteroidota; class Bacteroidia; order Bacteroidales; family WCHB1-69; genus F23-D06. Next base: position 356 of record CAMJXE010000131.1, read on the forward strand.
TGTTTCCCGAAAGTTTTGCGTCCCGCGGTACCTTGTTCATGCTCTACTTTGTGGTGTTCGCTCGCATGATACCGCCTGCAAAATCCTTGGCCACAACTTATTACCAAATGCGAAAAGGTTTGAGTGCCGCAGCACGACTCTACGAAGTGATTGATGCGGATGAGGTAATCAAGGATTGTGACAATCCTAAGCATATTGTTGAATTTCAAGATGTCATTGAGTTCAAAGATGTATGTTTCTCTTATCATGATGTGGAAAAAGCTGCTGATTGCGAAGTGCTGCAGAACATCAATTTCACATTGAGGAAAGGTGAAACAATGGCGATTGTGGGTCCTTCCGGAAGTGGAAAATCAACATTAGTTGACTTGTTATCAAGGTTTTACGACATTCGTTTTGGGGAAATTTTGGTTGACAATATCCCAATCAATCAATACGCATTGTTTGATTTACGAAATTTGTTTGGAATTGTCAGTCAGGATGTTATCCTTTTCGATGACACAGTTTACAACAATCTGACGTTTGGCGTAGAGAATGCAACGGAAGAGCAGGTAGTGTCTGCCGCTAAAATCGCCCAGGCTCACGAGTTCATCATGGAACTGGAAGATGGTTACCAAACGGAAATCGGCAATCGAGGGATGCGGCTTTCCGGTGGTCAGCGGCAACGACTCAGCATAGCCCGAGCCATTCTGAAGAATCCTCAGATTTTCATTCTCGACGAGGCCACTTCCGCCTTGGACAACGAATCGGAACTATTGTTTCAAGAGGCGTTACTTCCTTACATCAAGCAACATACGGGAATTGTCATCGCACACCGACTCAGCACAATACGCTTCGCCGACAAGATTCTTTTCTTGAAAAACGGACGTGTGGAAGAGTTGGGAACGCATCAGGAATTAATGGAGAAAAAGGGCGAATATTACCGTTTCTGCAACATCCAAAAGATGGAGGAATAACACACAATCTGTTGTTAAAAAACAATTTCACTGCTAAAAAAAGGGGTGGAAAATAACCCTATATTTGCGATTTGTATATAATTAATGAATAATATGTATAAAGTGGCATTGATAGCTGGCGGAGATTCCGGCGAATATGAAGTCTCCTTAAAGACCGCCGACAATATTTTCAATCAATTGGACAAAGAATTGTTCGAGCCATATCTCATTCATTTTAAGGGAAGTGACTGGCATTACAAAGCGTCTGACGGTCAGATTTTCCAAATTGACAAGAATGATTTTTCCTTGACAGTTGACGACCGGAAGATAGTTTTTGACGTGGCTTTTATCGCCATTCACGGCACCCCGGGCGAGAACGGCAAATTGCAAAGCTACTTTGAAATGATCCATTTGCCATACGTAGGGTGCACAAGTTTTCCATCTGCGCTGACTTTCAACAAGTTTTATTGTAATTTAGCGGTGGCACAATTGGGGATTCCCATCGCTCCGTCGTTGCATTTCTACGCAGGCGATTCGATTGATATCGAACATATCGAGGAAGTTTGCGGCTATCCATGCTTCGTAAAATCCTGTAACTCAGGCTCCAGCGTCGGTGTCACGAAAGTGCATTGCCGCGAAGAGTTGTCACATGCCTTCGAAGAGGCTCTAAAATACGACAATCAGTTGATTGTAGAAAAGATGATCCATGGTCGTGAGTTAGCTTGCGGCGTAACTTCCGCATACGGCGATGTTAAAATGTTGGCTATCACTGAAATTGTAGCTCACAATGAATTTTACGACTACGATGCCAAATACACGGATGTTGGTCACAGTTTGATTACCCCAGCTGAGATTTCAACAGACATGGAGCAGCTTGTGAAACAGTATGCTGAATTGGTGTTCCGGCAACTCGACTGCAAAGGTGTTGTCCGAGTCGATTTCATCCTTGACGAGGAGGCCAAAACGCCTTACTTCTTGGAAATCAACACGATACCTGGTCAAACAGCCTTGAGTATCATTCCCGCGCAAGTGAAAAGTCGGGGGTTGGACATTAAACAGTTCTATACCAAGATAGTCTTAGAGGCATTGGCCTAATTTACATGGATAATGGATATTTGACAATGGATAATTTTGGGAAAACGATATTATGTGTCATAATCGGATTGGTGTCCGGTTTCGAGGTTTTTGCTCAGTATAATGAGCAGGATATCCGCGATTACATTGTGCAATATGCTGATGTGGCAATCCAGAAAATGGGCGAGTACAAAATTCCGGCCAGCATCACCATTGCACAGGGCATCTTCGAGAGTGCCTGCGGCAAAAGTCGTCTGGCCGTGGAGGGTAACAACCATTTCGGAATCAAGTGCCATAAGGAATGGACTGGCGATACAATCCTCATCGATGATGACGAATTGCAGGAATGCTTCCGCAAATACACCTCTGTGTCAGAATCTTACACCGACCATTCGCTGTTCTTGACCACCCGAAAGCGCTACTCAAACCTTTTCGAACTGGACATCATGGATTACAAAGCTTGGGCGCGGACGCTGAAACAAGACGGCTACGCCACCAACCCGCAGTATGCCGACCGTCTCATCAGCCTCATCGAACGGTTCAACATCGCGCGTTTGGACACCCTTTGGCAGAATGGCGTGACACTCTCACAAGTCACCGACAACACCACCCCGAAACCTGTAATCGAAAACAACAAACCCACCCCAAAACCTTCCCCCTCTGAAAAAAAAGGCAAGAAAGTATTCACTGCTCTTGGTAGCGAATACCCTTCCGACAACAGCCCGTTCACTTATCGAAAAGTGTTCAAAAACAACAACACCTACTTTGTAATTGCCGAAAAAGGAGACACTTACGAAAAAATCGCGCAAGACATTTTGGTAATGGCCGACAATTTGCGTAAGTTCAATGATGTGGGACCAAACGAAGAGCCCGTAGAGAATGAGATTGTGTATGTTGAGGCCAAAGGACGCGGAAACGCCATGCGTATTCATACGGTTCAAGCGGGTGAAACGCTGCGTTACATCTCGCAACGTTATGGCGTTCAGCTTCGTTACATATTGAAATATAACATGTTAGATGAAAATTCAATCATTCACCCTGGTGATCAAATATTATTAAAACGATAAATTTAGAGCGATGAAAAGAATATATTGTTTATTAATCAGTTTGTGGATGGTCTCCATCAGTTTTGCGCAATACACGATGGAAGACCGCATTTATGACTATATTGATGATTATAAGGAACTTGCGATGCAAGAGATGGAACTTTACGGTGTTCCTGCGAGCATCACGTTAGCGCAAGCGATTTATGCATCGCAGGCGGGCACAAACGACCTTGTGCGCGAATGTCACAACCACTTTGCCATCATGTGCCATACGCAGGAGTGGCAAGGTGAGACCTATTATCGTCCTGCCGACAAGAAGCAGGAAAATTGCTACCGGAAATACGCCACCGATGCGGAATCCTACCGCGACCATTCGCTCTTCCTATCGACGCGCAGCCGTTATGTGAAACTCTTCTATTTTCCCATAACAGATTATAAATCATGGGCTAACGGACTTTTAGAAGCTGGTTTTTCCGGTAACCCAAAGTACGCAGACACGCTCATTTCCATCATCGAGAAATATTACTTGATGCATTATGATCGCAAAGTGGCTCAAAAGTTAGGAGATACGGTGGCTTTGCACGCTATGAAAAAACCTCAGCCCGAGCGCATTGTAGAAACCCCTACAACGGTCACTCCCGTCCCGACACCGGCCACGAAGCCTGTTGAGAGGCCTATTGAAGTGACACAACCAGTCACCCAACAAACAGAACCTGTTGCAGAAAAGCCAGCGGTGACCAACAGAATAACGGAAACCCCTAAACCTACGGAGAAGTCAAAACCCACAGAGGAACCTAAGGCTGAGCCGCAAAAACCTGTAGAAAAGACGGATACGATGGAGATGAATGGTATTCAGGTCATCGTGGAAAAGAATGAGAAACCAAAAAAACAGGATCAGCCCAGGGAAAAAAATCAACAACCTGCTCAACCCCAACAGACGCACAACCACCAAGTGTCAACTCAACTGCCCGAAAAAGTAAATGGGCACAATGTATTCGTGTTAGATCCTTACGCTATTCCCTACAAATCAGCATATTATCCTTACACAAGCCGTCCTGTGTATGAGAACAACAAGACCAAGTTCATCTTAGCGCGCCCCGGCGACACCTACCAAAAACTGGCTGCTTCTTTACAGATGACAGAAAAGAACCTGCGGCTCTATAACGATGTTTATGACGGCTCGGAACCTATAGAGGATGAGGTGATTTACCTCGAAATGAAGAGTACGAAATCCTCTGTTCCCTACCATACGCTTCAAGACGGTGATACCTATCGCTATATCGCCCAGCGGTATGGCATCCAGCTGAAAATTCTCATCAAGAGGAACAGCGGAAACATCAACAGTTACGGTTTAGGTGACCAAATTTGTATTGGGTGTAATTAACAAAAATGCCGAAGTCATTCTATCATTTCAATCCGAAAACGCTTACCTACGAAAAGGTTAAGCTTAGCTTCAAGCATCTGTTCAAACGAATTGCATGGGTGTTTGCCAGCGGTGTGGCCTTTGCACTGGTATTCGTTTGGATTAGCTTCTATTTTATTGATTCTCCGAAAGTTAAAATTTTAGAAAAGGAGAACAATGAATTGAAAGAGGAGGTGGACAACTTGAATGCCCGCCTGGATGTGATGTCAGAGGTGTTGGCCGACATTGAAGACCGGGATGACAATGTCTATCGTAATGTCTTCGAGGCGGATCCAGTGCCCGCCAGTGAGCGCTATCCGCTGTTGATTGAGGACACCCGCTTCGACAGTTTGTCGCGATCGGAAGCATACTCATTGCTTAAAACAGCAAGCAAAAAAGCGGATCAACTGACCGTCAGAATGGCGGTGCAGACCCGTTCTTTGGACACTTTGGAGAAAATCGCAAACAAAAAAGCGGAGATGCTCGCGGCCATCCCAGCCATCCGACCGTTGAAAAACATGTTCACGATAACCTCCGGTTTTGGAAGACGTTATCACCCGGTACTCAAGACGTTACGTAATCATACCGGCATTGACATCGCGGCCCCGAAGGGTACGCCCATCTACGCCACCGCCGACGGCACGGTCTCCCGTGAGAATCCTGGATCAGGCTATGGCATTTGCGTGTTATTGAATCACGGATACTCTTATCAAACGCTTTACGCGCACATGTCGAAAACTTCCGTGAAGCCTGGGCAGAAAGTCAAGCGAGGTCAATTGATTGGATATGTGGGATCTTCGGGCATGTCTTCAGGCTCGCACCTGCACTACGAAGTCATCAAAAACGGTCAGCCGGTCAACCCGATCTACTACTTCTATATCGACATCACTCCCGAGGAGTACAACTCGCTGTTGGAATCTTCCAAGAAGGTCAACCAGGCTTTGTCGTAATGCGCCGGCAGCGTGTCCGTTGCTTCCTAAAAATCATGTTATCTTTTATTATTGATTCTACTTGAAAAAGTATTTATTGCAAAATAAACAAACATGGATTGCCAACTACTGACTGCTAACTACTAACTGCCTTGTACCCTCCCTTCTTCTTGCTGCCGGAGTATTCGATGAGCCCTTGCCTTCTGAGGCAGGAGAGGCAGCGCTCCATTGTGGTTCTCGGATAGGAGGTGTGCGCGATGATTTCCGTGGACCGGCAGCCAGGATGCTCGACGATGTAGCCGAGCACCGCGTCAAGCTTTTCTTTGGGCGGGAAGGACGGGCTCCGTTTGCCTTTCTCTTCTT
>CAMJXE010000132.1 GCA_946409645.1 uncultured Bacteroidales bacterium
ATTACTGCGGATAGAGTCTTCTTCCAGAGAAGCAACCCTTCCGTGCAGCTCAATTTGGAAGACTACACCAACACAGTGGTGAAGGGCACCTTTGTGGAGAAAGATTCCAACCGTAAAGTGCTGATGGACATGGTGAAATCGCTCTATCCGATCAGCACCTTCTCTGAACGCCAGTTCTATGAAAACCGCCTTCGCGACATTTCTACCGAGCAGATGCAGCAATTCTTCTACAGTTTCTGGCTGAAGCGAAATCCTGCAAATCCGGAGCAGGCATGGTTGAATTACAAGCGACGTGTAGATGAAGTGGAAAAACTCTACGGAAGCCAGCAAGTGCGTGGTTATCTGACAGATAGAGGTCGTGTTCGTCTTCAATATGGCCCGCCGGACGATATCAAGGAGGAGCCTTCCGATCCCGTGACGCTTCCCTACGAGATTTGGCACTACCATTACCTTGGCGGTCAGTCGAACGTGAAATTCGTTTTCTATGATCCTGTGCTGACGGGCAACGATTACGAACTGCTTCACAGCAACATGATAGGTGAACGTCAGAACCCCAATTGGCAGATGCAATTAGTCCGCAAAATCCAGACCCAGCAGGATATCTACGATACTAAGCCTGTCGATTATTGGGGCAACGAAATGGACGACTATTGGAAATATCACTGATCCCTGTTATAGGTCATGAAGCGGCTGTTTGACATTCTTTTTTCGCTATTGGTGCTGATTGTCGGTCTTCCTTTCGGGTTGCTGATTGCGCTGTGCATTATAGTGGATTCGCGAGGCAAGGTGGTCTATAGACAGAATAGAGTGGGGCGGAATAATGTGGATTTCCAGCTGTATAAATTCCGCACGATGTGTAATGAGGCCGACAAAGGCAGTCTGATCACAATCGGTGCGGATGACATGCGTATCACCAAAGTGGGTGCCTTTCTTAGGAAGTATAAAATCGACGAGTTCCCGCAATTTCTCAATATTTTGAAGGGAGAAATGAGTGTTGTGGGGCCGCGTCCCGAGGTTCGGAAATACGTGAATATGTACACGCCTGAGCAGATGCGCGTGTTGAGTGTGCGTCCCGGCCTCACTGACTATGCCTCCATCCGATACGTGAATGAGAATGAGTTATTGGCAAAATCAACAAATCCTGAACAAACTTACATTCAGGAAATTATGCCAGATAAATTAAAGTTAAACTTGAAGTATATCGACGAACAGTCTATTGGAGTGGATTGCAAAATTATGTGGCAGACAGTGATGGCGATAATACGTTGATTGATAATATACCTATAAGCTAATCATAACTCCCTTAACCACCTGACCTTCTACCCTTCTACCCTTAACTGCTAACCCTTTAACCATTAAAAATATGTACACAAACGAACAAGGACTTTACGTGGCGCATTCCGAAGATGGCGCCCTTTCAATTCAAGGAAAAATGGCCAACCGTCACGGCTTGATTGCCGGTGCAACAGGTACTGGTAAGACTGTCAGCCTGCAGGTTTTGGCCGAAACATTCTCACAAGTGGGAGTGCCCTGCTTTATGGCCGACATGAAGGGCGATCTTTCGGGCATCAGCCAAGCGGGGAAGATGAGCAGCTTCATCGAGAAGCGCTTACCGGAATTCGGTATCGAAAACCCTGAGTTCCAGTCTTGTCCGGTGCGTTTCTATGACGTTTATGGCGAGCAGGGACATCCCATTCGCGCCACCATTTCGCAGTTAGGACCGCAGCTGTTGTCAAGGCTACTCGGATTGAACGAGACGCAGGACGGTGTGCTCAACATCGTTTTCCGGATTGCCGACGAGCGCGGATTGATGATTATCGATCTCAAGGATATGCGCGCGATGCTTGAATACGTGGCCAAACATGCGAAGGAATACACGATGAAATACGGCATTATCTCCACGGCCTCCATCGGTGCCATCCAGCGTTCTCTGTTGCAGTTGGAGGCTCAGGGTGCCGATCAGTTCCTCGGGGAGCCCAGTTTCGACATCTACGACCTGATCCAGACCGAGAATGGCAAGGGTGTGATGAGCGTTTTGGCCGCTGATAAGCTGATGATGCAACCCAAATTGTACAGTACTTTCCTGTTGTGGTTGCTTTCAGAGCTTTATTCTACGCTGCCCGAAGTCGGTGATTTGGAGCTTCCGAAGCTGGTGTTCTTCTTCGATGAGGCGCACACACTGTTCGAAGACACCTCCAAAGCCTTGATAGAGAAGATCGAACAAGTGATTCGTCTGATTCGAAGCAAGGGAGTAGGTATCTACTTCATCACCCAATATCCGAACGACATTCCCGACAACATCCTTGGTCAGCTGGGCAATCGTATCCAGCATGCATTACGTGCCTATACGCCTAAGGATCAGAAGGCTGTGCGTGCCGCAGCCGACACTTTCCGTACCAATCCGGCATTCAAAACCGACGAGGCCATCATGAACTTGGAGACTGGCGAAGCGTTGGTCAGCTTCTTGGACGAGAAGGGTGCTCCTGCCATCGTGCAACGGGCGAAAGTGCTTTTCCCGCTTTCGCAAATCGGGGCTGTCACCGAAGGTCAGCGGATGGACATCATCAAACAGAGTCGCATCTACGGCAAATACGACACTCCGGTTGACAATGAGAGTGCCTTCGAGATTTTGATCAAACAAATGGAGGAGGAACTGGCTGTCCAAGAGGCTGAAAAACAAGCCATAGAAGTGGCCAAACAGGAGAAGAAAGCGGAAAAGGAGACGAAATCCACAAAGAAGCAGGGCGTTTTCGGCAAAGTCGTCAAAGCCGTGATCACAGCCGTGACGGCAACTGTCGCCTCCGCGTTGGGCACAGCAGTCAGCAACAAAGTGACCGGCAAAAAGAGCAACTCGAAGACCTCCACCACTGAGAAAGTCATTAAGAACAGCACGTCGGCTGCGACAAGAACGATCACGCGGGAGATTTCGAGAGACATACTTGGGAATATATTGAAATAGATTTAGGATTTTAGATTTAGGATTTTAGATTTGAAATTTTGGGAGACTTTCGAATTGTTCATTGAAGTAGTCACAATTCACAAATCACAAATCACAAATCACAAATCACAATTCACAATTCACAAATCACAATTCACAATTCACAAATCACAATTCACAAGTCTGAAAATATGAGAAAAGTACTCGTAATATACACTGGCGGGACCATTGGCATGATGATGGACCCGGAAACGAAATCGCTGAAACCGTTCGAATTCAAGGATGTGCACCAGCAACTGCCGATGTTGTCTCTGTTAAACACGGAGCTGACCTTTGAGTCGTTGTTGCCGTTGATTGACTCTTCCGACACCAATCCGGAATTTTGGATTCGTTTGGCGAAGGTGATAGGGGAGAACTACGACCGTTTCGACGGCTTTGTGGTGTTGCACGGCACTGACACGATGGCCTACACGGCATCAGCGTTGAGCTTCCTGTTGGAGAATTTGGCTAAACCTGTCATTCTCACTGGTTCGCAGTTGCCATTGGGAGTCATCCGCACCGACGGACGTCGTAACATTTTGAATGCCATTGAGTTCGCATCTGTGGAACAAGATGGTCACCCGATGATTCGCGAGGTGTGTGTCTATTTCCAGAACGCGCTCTACCGTGGCAACCGCATCTACAAGGACGATGCAGCGCGGTTCAACGCCTTCTATTCGCCCAACTACCCGAAGCTGGCCGACGTGAACACCTTCATAGATTACCACAAACGCTATTTCTTCATCCCGAACAGCAAGAACCCGCTCGTCGTTCACGACAAAATGGACACCAACGTGGCGGTTCTGAAGATATTTCCGGGCATCAGCGATGTTTTATTGGAGACTGTTTTTCAGACCAAGGGCTTGCGGGCGGTGATTATGGAGACTTTCGGCGTGGGGAATGCACCCACCAACCCTAACTTCTCACGTGTCCTGCAAGATGCTGTGAATCGGGGAATTGTGATTGTGAATGTCACCCAGTGCAAGGGCGGCGGCGGTGTGCTGATGGGGCGTTACTACACTGGCAAGAACCTTTCCGACATCGGTGTTATCAGCGGCCACGATATGACCACGGAAGCCGCCATCACCAAGCTGATGTATCTTCTCGGCTGTTTCACCGACGTGAAGAAGATCAAGCAGGCGATGGAGGTGCCGTTAAGAGGGGAACTGACGTTGGAGGACGACGTGTTTGAAGAATAGTGGTGTGAGGAACCATTGTAGAGATGCGGCGCGCCGCGTCTCTACTGCAAATGTTTTGAGGATTTCTCCAGGTTCGCCTGCGGCGAAAAAGATGTAGTCACACAGATTTCACGGATTACACAGATTATTGAAAAAATCCCCTTTTATCTGTTTTTTGAAAAAGAGGTGTTATGTTTCTTCTTGTATTTTCCCAGCATGGTATTTAACAACTCCACCATCTGTTTCCGCAGTGATTGCGGTTCCAGCACCTCTATGTGAAGGTTCATGGTGAGCAACTGCTGGATGAAATCGTAGGTTGGTTTCAGTTTCCAGGCAAAGACCACATAATCGTCAGATTCTTCTATGATGCGTTGGCTATGGTGCAACGGCAAACTTTTCAGGTATTGGCTTTGAGGGATGTCTGCCTTAACCACAACCCGTTCCGCTTTGATTTCCGGATTCACATACATCCCAAAAGCCTCTTCGAACAGTTTCTCCATATCGAAATTCTCCGACATTTGGAAGCTTTCTGCGGAAACCTCCAAGTTATGAATGCGGTCAAGAGAGAAGAATCTCATTGCCCCTTCTTTATTCTCCGCAATGAGATACCATCTCTGCTTGAACAACTTTAGTCCAAAAGGCTTGCAATGCGCATATTCGGTCAAATCGTCTTCAAAGCTTTTCTGATATGAAATGCTGATTTTAAGACACTTCTGCATAGCATCTAACAGGGAGTCCAGCCAATGCGTGCCGCCTGGAATCTCCTCGAACTGCACGCGTCGCCGCAACTGCGGGTCGCCCGACAGCCGGTTATGCAACGCAAAACTGTTAAGCAGCCACATTTTCAATTTGTCATCGTATAGCTCGTCACGGTATGGGATATAGTAGGTGTTCCGACCTTTGTCACATTCAATGTCAATGCCAAAAATGTCAGCAATTTGGTTCTTTAGACGATAGAAGGTGCGGTCGGGGATAGGATCATTCTCAGGGTCAGCTGTCCATTTACGGTTGAGCTCGGCCAATGTGATGCCATCCTCGCCTGCTGCCGCTATCGTGTTAGTAATCCAGATGCATTTAATGAACTTGTCCATTTTTTGCTGTTTTGAAATGGCAAAAATACAACTATTTCAAACAGCAGCACCAAAGATTTTCAAATGCACTCGTCATTCTTTTTCCTTGATTTGCTCCTGCCAATCCGGCAACATCTCGACAAACTTTTCCTTACAACCTTTTGGGACAATGATTTCCTGCAGAGCATCACAACTGTAGAACACATCCTCGTCGATTTCCTTGACGCTCGAAGGGAGAGAAATGGTGGCCAATTTGTCGCAATAGGAAAATGCTCCTTCTTCGATGCTAATGACCCCTTCGGGAATGGTAACCGTCTGCAAACGTAAGCACTTCACGAAAGCGTCATAGCCAATGTGACGGATGTTTGAGGGAATATTAACTGTCTCCAAAACAAGACATTCGGCACAGCATCCCAGTGGAATCTCCGACATGCTTTTTGAGAATGATATTGCACGGAGCGAGAGACATTCGAT
>CAMJXE010000133.1 GCA_946409645.1 uncultured Bacteroidales bacterium
AAGCTATATTGTTATTTGTAAAAATAATTCCGCAAAAGAGTATTGCGGAAAATAGCGTTGATACTCCTCGTCGCTCGCTATCGGGCAATCGGGCTTGAAATATCCGTAGTAAATCAACGGTTTATAGCTTTCGGGCTCTTGAACGCGGTAGATTTCCACCTTGGTCGGCAAATTAATCTTGCGACTTCCGTCTTTTTGGATACTGATCTTGCTGCGGAATGTATCGCTTTGTGAAAGATCCACATCTTCGGTGAAAATGTAAACATCGAACGGCTTCTGATAGAGGGTGAAATCTTTGTCCACCTGTTGAGTCTCCCCGTTGATGTCTGTCACAGAGACATATACGTGAAGAGGTAACCAGCGAATGTTGGTGTCTTGCGACTTGTAGATGAACGAAAACCGTCCCTCCAAGTCGGTTTGCAAATCGTAGCGGAGGTTCGGGTCTTTGTCGCTCTCCAGCCGTACGGATACGGACGCATTGCCGATGGGATCGCCGGTGAACGTGACCGCACGCCCCGAAAAATGCAGCGTGTCGCTGGCTGACACTGAACCCTTTAGCTCGTCCAACCGCACGTGGAATGTGGGCAGCTTGTAGGCCGCCACATAGAACCGCTGCCAATCCACCATTTCGCCCTTTTCATTCCGGATAAAGATGTTGCCTTGTCGGGTGAGGTCCTCGGGCAGGACGAAATTACCGGATGCCGTTCCGAATTCGTTCGTCTTCAGTGAGATGCGGCTTATTTCTTTACCGTCAATATCTTTGAGAATCGCCGTGAGGGGCGTGTTGGTCTGCATTCTGCGTCCGTTGATGAGATAGACGTTGAAGAACACGGTCTGCCCGGGTCGGTAAAGCGTGCGGTCGAGGATGATACGGGAAAAATCAGCAGTTGTGTATCTGTCGAGGCTGTAACGTCGCGCAACCTCTTGACGCCGAGACTTCCGGTCCATGTCTTCGTATTCCAAGTTATCGTTCAAAAAGGAGAAAACGCAATCGGGACCGTCATGCACAAAGAATTCCCAATCTTTGTAGTTGAGAACGCGGATGCTTCCGAGCCGGTCGGTGCGACAGTGGAATCGATGAAAGTTGTAGTCTTCGTCCATCTCCTCTTTCACCACTTTCAGCCCTTTGAGCGGTTTTCCAGTGCGGGCTTCGGTGAAGATGACGGTGGCGTGTTTCCCCATGGTCACCTGCTCCGCTTTGATGTTCGTTACCGTCAGTTTCTGCGCCATTAGAGTTGAGGTGGAGTCGCACACGGGCGTCTTGTGGTACAGCAGCAGCCAGTTGCCCACCGGCAGACTGTCGAGAAAGAGATCGGTGCTGCGGAAACGGTGCGGCATAGCTTGCGGCAGCACGAACCTTTGTTGCGTCACGGGACCGACATAATCAGGACCTCGCAGGTCGGGGAAACGACTATGGGATAGGATAAAAAAGCCATTTTCATCCACATTGCGGTACGCGGTGACGTACAGCGTGTCCACGTTCCGGTAATTGATAGGGAGTAGAATCTTGGCGGCCGGCATCAGGTATTCGCTCATATTACTGCGGGGAAGCACTTCCGGTCGGGTGATGTGCTCCAACATGATGGCGGCATTCTCACGGTAGAAACTCTCCTTGGCGCTGTTTTTCACATCACGGAAAAAGCGTTCGCTCAGTGAGCTGTACACTTTCCGAAGCTCCTCGGGGATGGTGTCGTTTTGTCTTTCGTTGTGATCGTAATGCTCAACGAGTTTGTACAGAAACATGGCGTTTTCATAGTCGATGGCGGCGCTTTGTCCGTATTTTTCCTTCAAAGCGCTCAACGCTTGTCCATAATGATTCGGGTCTCGCTCTTTGGGGAAATCCTTGTATTCAAGATCTAACAAATAGAGTTCGTACTCGATCAGCAGTTCGCGGTCGTTGCGCTCGCGGTGCAAGGCGATGGCGCTGTCAATATATTTATCACAAGGGTACAGGTGGTAATCGATCAGACTCAACAGGGCGACATCCATCAGCGTCATGCCCGGCAGCGAGGAGATGTTGCCGGGTCGCATCATGAACTCGAAACCGTCGGCGGGAATCAGACCGTAGGTGAACAGCTGGCTGAAGGCGGTGTCAGCGTAGCGGAACATGTTGTCATAGACCTCCTCCTGCGACCACTTCATCACGTCGCGGATGTCGTGGGCGTCGGATTTCAACCCCATAAAGGGTCGCAGCTTCGGCAACATGATTGAAACCAGGTAGTTGTACAGCGCCTTGTAGGGTTGTTCGGAAATTCTCGCCAACGAATCCGCCATCAAAATCGCGTCCGGCTCGTTGGGACTGTAAATCTGCTGTAGCCGTTCGTAGTTCGTACGAAACGTTTGCAAATCACTCTGCGCCCGCACGAATCCCGCAGTGCAGACGAAGAGCACTGTGATGACCAATTTGTAAATGAGGTTTTTCATGTGACTTTGATTTTGACCATGATTACGGATGCCGTGATATGACATCCCTACAGTCCCTACTATTGCCTCGACCCTCGACCCTCTTTTCCAGCACGCAAAAATACACTTTTTCAAATAATAGTTGTCCAGGTTGTCCGAGTTGTCGTTAGAAATAAAAAAAACGGCGGACGTGTCAGATCCGCCCGCCGTCACAAATGCGTTGTCTTATTGTTTGCATTTGTAAATGTTCATGCCTTCCTCTTCATTGAGCTGAGCTTCGATAGCCTTGCACTCCTCTTTTGTGGATGTTTCGTCATCATAAACAGGAGCGAGATGCATGATGTCAGTCTTGACATAGCAATGGCAACCTGTTTTGTTGCAAGAGGTGGAAACTGCTGCCAGCATGAAAACTGCTGATACTAAAACTAATACTTTTTTCATAATACTTTCAAGGACTTCTTGATGATTAAAGGTAAGGTGTTTGTGATTATCCGAACGGAAGTCCATTGCATTCGAACATCCGCAAACACCTTCGTAAAGGTTTCAGAATGATAGACTTACGCCAACCCCTGCTGGAGTTGGGCCAAACGAAAGTCGCAAGGATGTGCTTGGCGAATTGAACTCGTCAGCGATATTGTTGAGCGTAACTTTGCCCTTGACACTCAGGATGATCGCAGGCACAAAAAAGCAAGGGGTCAATAGGAGCCCGCCCCCGAAAAAGAAAAGTCCTACCATGGCACTTTGCCAAATGTCAACATACGCTTGGCTATTTGAAGGGTCGGTTTGATTCGCCGATTGTATGAAACCAGCGCAGAACCTGACTAAGCCATAACCTGCCGTCGCTGCTGCACCGGCTCCCAAAACATAGAAAGGGATACTGATATACTGTTCCCGTTTTGCCTTGCGGTAGCTCTCATATTGAGCGGGCGTGAAAAGCTTCTGAAGGTCGTTGTTGTTAAGCTGATAGACATTGTCGTTGCCAGTGAGCCAATAATGCCCTTTGTTGTAGTAGAGTTGACCTAACCCGTTGTGCTGAAAAGCCTCCAACAGATCCTCTTTCGAGAGCGATTTGTTGTTGAGGTACAACGTGTCATAGACGATTTCCTCTTCGTATATATATAATGTATCTGATGAACTATTCGTTTCATCTACTTGTCCCCAAATCGGTGACACCCAAAATAGACATCCAAATATGAAAACTAATGTTCTGATTAAGAGATGTTTATTCATTGTTGTTGACATTTTGGTGATGATCTCCTATGACAATGGTTTGTCGTTTCTGCCGCTTCACCTTCTTGACCACTAAGTTGGCGGGGGCTTGTGAGCTGGTGTCAATCTCGGCTTGGCTGATTGTGGGCGCGTCAGGTTTATCCGTTTGTTTACGGTGCGAATGACGAGGAACGGACGCTACAGGTGTCGGCTGTGGAATCGCTTCTTCTTGTAAAGCAGTTTGTTGATGAAGGGTGCTGTCGATAGCAATAGGAACCGGTGTTGGCGTGAGCCTGGGTGGTGTTGTGATCTCTTTAGGTGAGAGGAGGAACGGTACCATCAGAGCGCTGACCGTGATGGTGGTTGCGCCGGCAGCCAAAGGTGCCCTCCATGCGTGGAGTTTCATACGCGGGGGTAACGTTTGGGAGGCCGCAGCAGGGAAGTCCGTCAAAGCAATCGGGTGCAGCGGCGGAATAGCAAAACCTCGCAGCTGATGACGACAGAAGCCGTCGATAGCGCAATCGGGCGCAAAAAGTAGCGGAAATAGTGCCATAAGCGTTCTCTTTTGTTGTTTAGACTTGTTAAAGAGGATGATTTGCAACTCTTTGCGGGCACGCATTAGGTGGGATTTCGATGTGTTTTGGGAGATGTTCAGCAAACTGGCAATCTCTTTGTGGGAGAGCTGCTCGAAGACGTAGAGGTTCAGAACAACACGGTGATGGTCAGGTAGTTGGGCTATAGCTTTCAAGACATCCTCCTGTTTGAAGTCAGCCTTCCTGATGGCACTCATCATATCTTCGGGTGAGAGGTCATCGTTGTTTTCATCCACCAAATCTTCTAAATCTTCCAAATCATGAGCATAGGCGACTTGCGGGTTGTCCCGAAGGTATTTGAGAGCCGTGTTCACCGTAATGCTCATCAGCCATTTGTCGAAAGAACCGAACCCTTGGAAGGAATCGGCCTTCTCAATGGCCTTGAGGAACGCATCATGGGCGAGGTCTTCCGCGGTTTCCCGCACAGAAACGTATCGGTAACAGATGCCAATCATCTTGGAAATCTGTCGTTTGTACTCTCTGGCCCAGAATGAATTTGCCCCAATGTTCATCGTTTCCTATAATAGTGGAATTACGTGACAAAGTTATCAAATTATCCTATTCTTTCATATTATCCTTTTTTTTATTTCAACAAATACAATGTTAATAAAGTATGCGATCCGAAGACCGACCTTTTAATATAGGATACAAAAAAGTGAAAAGGTTGCAGTATGTTGAAAAATTTTTTTTTGATTTGTTGGAATTGGTTGTGTACATGTTAGTTAGCTGTTGTCGGTTAAGACTATGGCTACTCAACAATTGATTCTTGTTTATTGGATATGCAATCAGTGCTTCAACGATTTTAATAATGTTTTCAAACGAATAGTTGAAGTCAAGTCGGAGAATGGCTGATTCTTATGGAACCCAAAACTGCAACTTAAGAAAAATAGACAATCAAGCTTACAAATAAACAAAGCAGCGGCAATCTTTTGTCGCTGCTTTGTTTTTGGGCGGATAGTCGGATTCGAACCGACGACCCACGGAACCACAATCCGGTACTCTAACCAACTGAGCTATATCCGCCATGTTTGGTGTCTCAAAAAGACGCGGCAAAAATACACTTTTTTTGAATATACACAATAGGTCCTGAAATTTTTTTCATATTCCCTTTTCCCCATTGCCTGTTGCCTAAAAAAAACACCCCGGAATCTATCCCGAGGTGTCTCAAGTCTTAAGTCCCAAGTCTATCTCTTCTTCAGTCCGAGAATCTCGCGGGCTTCGTCTGAGGTGGCGATGGGGCGGCCGAGCAGTTTGGCCAGGCGGACAACCTTATCGACCAGTTCGCCGTTGCTCTTGGCGAGCACGCCGCGTTCGAGGTAGAGGTTGTCTTCAAAACCCACGCGCACGTTGCCGCCCATCACGATGGTGGGAGCGGCGAGGGTGAAGGCGTGGCGACCGATGCCGGTGCTTGTCCAGGTGCTGCCGGCGGGGATGTTCTTCACCAACCAGCAGAGGTTGTCAACGGTGGCGGGGGTGCAGC
>CAMJXE010000134.1 GCA_946409645.1 uncultured Bacteroidales bacterium
CGGCTCAGAGGCACCCGCCGGAGGCTGAAGGGGGTATTTGCGGAAATTAGGTAATTAGTAATTCCTAGAAAGTAAGACGGACGATCTCGTTGGAGGTCGTCCGTCTGTGTTTTTGTCAGAACCGGTGTTCGTAGCCGAGTTTGAGGACAGCGCCGAAACGAGGTGGATCCGTTGAAAACCCAGGGTGGGCAACGCCATCAGAATAGACCTTTGTGAAGCCAACCGAGATGTTGGTGTTGACCCCGATTGTGAGTATGTCGCTGGTGGTCAGCGGAATACGGCCTCCGAGTTCAAGCACCGTCTCGCCTATGTTGAAGCACTCTTTAGCATTTGCTGCTGTCCAAGCATTTAACCCGATGCCGAAGGAAAGGCCGCCGCGGGCGTAAAAGTGCCGTGTGTGGAATTCCATTTCTATCGGAATCCTCAGGTAATGGCAGTGCTCGTTGTTCGCCGGTTTGAAAACACTTTCGTAATCCAAACTGGTGTAGATACCCCAAAATCGATTAAAGTCGTATCGGAAACCCACTCCTCCACCTGATTGTATGAAAGTGTCCGACCAAAACAGATAACTGCATACACCTCCTGTGGCGTTCGCGGTAATGTTGAAGCCTTTGTAAGTGCTTTCAGATGCTGTCGTTTGTGCATTCGACTGTATGGAAAATGCGAGCACTGCGACGAGTAAGATGTAATTTAGTCTCCTTATCATAACCATAATAATTTGATGAATAACGATGATGCAAAGATAGAAAATCCATCATTATAAATATGATGCAAAATTTTCAAAAGGTTACAAATTTCAATAAGCTTTAATTCTATGTTTTGTTTTTTGCAGAAACACTTTTTTTACCAGTTGAATCCCCGAAATTTACGTACCTTTGCCGCGAAATAGAGACACCGATATTGTAGAAGGAAATTCAGTGAATTTAGTAACCAATCAAATATAATGCAATGATCAAAAACAGCCAAGACATCCGCGTTGAAACCGTGGAAAACAGCGGCAACATTGAAGGCCGTATCAGCAAGAACATCGTCCTCACGCCTGCGGAAATGCTGGAACGGGCGTCGATGTTCAACATCATCACCCTTCCCTCAGGCAGCCGGATCAAGGAGCATCCGCACATCGAGGATGCCGAAATCTACTACATATTAGAGGGCGAAGCCGAGGTCACCGACAACGACAAGACCGCCGTCATGCGCGCCGGCGATGTGATGTTCACTGGCAACGGCGGCCGCCACAGCATCGCCAACCACAGCGGAAAGGATGTCCGCTTTCTTGCCTGTATCTTGAGAATGTAGAATATAGGTGCGGAATTACATCTTCTGCATATCCGTAAATTGTGTATCTTTGCCGCCGATTTTGGATTTTGTTAATACATTGATTATAAACTAAATGGAAATATGGCATTTATCAAGACGGACAATTTGAAGGGCGATATTTTCGGCGGCATCACCGCGGGCATTGTGGCGTTGCCGCTCGCTTTGGCATTCGGAATCCAGGCTTTCGGGGGCATCGACGACCCCGCCGCCAGCTCCATGGGTGCCCTCGCAGGCCTCGTCGGGGCCACCTTCCTCGGCTTTTTCGCCTCTCTTTTCGGCGGCACCCACTCACAGATCAGCGGCCCTACCGGCCCCATGACCGTCATCACCGCCTCGCTGCTCAGCGGTGTCTGGGCAGCGCAGCACTCCATGGGTGCGGTGCTCATCAGCATGTCGCTTGCCGGACTCTTCTGCGGTATCTTCCAGATACTTTTCGGGGTCCTCAAAATCGGCAAGTATGTGCGCTACATCCCTTATCCGGTGCTTTCCGGTTTTATGAGCGGTATCGGCGTCATTATCATCATCCAGCAGCTTTATCCTTTAATTGGTTGTAAATCACCGGTTTTGGTGCTTGACATGATTACGCAATTTCCGGAACGTGTTGCCGGTGGCGTTTCTGTCACCGCTCTTCTGCTCGGTTTGGGAACCATCGCCATTATCTATCTTTTCCCGTTGATAACCAAGAAGATACCTTCAACTTTGGTGGCTTTGTTGGTGATGACGATCATTTCCCTTTTCCTCAATATGGACGAAAAGTTGCTCATCGGTCAGATTCCGTCGGGATTCCCGTTGCCGGTTTTTGCGAAAGAGGGATTGGATCTGGCCGGCCTCGATTGGGGTGCGGTGCTGAAAGCATCCGTGATTCCGGGACTTACCCTCGCCGGTTTAGGTAGTATCGACACGTTGCTCACCTCTGTGGTGGCCGACAATATCACCAAGACCCACCACAACAGCAACCGCGAGCTGGTGGGGCAGGGTATCGGCAACATGATCAGCGGTATGTTCTGCGGCATCAGCGGCGCTGGTGCGACCATGCGTACCGTGGTGAATGTGAAGAGCGGCGGTCGTACGCAGATCAGCGGTATGGTCCACTCCATGTTGTTGCTCGCCGTGTTGCTCGGTTTGGGCAGCTTGGTGCGTTATGTCCCGCTGTCCGTCCTCGCCGGCATTCTGATTACCGTCGGCTGGGGAATCATTGATTTCAAAGGATTCAAGGATCTTCCCAAGATTCCGCGTGCAGATGCCGTGGTGCTTATCATCGTCTTTCTGCTCACCGTTTTCGTGGATTTGCTCACGGCGGTCGGCATCGGCATGGTGATTGCCTGTGTCCTCTTTATGAAACGCGCCAGCGACCTTGTGGAAGGTGGTTATAGTTCCTCAGAAATGACCAATTTCGACAAAGAGAGCCCTTGGCAGGATGAAGGCGGTATGCCTGATAAGATTCAGCATAAGATTTATATACAGCGACTTAACGGTCCGATTTTCTTCGGCACCATCACTAAATTCCAACATGTGATGAACGACGTGCCCGAGGATGCTAAGATTGTGATTATCCGCATGCGTCTCGTCAGCTTCATGGACCAGTCGGGCCTCTACGCCATGGAGACCGCCATCAAGGAGCTGCAGGACCGCGGTGTGCTCGTGCTGATGACCATCATACAGCCGCAGCCTATGTATATGCTTAAGACCATGAAGGTTATCCCCGAACTTGTGCCCGAACAGCACACTTTCGAAACCTTCGAGGACTGCACGGCGTTCCTGAAGAACCGAATCGAAGGATAGTTAGCAGTTAGCAGTTAAACCTTTTCGGAATGGATCCGTCAATATGATTTTGTAACGGAAAAACTGAAATATATTTGAATATAATTCCTTAAGCAGCCCCGTTAGGGGCAAGAGCTCGGTAGAAAGAACAAATTAATTAATAATAACAATATGAAAAGAATCATCATCCTGGCTTTAGTAAGCCTCATCACCTTGGGCGTGAATGCCCAAAAAGCGTCTAAGAACGAACAGTCCGTGATCATCCAAACCAATGGTGTTTGTCAGAAGTGTGCGGACAAATTCAACGAGAATGTGCCTTATTTCAAGGGCGTTAAGTCTTACAAGTACGATCAGAAAACCGCGAAACTGACCATCAATTACGATGCGAAGAAAACCAATCCCGATCAGTTGCGTCAGCAAATCAGCAAATTGGGTTACAATGCCGACAATGTGAAGGCAGACCAAGCTGCTCGTGCTAAATTGCCCGCTTGTTGTCGTGCCGAAAAGAGCAGCGGTTGCGGCGGCTGTGCCGGCCATGGCAATAGCCAGGGTTGCGGCAATCACCAAAGCGGCAAGAGCTGTGGTGGTCATCAAGATGCCAAGAAATGTGCAGGACATCAAGGTGGTAAGGCTTGCGATAACCACAAAGATCAGAAAAAATAACGTTCGTCTTGACGAAAAAGAAAAACACGGGATTCGAGAGGGTCTCGTGTTTTTTTATGCGTTTGCCTACTTGAAAAAAGTGTATCTTTGCAAACTGTTTTCAAGAGCAAATAATTAACAAATAGATAGAATATGAAAAAACAATTATCCCTGATTTCAGTGTTTTTCGTCTTTTTGGCCATGGGTTTTGGCGATGCTGCCGGTCAATTGGTCTCCGTGGTGGAAAAGGCGTTCAACGTGTCGCCGTTCACCGCCTCCTTGGTCTCATTGTCGGGTATGATTATGTTCGGTGTGCTGTCGGTGCCTACGGGCGTGTGGCAGTCCAAAATAGGCAAGAAGAAGATGCTCACTATCGGATTGGTGCTCTTCCTCATCGGTGCGTTGCTGCCGATTTTTGCCTTCAATTTCCCGATGATTCTAATAGCAGTACTTCTGATGGGCGCAGGTGCTACTATCCTGCAAGTGTCTGGAAATCCGATGATTCGTGATGTCGCCGACGAAGGCAAGTTTTCCAGTATGCTCTCTTTCGCGCAGTCGTTGAAAGCCATCGGTACGCTTTCCACCTCTCTGATATTAGTGCTTATTGGAACTTCACTGATGAAGTACGGCTGGTTCTCGTTTACCCCGGAAGGTGGCGAGACCATCGACATGGGATTCCGTATCCTTTTCCCGATTTTCGCGGTAGTGCTGCTTGTCACGCTGGTTATGGTGATGATGTTTGTGCCCGACAACATCGGCAAATCTGACGAAAAGCCGACCACGTTGGGCAATTGCATCCGCGCGTTGGGAGACCCTTACATCTTGATGATGTTCCTCGCCATTTTCTTCTATTGCGGTGCGGAGGCATCCATGTTCAACCGCATTCCTTCGATTTTGATTGAGAACAATCCCGGTATCACTCCTGCAGTGGGCAACATTGTGTTGATTGTCTCCTTGTTCGTCGGTCGTTTTCTCGGCGGAGTCATCTTGCAGAGGATGAGTGCGAAGAAGTTCCTGGCCATCACCATTGCCGTCTCCATCTTAGGCAATGTGCTGCTTTTCTTGCCCTACAATGCTTTCACCACTTGGTTGAGTTTCATTCTTATCGGTATCGGTTTTGCCAATATATTCCCGCTGATTTTCTCCATTTGTGTCGATCACAAGCCTGAGATGTCGAACGAGATTTCGGGTCTGATGACCACTGCCATCGTGGGTGCGGCCATCGTGCCGTTGTTTACGGGAGCCATGGCTGGTGTGGGCATCCGTTACGCTTTCCTCGTGCCGCTCGCATGCTTGTGCTATCTCTGTTTCGTGACGGCACGCGTCTCAAAAAGTTAACCGTTAGTGGTTTGCAGTTGAATTAATAACGAGAAGCCCCATTCCCATTCTGTTAGAAGGGGTGCCCGAAGGGCGGGGTAGTATAAAAACGAATAAAAAATGAAAAAACTAACAACATTATTGATTGCGATCTTTGCCGTCACGACCAGTTTCGCTCAATCCCAATATGTTAACCCTTTCGTGGGCACGGCCGAGCACGGACACACCTATCCGGGCGCGATTTTGCCGTTCGGCGCCATCCAACTCAGTCCCGACACCCGACTGGAGGGCTGGGACGGCTGCTCCGCTTACCATTACAGCGACAGT
>CAMJXE010000135.1 GCA_946409645.1 uncultured Bacteroidales bacterium
CCGATCTCGTCTTTTACGCCATACTCAGCCAACGCAATCGTAGAGACCTTGCATGTCACACCTTGTTCCACGTATTCCCGAAAAAAGCGCATAGCTACAGGATGCAAAGGCTCTTCTGGATTCATCAATCGGATAAGGAAACCACTATCAAGCAAAACGGACTTCGTCATTATCATCCCTCCCTTAAAGTATGAATCCAAACATCAGCGTCTCCAATCCCTTTCCATGAAGGAGCAGAGAGTTTGATTAAACGTTGCATATAATCCTCGTCAAAAGTTCGATTTTTCTCATCTGAAATAGTAGCGTTGGGAATCTGAAGAGTCATAAAATAATCTCTAATCTCATTTTTGGGCAACACCTCTCCAATAGCATACTTCAACCAAGGACCTGAAGAATGCGTCATCTGCATTAAAGCAACC
Organism: uncultured Bacteroidales bacterium; assembly: GCA_946409645.1. Lineage (GTDB taxonomy): Bacteria > Bacteroidota > Bacteroidia > Bacteroidales > WCHB1-69 > F23-D06. Next base: position 420 of record CAMJXE010000135.1, read on the forward strand.
GCCGAATATCGACTATATTCAAGATAAACTTTGTCAAACAAGGCAGCTTCCTGCGGCTCCAATATAAGGTCATCCGTAATCCCTGCTGTATTAATGTCTCTTTTACGATATTTTTTATATGTTTCATATACGACAGGTACCACTGGTCCATACGTCCAAGCGACAATATCTTCAGAAAACAGGGCCGTCCCAAAATAAGCCAAGTGGAACCCCTGCACATAATACAACAATTTTTGGAGCTTGAGATTAGAAATGGTATCCCCATGTTCAACATCCACATGCACCAAAATCTTACGAGCAATATCTAAAGCTTTGAAAGCCATCTATTCTTATTATATATCTATACTTAAAAACGCTGCAAATATACACAAATTATATACAACCTCAGAAAGAATCGTTTTGGATGAACACATTATTGCATCATTCTTCAATCCAGTTTCAGTTGTTGTTGGCGCAAGAACGCTTCCACGTTCCTTAAATCTTCGTAGAATGGCGTGTCCTCCACGAAGACAGGGCAAATCTCGCGTACTTGGCGATACACCTGACGTGAAACCGGAGATAATCTGTCGGAAATCTTCAGGATATCAACAGCTTGTGCAAACGCGATGTACTGGATAGCCATTACCTGCCAAGCATTCTCGATGACACGCTGGGTAAGCAACGCCGTGTTGGTACCCATGCTCACAATATCCTGATTATCGTTATTATTCGGGATACTGTGCACGTAGTTGGGCATCGCAAGCGTCTGGCACTCGGCAGTAGTGGACGTGGCGGTGAACTGACAAGCCTGCATACCGTAGTTGAGCCCTAACTTGCCCATGTTGAGAAACGGTGGCAGAATGCCGTTGATGCGGTCATGGAAGAGATAGTTGAGCTGTCTCTCGGCGGTCATCACGAGGCGCACCATCGCGATTTTCACCTTGTCCTGTTCGAGGGAGATGTAGTCGCCGTGGAAGTTGCCTCCGTGATAGACGTTACGGGTCTCGGGATCCACAATCGGGTTGTCGCAAGCGGAGTTGATTTCCTCCTCCAGCACCCGACGGCAATTGAGTAGTGTTTCGTAAATAGGCCCTAAAATCTGCGGAGTACAACGTAACGAATAGTAAGCCTGCACTTTATGTTCAAACGTCTTCTCAGAATGATGTCCGTCGTAAAGCAAATGTTCACGCCGTTGCAGGCACTTGCTGTCGCGAGCGAGCACACGCATCCGCGCGGCCATCACCTGCTGACCATCGTGACGGCGCGCCTCGTTGAGCGGTGCAGCCATCCAATCATCGTAGGAGCCGGCAATTTCGTTCATCATCACCGCCGCAAGCGTAGCCCAGTCAAGCAGCTGCTCAGCATGGAACTGGTTGACCATCGCGATACCGGTCATCACGCCGGTGCCGTTGGTGATGGAAAGTCCTTCGCGAATATGGATTTTGAACGGTTCCAACCCATTCTCTTTCAACACCTCCGCGGCGGGTCTCCATTCGCCATGGTAATGAACACTCCCCTCGCCTATCATTGTCAGCGCGAGGTGTGCCAGCTGCACGAGGTCACCGCTGGCCCCCACACTGCCGTGCTGGGGAATCATCGGGATAATATCGCGGTTGATCATCTCCACGAGAAGTTTCACCAAATCGGGATGCACACCGGAACGAGCCTGCAGGAAAGTACCAAGACGAGCCACCATGGCGGCCTTCACGCAATCGTCGGACAACGGTTCGCCCGCACCGGTAGAGTGACTCCTTATAATATTATATTGTAAGGCAATAAGATCGGGATCCTCGACACGCCATTGTGCCATTGGACCGAAACCTGTGTTGATGCCGTAAATGATCTTGTCAGAACAGAAATCTTTCAGGAAATTGAAGCATGCCTCTACCCGAGCCATCGGAAGGGCGTTTATGTCAATTTTCTGACCTCCGAAAACAATATTCTCCACATCAGAGAGCGTAAAAACACCTTTCATCATTCTTTCAGAATTACAGGCCGCGAAAATACGATTTTTTTGTTTATCTTTGCAGCGGAAAAGCTAAGGTTTGCATCCTGTATTTTCATAACAAAAAATTAAAATAATAATACGTGCCAGATTCGCACCAAAAGAGGGGTCGAAACAGCGAAAGTGGCACGTCAGTAGTGACGTAAAATCCAGAAGACCCATCCGAAACAAGAAACCAATACTGCCGATCAATGCAAGACACTTCTTCCCGAATCATTCGTCCCGCCACCAATGCGGACATCCCCGACATCATGCCGGTCTTTGACGAGGCACGGCAGAAAATGCAGGCTGCGGGCAACTGGAAACAATGGATCAACGGATACCCGTCGGTGGAGGTCGTGGTGCACGACATCGAACAGCAGGGCGGTTTCGTGATTGAAGACGACGGGCAAATCGTGGGATATTTCGCTTTCCTGCCGTCGCCGGAACCCACCTACAAGGAGATTTTCGACGGTCAGTGGCTCAACGACACCCTCCCCTACCACGTAATCCACCGCATAGGCGGCAAACACGGCACGCACGGCATCTTCAGCAACGTGATGGAATTCGCATTCGCGCGCGACCGCAACATCCGCATCGACACGCACCGCGACAACGTCATCATGCAACACAACCTCGCCAAGCACGGGTTCACCTGTTGCGGGATTATCTATTTGCTGTCGGGGGACGAGCGATTGGCGTATCAGAAGCTGTGACTATCTCCTCTTCCTTTTCTTCTTCAACTTCGGCTTTATCTCTTTTTCGAAGATATCGCGTCTCACAATGCGGTAATGAGGGTGGTAAGTGTCGTTGTAAGGGAGACTGTGATGCATAGCCTGATTATTATGGGCGGCTTCGGTCAACACGGGCTCGTCCTCATCAAAACCCTCAACGGGAATCTCATTGTCGCGAATGGTGCGAACGATATCAGCCCACTCCGCAACCCACTTTGTCTTAGGCTCTTGAAACTCGTTCGCACTTCTGATAAAAGCGTCTAACAATTCTTCGGCGGAAACCAGACTGTCGGCGACGGCGGAGAGAAACACGCGCACAAAACGACCTTCTCTACCCGTGGGTTCGAAATAAAACGGCGAGGAGACATCATTCTCAGACAATTCCGAATATAGATAATAGCGCACCATCGCGGTGTCCGTAATCAGATGTCCCGGTCCGAAATAGTCCTGATAGAAGCTCTTGTAGATGTCCTGTAATCGTGACTCCGGATAGATGTCCATCTGGTGTTCTATTGCCATTTGAAGCGTCTGCGCTTTTTCCTTGTGTCGGCAAGACACAAGCAGCAAGCATACGCCAAAAAGTGTGATAATCAGTGATTTGGTTCTCATTTTATTTAATTTTCGTCCTTTGTAAACTTTTGTCTTATCCGCATTTTTGCATATTTGAATCAATGCTTTCATCGTCAAGTATTTTGGCATGGCAAAACTATTGTCGAGCAGTCCCTCTATATCATTACGCCCGCAAATCAATGAATTTCACGGGCTTCCGGGCACTTGGCGGGTAGTTGATGCGCTGGACTTCTTCAACAGAACTGATGACGACCGTCGGGGCGACGCGGACATGCGCACGGAAACGATTCTTCAGCTCGTTGACAATCTCCTCGGGATGGTTCTTGAACCGCGCGCGCTCCTCGACAGCTTCGGCGTTCAAACCTACCTTCACGACCACCTCGTCGGTGCCCTGCTGCGAATCTTGCACGTAGATGACGTAATTCTGCACGAACGGTGTGTTGTTCAACACGTCCATGAGCGCGGGCGGATAGAGGGTAGTGCCTTTCAGTTTGATCATGTTGTTCTTGCGACCCACTAATGGGGTGAGTCGGTAACTGTTACGGCCACAGCGACATTGCTCGGTAATCTTCGCGCACATGTCGCCCGTGCGAAAGCGCAACAGCGGCATGCCCTCCACCCCGAGGGTCGTCACTACCACCTCGCCGGTCTCGCCGTCGGCCACCGGCAGGTTGTCCTCACCGATAATCTCCACGATGATGAGCTCAGGATGCACGTGACCGCCAATGCCGTACTCACATTCGCTGAAAGTCGCGCCCATCTCGGTGGAGGAGTAGGTGGCGTAGAGTTCCACATCCCATTTCGACTTGATCTGCTCGCCCAAAAGGTTGAGCGAAAAATCCTGATTCCGCAGACTCTCGCCGATGCCGATAATCTTTCGGACACTGGAGTTCTGATAGTCAATACCATGATCCTCAGCGTATTGAATCAATCTTGGAATAAACGACGGCACACACATGATGCTGTCGGGCTTGATGCGCTGGATAGTGTCCCACTGCAGTTCGGGGATGCCGTTGCCCACGCGGATGACGGAGGCCCCAAGCTCCCTCAAACCGAGGAAGTAAGCCAATCCAGCCATAAACCGTTTGTCGAGGGTAACCATCAGCTGGAGAATGTTACCAGGTTGTAAACCAGCGCATTCGAAGCTCTTCTTCTCATTATAGGCCAAGCGTTGCAAGTCCTTTTCGGTACAGCAGAAGGTCACGGGGTCACTCAGCGTGCCGCTGGTGGTGATGTAGTCGATGACCTTCTCCTTGGGCACGCAGAGGAAATCCTCGTTAAAAAGTTGGAGGTCCTTCTTTTCGGTGAACGGGATGTTCACGAGGTCCTCTATGGTGCGGATTTTCTCCACTTTGATGCCGTAGCGCTCAAACATGCGCTGGTAGAAGCGCGAATGCTGTTGCAAATAATGCAGTGCATCGTGCATTTCCCCCTCTTGGAACTGTTTGATTTCCTCAGGGGAGGCGAATTCTATATCGTTCTTATTGGTTTTCATTACCTTATCATTCAATTTCGTATAAAACATTCGTAAAATTGCAGCCGCAAAAATACAAAATTGTTGGTTACGAATTTTCGGAGCCGACGCTTCCCCAGGGCTTACGCATCAACTTTTCTATTTGGGCGAGCCGGCGCGGATTACGAGCCGGCGCTTCCAAGCGTCGCAAACAC
>CAMJXE010000136.1 GCA_946409645.1 uncultured Bacteroidales bacterium
CGACAGATCTTATTCGTTGACCTGTGGATTGTTCATAGCTTGGTTGAACTGGTCCTTCACGGCGTTGATATTGTCGTTCAAAGCCTTTTCAAGTTTGTTGACACCAACCACGGCGAAAAAGTAACCGAGACCGATGAGGATAAGACCGAGACCGAAAACGAGGGTGAAGCATCCGATGAGCACCGCCATGGAGAAGAGGGTTCCAGGCGGATACACGGAACACAACACGCCGGCAAATCAAAATTATTTTTTTCACGATGTTCACCTGATATTAAAAAAAACTATCTTTGCGGCCATTACTATCATAGATTGTACTCCGTGATGAAGAAAGACCAAATCGAAATATGTTGCGGCTCGATACAGTCGGCTGCGAACGCGAAAGCCGGCGGTGCAGTGCGCGTGGAGCTGTGTCAAGGGCTGGTGGAAGGCGGCACCACACCGTCGCCCGCCACTATCGACTATGCGGTGAAGGAACTGGGACTGAAAGTCTTCGTACTCGTTCGTCCGCGAGGTGGCGACTTCTGCTACAACGAACTGGAGATCAGAACGATGGAAGAGGATGTGGCCTATTGCAAGAAGGCGGGAGTTGCTGGTATCGTGGTCGGTTTCCTGCATCAGGACGGCACGATAAACACGGAACTGACCCGCAGATTTGTGGAACTTTCCGCCCCGCTGCCCGTCACCTTCCACCGCGCCTTCGACGAGTGCTCGGAGCCTTTGAAAGCCTTGGAGCAGATCATCGAATGCGGGTGCAAGCGCATCCTGACTTCCGGTTGTCGGCCCACCGCCATGGAGGGTGCTGAATTGTTGCAACAGCTTGTACAACAGGCCGATGGTAGAATCCAAATCCTCGCTGGCAGCGGTGTCACTCCCGAAAATGCGGCTGCTTTGAAACAGAAAACCGGTGTTCCGGAAATCCACGGCTCCTGCAAGTTCACCCGTGCTGATGGTGCGTGGGAGACGGATCCGGAGGCGGTGAGACGTTTGGTGACGGAGTTGCAAGCATTGTAGCAGGAAAGTTTTTTAACCCATTAGAAGTTGCGCCCGACACGAATGAAGGGCTTTAGAGAATGAACAAACTCATCTATTTTCACGGCTTTGGCTCCTCTGGCGAAGGAAGCACAGTGAAGACGTTGCAGGAGTTGCTTCGTGATTGGGTTGTGTTGGCTCCCGACATTCCTGTAGATCCGAAAGAAGCGTTGCATTTTCTGAAAGAGTTATCACAAAAAGAGCAGCCCGATGTGATTGTGGGCACAAGTATGGGCGGCATGTACGCCCAACAGATGCGTGGGTTCAAGCGTGTCTGTGTCAACCCGGCATTCGACCTGCCCCAACACAAAGACATCCTGTACGAAGGCACTTTCGAGTTCCTCAATACGCGTCTTAACGGCGAAACCACCTTCACCATCACGCCAGAGGTAATCAGCCATTTCGAAGAGATGGAAGCGCACCAGTTCGACGGCATCACCGACGAAGACCGCGAGAACGTGTATGGCCTCTTCGCCGACAACGACACCACGGTCAACTGCGAGGACATTTTCCGCCAGTATTACCAGAACGTCATCCACTTCCACGGCGAGCACCGCCTCAACCGGCAGGTCATCGAGGATGTGTTGGTGCCGCTGATCAAGGAGATTACAAGCAAGTAGTTATGATGTTGTTGCTACTCATTTCCCTCCTTGTCTGCCACTACTTAGCCGATTTCTGCCTCACAACACCTGCCATGATCCGAGCGAAGGCTGACGGTCGCAACCCATGGCCCATCCTGCTGCACGCGGCCATTACGGATTTTTCGTATCTTTGCGGCGACAATTTTTAAGCTCGCTGTATAAAATCGTACCGTTATGAAATACCCCATCGGCATACAGACATTCGAGAAGATTCGCACGGAAGGTTACGCCTATGTTGACAAAACCCAGTTGGTATATAAGCTTGTCACAGAAGGCTCTTGCTACTTTCTGAGCCGTCCCCGTCGATTCGGCAAAAGCCTGCTGCTCTCCACGTTGAAGGCTTACTTTTTAGGGCAGAAAGAACTTTTCGACGGATTGGCCATCGCGGATTTAGAGACGGAATGGAAGGAGTATCCCGTTTTCCATTTCGACTTCAACACCGGGCTGTACACCAATCTTGAAGGACTCAACTCAACCATAGACTATCAACTCTTTAAGTTGGAGCAACAGTTTGGTATAGACAAGGCAAGCCTTTCGCTTTCCGACCGATTCAAAGAGCTTATTTCGCGCGCCTACGAGCAGACGGGCCAAAAGGTGGTCATCCTCGTGGACGAGTACGACAAACCGCTGTTAGAGACTATCGGCAACCCGGAACTGCAGAATGAATACCGCAAAATTCTGAAATCGTTTTACGGGGTGGAAAAGACCATGGACTCCTGCATCCAGTTTACCTTCTTCACCGGGGTGACCAAGTTCTCGAAGGTGAGCATCTTCAGCGATTTGAACAATCTGGATGATATCTCGCTAAACAATCATTATGCCGAGATTTGTGGCGTTTCCGAGCGAGAACTACACGATAATTTCGATGAGACCATAGATGCAATGGCGGCAAGCAATGGGATGAGTAAGGAAGATTGCTATGCGCGGCTGGAGAAACAGTATGACGGTTACCACTTCAGCGAGAATTCGGTGGGCATGTACAATCCTTTCAGTTTGTTGAAAGCGTTCAGTGAAGGACGATTCGGCGACTATTGGTTCGCAACGGGCACGCCCACGTTCCTGGTGGAAGTGCTGCAGCAAACCGACTACCCGCTCGACCGGCTCACCGCCGAGGAGGTGGATGTGCGCACGATGGACAGCGTCGATATGATGTACAGCAACCCTATACCGTTGCTGTTCCAGAGCGGCTATCTCACCATCAAGGAATACAATGAGCGTTTCCAGAGCTATCATCTCGGATTCCCGAACGAGGAGGTAGAGCGGGGCTTTGCGCAGTTCTTGGCCACCTACTACTTTGCAGGCGGCATGAACGGCTCGTTCACCATCAACAATTTCGTCAGAGAGGTGGAGCGCGGCGACATCGAAGGCTTCATGACCCGTCTGCAGTCGTTGTTCGCCGACGGCGACTACCAGGTGATGGGGAAGCTGGAAATCTATTTCCAGAACACGCTGTCGGTCATCTTCAAGCTGATGGGGCTCTATGTGCAGGTGGAGCGTCACACGAGCCGCGGCCGCATGGACGTGACCATCCAGACCCGCGACTATATTTATATCATGGAATTGAAAGTGGATAAACCCGCCGACGAGGCCCTGAAGCAGATTGAGGACAAACAGTACGCCGCCCCATTCGCCGCCGACTCGCGCAAACTGTTCAAGGTCGGGGTCTGCTTCGGCAGCGAAAGCAAGGGAATTGACGATTGGAAGGTGGTGGAACGGTGATAGAGCGGGATTGGATAATGTTTAAAGAGTGAAATGTTTAAGCTTAGGAATATGAATAAAAAATTGTTATTTATTGTTAATTGTTTGTTGTTCTGCTTGTTGAGTTCATCGGCTTTCGCGCAAACCGACTATTGGAACGCCGTGTCGAAGGATTTCCAGAACCGTACCGACATCCCGCAATTTGTGCGGCAAAATATAAATGGGAAATATGCGATAATGTCGGACACTCGTAGCCGTGATATGGGCCGATATCTCGAATTCCTCTACGCGTATATGCCGATGAGCGACTTGGCCGACTACGATTTCGAGTTTTTCGAAAATCAGGTGAAGGTGGCGATGGAGGCACGGGAGACGTTTTCGTGGGGCAAGACGATACCCGACGACATCTTCCGCCATTTCGTGGTTGTATATCGCGTGAACAACGAGAATTTGGACACCGCACGGTCGTATATTTTCCACCAGCTGAAGAAACGTATCCAAAACATGAGCATGTACGATGCTGCCTTGGAGGTGAACCACTGGTGTCACGAATATGTTGACTATCAGCCTGCTGACGCGCGAACTTCCGCACCGTTGGCCACGTTGAAGACCTCACACGGGCGTTGCGGCGAGGAGAGCACCCTCACGGTGACAGCTCTCCGTGCCGTGGGCATTCCCGCCCGCCAATGCTACACCCCGCGCTGGGCGCACTGCGACGACAACCACGCCTGGGTGGAAGTCTGGGTCGATGGCAAGTGGTACTTCCTCGGTGCCTGCGAACCCGCGCCCGCCCTCAACATGGGCTGGTTTGCCAACGTCTCCACGCGCACGATGATGGTGCATACCAACGTCTTCGGCCGCTACGAAGGTCCCGAGGAGGTCAACAAACGCACTCCTTACTACTCTTGTATCAATCTGCTCTCCAACTACGCTGACACCGCCACTGCCTACGTCACCGTGTACGACAAACGTCATTTGCCTGCGAAGAATGCCACAGTTTGCTTCAAACTCTACAATTATGCCGAGTATTACACTCTTGCGGAGGTGAAAACCGACGAGAATGGCCGTGCGAAACTCAATACCGGTCTCGGCGACCTACTGATTTGGGCCAAACAAGGTGATGACTATGCCTACGCTCAGCTCGACTTGCGCAAACAGAACCATTTAGTACTGATTTTAAGCGACAAAGGTCCGAACCCGTTGATGCCCGTGGGCAACTTTATACAGCGATTCGATATGGTTCCGCCGGTGGGCAAACCGGTGGCTAATGACGTGAGCGTCACGGCACAAATGGCTTGCGACAAACGTTTAGCCAAGGAAGACAAGATGCGCGAGGCTTACCGTGCCACTTTCCCCACGAAAGCGCAAACCGACAAGTACCGCAACGATTACTTCTCCCAGGAGGAGTTCTACGATGTGGTTCATCGCAGCGAGGGCAACCACGCCGAAATTATCCGCTTCCTGCAGAACCATCCGAAGAGAGTGGGGGGGGTGTATTTGAAAGAGTTTGTCAAAGCATTGGCTGACAAGGACTTGAGAGACACCAAGGCGGAGATTCTGGAAAAACAGCTTACTACGTATAAAGAAGGCAAGTATCCGATTTCAGCTTTCGTGAAAGGCATACTGCCGGCACGCATCTCTAACGAGTTGATCCGCGACTGGCGCTTGCCTTTGCGCGATGCGCTTGTGAAAGCCATCCCGAATCCGGTAATCACCGCTGACAAACTGTTGATCTGGACAAAACAAAACGTCACTGTGGACCCGTTATGCAATTACTACAACTGTCCGATCAGTCCGATGGGGGTGGTGAATTTTCGTCGCACGGATGCACATTCCCGCGATATTTTCTTCGTGGCAGCTTGCCGCAGTTTAGACATTCCTTGTTACTTGGACAATGCTTCCAATATTGTTTAT
>CAMJXE010000137.1 GCA_946409645.1 uncultured Bacteroidales bacterium
AGCGGCGGCAACACGCCCATCATCTTCAAGATTCCGTTCATCCGCTGGACGATGCAGAACCCGAACGCCACCTACGCCACCGTCAACCTCGGCGAGGCGTTCACCGTGGACCTGATTGCCGATCGGTCGATTGTAATCAACGCCGATATCGGGGATGTGTTGGAAACATTGATTGCCCGTAAGGGCGAATAATTATTTGCCCCTACCACATTCGCCCCAACATTCGTCCCAACAAAATAAAAAACATTGATTATGAACCGATTGGATTATTTGATACAATATTTGATAAACGAAGACCCACAATATTCGGAATTGCAGATTCCCGAAACCGAACAGGGCAAGCGCGACCTGTTCCGCGCCCTGCGCAACGTGCGCGAACCCAAACCCGTCAGCGAGGAGTTCCTGCGTTTGCAGGACGAGGAATTGCAGGCGCAATTGCAGGAAAAGGGCATCGTGGAATTGGACGATTGTAGGGACGCGATTCATCGCGTCCAAAAACCCATTCATCGCGTCCGCATAGGAAACACAGAATTGTCGTTATGGCAGGGCGACATCATCCGTCTCCGTGTGGATGCCATCGTCAACGCCGCCAATGCGCAGATGCTGGGCTGTTTCCATCCGTTGCACAGATGCATCGACAACGCCATCCATTCCGCGGCGGGCGTGCAGCTGCGCGAGGAATGTCACTGGCGGATGCTGCAGCAAGGACATCTGGAACCGACGGGGCGGGCCAAAATCACCAAGGCGTACAACCTGCCGTGCAAGTACGTCATCCACACCATCGGCCCCATCATCCCCAACGGCATCCCGACGGCATTCCAGAAGGAACAATTGGCTTCCTGTTACCGTAACATCATGGCTTGTGCCGATGAGAACCATCTCGAAAGCGTCGCCTTCTGCTGCATCTCCACGGGCGAGTTCCGCTTCCCGAACCAGCTGGCCGCTGAAATTGCAGTTCAAACCGTCAAAGACTACCTGACCGCACATCCCGATTGCAGCGTCAAGCAGGTGGTTTTCAATGTGTTCAAGGAGGTGGACAGGGATATTTATCAGCGGATTCTGTTATTGTAATTACCAATAGCATTTTTTTTATCCTCTTTTGGAGCTGTTATACATCGGCGTTTTTTGTATTTTTGCCGAAAAAACATATTATGAACCACGAAGAATGCCTGATTTGCGGCGCGCCGCTGGAATATCTTGAACAGGACACGACGATGGAGTGTGCGATATGCCACTATTCGGCCTGTAACAACCAATGCGTCGGCAAGAGGTGTCCGTTTTCGCCTTTGAAGGACACGACCCATTAATGCGGCATCAAGTCAAGGTCTCCGCGCTCCATATAAATATAACAAAATTCAACTTTATCGTTGAATTTATGTGTGTTTGTATTGAAAATAATTGTATCTTTGCGCCCATAAAATGAAAGCAATATGATAACCATTGAAGATGTTAAAGCTTTTCTGGATCAGTTCAATATCAAGGCAGAGGTGTTCGGGATTCATTTTAGGGATGATCGTCAAAAGAATGAAGACACCCTCCGTTTATTGAATATAACGCCTTTTCAGCGAGAGGTGATTGTGAAAAGTCTTCTGCCTCAAGACTATGTGGAAGGTCCTGTGATAGATGTGTTGAACATGGAGAAAGAGATGTGGGTCTTTGGCAAGGATGTGAAAGGTCGTGAGGTGTACATCAAGATTACATTAGGATATGAAAATGGTCAGACTATTTGTATATCGTTCCATATTGCCGAATATCCTTTGGCGTATCCATTTAAATGATAGAGTTATGAAGATACCAGTCAGTCCAATAACGGGAAAGCCTATGCGGGTGATTTATACACCTGATTCATGGGAATATAGAGGTGAAAAATACGAATTCACGTACATCTCATTTCGGGATGATGCCGAGGGGGAGAATTACACCACAACTGAAAGTGACAGCATCTGGTATAACCATGCTACAAATCAGTATCGAGAGCGTCATGGAATTCCATATCAAGATGAGATTGTCGCTCTGCGTGAGTTGTATGGTCTTAGTGCAGCCAAAATGTCGGTGATACTGGGCTTCGGCGCAAATCAGTATCGGCTGTACGAGGACGGCGAGGTGCCCAGCGAAAGTAATGGGAAAATGATCCGTAGTGCGATGAATCCGCGGGTTTTCCTCGACTTGGTGAAAAGTTCGAGGCATCAGCTTACCGAAAAAGAGTATGCAAAGATTTCGGCTCGTGTGCAGGAGGTTGTTGACCAGTCTGAGCAGGGTGTTGAAGAGCAGCGAGCGGTCGAACGGCTGTTCCGAAGCGGCAGGGGGCTTGCCAACGGTTTCGCACCGGTATCTACCAAGAGACTGAAAAATCTGTTACTGTATGTGCTGGGGCAAATGGGCGAAACCTACCAGACGAAAATGAACAAAGTGCTGTTCTACATCGACTTCCTATCCTATCGCGAGCGCGGGATGGCCATTTCAGGCCTCGCTTACAATGCCATTGAGTTCGGTCCCGTGCCACAACGCTGGGACAGGGTCTACAGTGCATTCGATGAAGTGGAAGAAAGATTGAGGCTGGTCCAGAATCAGGAATGCGTGTCGTTAGAGGCAGTGGGTGAAGCGGACATGAACTGTTTCACTGAGCAAGAGATGGAGATAATCAACGAAGTATGTGCGAAAGTCAAAAACATGACTTCGCGCGCTATTTCGAAAATGAGCCATGAGGAACCCGCCTGGAAAGACCACGTCGGCGACACCGACACCATCCCCTTCAGTGACGCTTTCAAACTGGTTGGGATGTAGTAATCCTTGCCCCTTACTTCTACACACGTGCGACAACGGCACATTCAAAATTCCGCATAGAAAAGGAAGAATAATTTCGCTTTCTGTGTGAGATTTTGTATTTTTGCCAACTCATCAAAACCGTTATTCCGACAGGATGTCTGGATTACCGGCAATGAATATTAAGGATTGGGAAAACAATACGATATGAAACAAGAAATAAACCCTCAAGACTCGCCGCGCGGATTCGCTTTCGAGCTGTGGAAGACGGCTGGGATGCCGAAAGTGACGATTTTCAAAAACCTTCGATATCACTCGATTGATCAAGGTCGCCAAACGGAGCGGGATGAAGACCAATATGCTGATGTGCTGGTGCATCGGAAAGGCGGCAAGCCCTATCGAGGAGTTCTATACGCTGCCTGCCGGTGGACATCTGTGGTTGTACGATCGGCTGGCAGTCAACACCGTTGTGAAGATAGCGAACGGCAGCGCCCACCTCTGCGATATTCCTTATTCGGAGGATATTCATCAGTTCAACGAGAACTATCTGCGGCTGACCCGTCAAGTGCACGACACAAACGAAGACCATCTTCTCGGCGACGAGTACATGGCCGTTGACACTTCGACGTTGGCGGAATGCGAGATTGACGGTGTGGCGAGTGTCTATTCCGAACTGTTTACCAATCCTTTCCTGGCTTGGGGCAAATACCGCCGAGGGCTCTTCAAAACGACGTTGCCCATCTCGTTCCAGTTCCACCACGCCCAAATGGACGGTTTTGAGGCGGCACGCTTCCTCAACGGGCTGCAGGAAACCATCAACGGGCTCAAAACATGACCAATCATGCCACATTGGTTTGTCAAGTGAGGTAGCGTTTTGATGATCGTTTACTGGCAAAAACTCGGACGAGTGTCATGCCGAAAACTTGAGACATGACGACAAGCGTAATTAACACCCTACAAGCTGACAGGCACAGTAGCCAAAACGATTGGAGAAGCTAATCACGACTTCCGGTCATTACTTTCTGAAAACGGAACATTCCGCCACTATCTTCATCGGCTGGTTCCGGGTCGTTCGTATCTGGATGACGACTGTTAAAATATTCCACGATGTGGAAACCGCAGCGGTTGACATAGAAATGGATGTTTCGTTTCTCAAAATAGGGAGTGTTGGTTTCCCAGACTGTCACTTCGGGGTGCAGATCTTCGATTAGGCACCAGGCAGAATAACCGATGCCCTTGCTGTGAACATTGGGATTGACAAACAACAGTTCCAATTCGCCACACTCGTCTTCCACGCTGATAATGGCGCCGCCAACCTTCTCTCCGTTGAGGAGAATGCGGTAGGTTTCGGCATTGGCTCCGTCGATTGATGCCTCGATGGTGGCACGCGAGATAATCTCGCCGTCCTCTTCCAAATGGTTGTCGCGGAGGCCGAACTCTTCGGTGGCTCCGTACTTGAACGCCCACTGGTTGTCGAGGATGAACTGCTCGCGGTCGTCAGGGTGCAGCGGCGAGAGGGTTACATTATCGTTGATTTTGGCTTTCATTGATCTGATTTGTTTTTACGGACTCTTTCTTGAATTTTCTGAAATACGACAAACAACACCGGCACGGCGGCGAGCAAGCCGAGGGTGCCGAACAGCATTCCACCAACCACACAGACACCGATGGTGCGGCTGCCGTTGGCGCCCACGCCCGAGGCGAACATCAGGGGCAGCATACCGATGATCATCGTCAGCGAGGTCATCAGTATGGGACGCAGTCGCACCTTGGCGCTGCTGAGTGCCGCCTCGGCGATCGACATTCCCTCACTGCGTGCCTGCGAAGCGTACTCGGTGAGCAGGATGGCCGTCTTCGACAGCAGGCCCACCAGCATTACCATCCCAATTTGCATGTAGATGTTGTTCTCCACGCCAAACAGCTTGGCAAACAGCAAACTACCCGCCAGACCGAAGGGCACCGACAGCATTACTGCCAGCGGGATGAAGAGACTTTCGTAGAGAGCCACCATCACGAGATAGGCAAAGACGATACAAATCAAAAAAATGAAAATAATGCGGCTGGATGTCTGGCTCTCCTCGCGGGTGATGCCGCCAAATTCAATGCTGTAGCCTACGGGCAGTTCCTTGGCGGCGGTTTCTTGGATGGCCTTGATGGCGCGGCCCGAGCTGCTGCCCTGCGCCACGCTACCCGACACATCGATGCTACGGAACATATTGAAGCTGTTCAGCGACTGCGGCATGAACTCCTTGGTGAGGGTAACGAACTGGTTGACGGGCATCATCTCTCCACTCTCGGAACGCACAAAGAGGTTGGCCAGCGACTCAGGATGCCTGCGGTCAGAAGGTCTGAGCTGCAAATCGACCTGATAGACCTTGTTGTATTTGTTGAAGTTGGAGATGTAGTCGCCGCCAAGGTAAGCGCCCATCTCGTTGAGGACGGTGGAAGGTGCGACCCCCATCTTCTTGCACCGCGCCACATCCA
>CAMJXE010000138.1 GCA_946409645.1 uncultured Bacteroidales bacterium
CAGTACCGAAAGCAACTACATGGTAATGATTGATAAAGTATCTGGTTTCACTTTTTGAAAATCAAGGACCGCATCCGCATGGGCATCTCTCCTTCTCCGATGGGACTGTTTGATGTTACGATTGAGCGTATCGATGAAGTTCCTGTCATCAAGATCTTTGTCGCCAGCGGGAGCGAGAAACCCTATTACAAGACGAAATACGGCTTGTCGGAGCGGGGGTGTTTCCTGCGTGTCGGGACGGCTTCGGAACCGATGACCACCAAGCAAATCGAGGACTTGTATGCCCATCGTGTCCGCAATTCTCTCCGAAATATTCGGTCGCCTCGTAAAAATTTGACCTTCCGTCAGTTACACATCTATTACGAAAGTAAGGGATTGTTGTTAAACAACCACTTTATGGAAAACCTTGATTTGTTGACCGATGATGGCGACCCCAACTACGTGGCGTTTTTGCTTGCCGACGAGAACAATGTATCTCACTGAAACGCATTTTCTCGTTCACAACGAATTTCATCAAGGCAACGATCAAGTTTCACTCATACAAAGGAGTAAAAATAGCACAAGTCAATAGCACAAGCAATGGAAAAAATAGCACAAGGTCAAAGCAGGAAGAATTATTGAACTATTGTGTTATACCTCGGTCAATGGCGGAGATGATGCACTATATGAACATGCGAAGTAGACGCTCATTTATAAGCACTTACGTTAGCCCATTGATAAAAGATGGCAGACTGCAATATACCATCAAAGACCAACCGACACATCCAAAGCAAAGGTATATAGCCACGCAAAAATAGCACAAGCCAAATAGCACAAGCTATGAGGTAAAATGATTGTGGCAGTGTAAATGGCAGTGTAAATCTGTCGGAACCAACTAAAAGACAGATAGATATAATTGCTATCATCTCCGATTGTGCCAAAAGGGCTGGCAGTGTAAATGGCAGTGTAAAAATGGGAGCGACCACGAAGGAAATCATATCAACGCTTAATGTCTCGGAACGGACCATCTATCGTGAATTGGCCGCTCTCAAACAAATGGGTCTTATCCGTCGAGTCGGCTCAGACAAGACCGGCCATTGGGAAGTGACAGAAGCTAATTTGGAATAAACAATTTAATATCAAAAGAATAAATTAAAAACAAGAACAGAAAAGAAGTTAAACTAACATATTGTTAATCAACAGCGTTTGCTACTATATTCGGTATCATTCTGAAACGTGAGAAATTTTAGACAATGATTCTTCCGATGAATAAGTCAGTAAATGCCTGCGCTTTAGCGTGGGCTTTTGGCTTATCTGGTGTATCGGGCAATTCTCACGGCCTCAGAATGTGGATAATGTCAAAGTCCACGTTTTTTATGGTCGTGAATGAAGCCCGAAATCCGATAGAGTCCAAACGCCTAAAACGCAAGGAAAATGGTAGAAGAACAAATTCAGCCCAAGGAAGGCTATATCATAGACTTTATTTCTCTTCCTGTTCTAACTTGTTGTTTTTCAGTATTACTTACAAAAATGTGTTTGTGTTGACAAAAGTCAAACGGCTGAAATATCAAATTTTGTGTATATTTGCGGTGTCTTTTTAGATTATGGAAATAGAAAAACTACGAAAAGCATTGCAATCCGCCGACGCCATCGTCGTCGGTGCCGGCGCGGGGCTCTCCACCTCGGCGGGGTTCACCTATTCCGGCGAGCGCTTCCAGCGGCACTTCGCCGACTTCATCCGCAAGTACGGATTCACCGACATGTACTCGGCGGGCTTCTATCCGTTTCCCTCCGAGGAGGAACATTGGGCCTACTGGAGCCGCCACATCTATTACAACCGCTACGTGCCCGCCCCGAAGCCAGTTTATGACAACCTGCTCAAACTGCTGAAAGACAAGGACTATTTCGTCATCACCACCAATGTCGATCACCAGTTCCAGAAGGCAGGATTTGACAAACAGCGGTTGTTCTACACGCAGGGCGACTACGGTCTGTTCCAATGCGCAAAGCCTTGTCACCAAAAAACTTACGACAACGAGGAAATGGTGAAACGGATGATTGCCGAACAGCAGGACATGCGCATTCCGTCGGAATTGGTCCCGCATTGTCCCGTTTGCGGCGGTCCGATGAAGGTCAACCTGCGCGCCGACGAGACCTTTGTGGAGGACGAGGGCTGGCACGCGGCATCGGAACGATACACCGAATTTATCCGGCGGCACAAAGACGGCAGGGTGTTGTTCCTCGACCTCGGCAGCGGCGGCAACACGCCCGTCATCTTCAAAATCCCCTTCATCCGTTGGACGATGCAGAACCCGAACGCCACCTACGCCACCGTCAACCTCGGCGAGGCCTTCACCGTGGACCAAATCGCCGACCGGTCGATTGTGATAGATGCAGACATTAATGATGTATTGGATACGTTGTTGGTGGTGTAGAGACACATTGCATTGCGTCTCTGCGAACCCCCAAAAATGATTTTATTATGAACCGTTTGGATTTTTTAATTGATTATTTGATAAAGGAAGACCCGCAATATGCCGAGATGCGGATTCCCGAGGATTTGCAGGGCAAGCGCGACCTGTTCCGCGCTCTGCGCAACGTGCGCGAACCCAGACCCGTCAGCGAGGAGTTCCTGCGGTTGCAGGACGAGGAATTGCAGGCGCAATTGCAGGAGAAGGGTGTGGTGGAATTGGATGCCGTCCAACAATTATCAATTATCAATTCTCAATTTTCAATTCTCTTATGGCAGGGCGACATCACCCGCCTGCGCGTGGACGCCATCGTCAACGCCGCCAATGCGCAGATGCTGGGCTGTTTCCATCCGTTGCACAGATGCATCGACAACGCCATCCATTCCGCGGCGGGCGTGCAGCTGCGCGAGGAATGTCACCGGCTGATGCTGCAACAAGGACATCAAGAGCCGACAGGGCAGGCCAAAATCACCAAGGCGTACAACCTGCCGTGCAAGTACGTCATCCACACCGTCGGGCCGATCATTCCCAACGGCATCCCGACGGCATCCCAGAAGGACCAATTAGCCTCCTGTTACCGAAGCATTATGGCTTGTGCCGATGAGAACGGTCTCGAAAGTGTCGCCTTCTGCTGCATCTCCACGGGCGAGTTCCGTTTCCCGAACCGGCTGGCCGCCGAAATCGCCGTGCAAACCGTCAAGGACTACCTGAACGCGCATCCCGATTGCAGCGTCAAGCAGGTGGTTTTCAATGTGTTCAAGGATGTGGATAGGGATATTTATCAGCGGCTGTTGTAAAGGAGTTTGTCAGAACTTTTCTTGTTGAAAGCCCGGCAAGACAGAAGCTCCACCGGAAACTCTTCGAAAAATGTATCACGAAGACCTCAAAATGGTATCCTTTTTAATGGTTTTTTACATATATCAGGACGATAGACAACAAAAAGACACATGGATAGCTTGCCGGACAAATGCAAATTTTGAAAAAGAAAATTATACAAATAAGGATTGATATTCCAAAATTGTATATCTTTGCCGCTGAAAAAGAAAACTTGTGATGGCATATATCAAACGTACATTAGAAACGCACCTGCGGTATCTCTCCAAACACTTTCCGGTGGTTGTGTTGACCGGTGCCAGGCAAACCGGCAAAACCACACTTGTGAAAAACACTTTCGGGGATGTTCCTGGTGTGAAATACGTCACGTTGGATTACCCAATCTTGAGGCAACTGGCACAAACCGATCCTGAGCTTTTTCTGCAACAATATCCTGCCCCGCTCATCATTGACGAGATACAGTATGCGCCTGAACTTCTCCCGTATATAAAAATCCGCGTGGATGAGAACCGGGATAATGGGCAATATTTTCTCACTGGTTCTCAGATGTTTAACCTAATGCAACATGTCAGCGAATCGTTGGCGGGTCGAATAGGCATCACATCGCTTTTCGGGATGAGCCGCCGCGAAATATCCAACAGTCCCCGTTCTTTTTTCCCGTTGAATTGTTCTGTCCCGGAGCCTCTTCACGATACGGTAGATACCGTTTTTGACAAAATCTATAGAGGGAGTATGCCGCAGATGATCGTTGACGCAGCGCTTTCACCCGAGGATTATTATGGTTCGTATGTCCAGACATATCTTGAACGTGATATTCGCAACTTGCTTGAAATCAGGAAAGAATCGTCTTTTTTAAAATTCATTTCATGTGTGGCAGCCCGTACTGGACAAGAACTTAATTTAAATGACATTGCATCAGACGTGGGCATAGACAGCAAAACTGCGGAGAGATGGCTGTCCATCCTGATCACTTCAGGTATTGTTTTTCTGCTAAGTCCGTATTCGGGGAACACCATCAAGAGGATAGTGAAGCGTCCAAAACTCTACTTCATGGATACGGGCTTGGCGTGTTACCTGAGCTTGTGGAACAACCCGAGAGCGCTTGAAAGATCAGCCATGGCCGGCTCGATGTTTGAGACATACGTGATCGGCGAACTTGTCAAGTTGTACAGCAGCAACGGTTTGGATGTCAGGAGCAGGTTCTCATATTACCGGGACAATAATGGATGCGAAATCGACCTGATTATCTCAGAGAACGGCATCCTTCATCCTGTGGAAATAAAGAAAAGCAGTACCCCCGGAATGGAGGCTATAAGGAACTTCAAGGTTCTGTCGTCACTGAACGCGCCGTCAGGCGAAGGATACGTAATATGCTTGTCTCCAATAGAATATCCGTTGGATGAAAAGAATAGAATTATACCCATCAGCTTGTTGTGAAGCAATCCTTTTGCAATCAGATCCTTGATAGCGATAGCCATAAATCGGATTGACGACAGGGTTTTGGCTTTGCAGCCTCAAAGAAAACAATAATGTCTTTAGGAAAGCAGAAATGATTCATAAATAAAACCCCTAAGAAATGAAAGTGTTATTGTTAAACGGTAGTGCCAACCAGAAAGGCAACACATTCACGGCGCTCTCGGAGATTGCCCGTCAACTTGAAAAGAACGGCATAGAGGCGGAAATCATGCAGTTGGGCAACAAGCCAGTGCGCGCAGTGGCCATCTGTCGCCGTGGTGGTGCCTCAGCAGCCTATCCGGAGCGCGAACCATGGCAGCCCATGAACTTCATACGATAAGCGAGCCATGAAAAAAGATAGGAAGCTAAGATTGAATATACGCCAATAGACAGATAAATCGGAATTTATGGAGATAAAAAAC
>CAMJXE010000139.1 GCA_946409645.1 uncultured Bacteroidales bacterium
CTCCATTGCCGCCGCGCCGGAACGGTCGAGATGAAATTTTGGTGCGGTCGCCGTGCCCTATACATTTGAGTTGTGCGTGGAACTCTAAAAAAATGTACTTTTGCGCCGTCAAAAATTGATTATGAATATGTGTTGGAATATTTTAGGATTTGTTACGTGGAAAGTGAATCCCGTGGCCTTCCATCTTGGTTCTATAGAGGTCAGATGGTATGGTATCTTGTTGGCCTTGGGCTTTTTACTTGCTTATTATACCTTGCAGCTGATTTTCAAAACCGAGCATCTTTCTCAAAAATTGTTGGATAAAATCTCCATTTGGACGATTGTTTGGACAATTATCGGTTTACGGTTAGGACATTTCCTGTTTTATGAACCAGAAATGTTCATCACGCATCCGCTACAGATTCTACTTCCCGTAGATGAAGAATGGCATTTTATTGGTTATCAAGGGCTTGCAAGCCATGGTGGGGTATTAGGTATTATCGGATTCCTGATTTACTTCTGTTGGCGACATAAGATCAATTTCCTGTGGATTTTGGATCGTTTAGCTATTGCGGTACCCATTGCGGCATCATTTGTGCGTATCGGCAACTTGATGAACCACGAGATTGTGGGCAGCATCACGGAAGTGCCTTGGGCCTTCGATTTTATTTACGGTGGTTTTGGAATCGCGGGCACGTTTCGCCATCCAGCACAACTCTATGAATCAGTTGTTTATATGTTGGTTTTCATAGGTTTGGCCATCTATTATTTCAAGTTTGCGAAAGGAAAAGTGGCAGCGGGTCGTACGTCCGGTATCACGCTGACCGTAATATTTACTGCCCGTTTCATTATTGAATTTTTCAAAGAAGTTCAAGTACAAGACGAAGTCGGTCATGTGCTTAACAACGGACAATGGCTTAGTATCCCGTTGATTATCATGGGATTAAGCTGCTTGATTTATTCGTTCGTGAAACCGAGTTACCCAGAATGCCCTTATAAAGAAGAAGAAGAGGATAAAAAGAGTTAGTACAAGGTTTATTCGAAGGTACCGATAAATTCAACGTTGACAAGTTTTTCGGTTGTAGTAGTGAATTCCATGTTGGCTTTCACTGAATTACCCTTGAATTCCGCTCGAACAGTCATCATTCGGATATTTTCATTTTCGTTTTCACAGACCTGAATGCTGTCAATAGCGGGCATGGTCTTCAACAAGTCATTGAGTGACGCACCGTCAGCGATTCCTTCAAACACTTTCGTTCCCACAGGGCTCAATGCAATCAAATCATTCATTCGGAAATAGGTACTGCCTCCATTGTTGACATACTTAAAACTGACGCTTCCAGTTTCTAATTTGTTGTTAAGCAGATTTTTGTATGTGCCATAATAACGTCCACCAATGATATCTCCGTTTTCACAAGAGACAAACATGAAAATAAGAACGGTTGCAATTGCCAATATTTTTTTCATTTTATCTTGATTTTATTGTTTAATCTAAAATTCGTCCTTTACCATTATCCATTTATAAACTTGGTCGCCGCGACGTACTAAATCTTTGGTTTTTACGGAGCAGAAGATGCCTTGTGACACACTTTCAACGGGTTTGTCTTCCACGCGGATTTCTTGGATATGGTCTTCGTAAACGCCTGTGGTCGAGCCAATTATCAATAGGTCGTCGCCTACGGAGAGATGGTCTTCTTCCACGCAGATTTCTGCCACGCCGATATTGCCGAAGTAGTTGGTTATCTTGCCGATACGCCGTTTCATGCGGGTGGCCTGGGAGCCGTAACGGTCGGCCCATTCGCCCATGGTGCGGCCAAGGTAGTAGCCGTCCCAGAAGTCACGGTTATAGACACTGCGCAAACGCACCATCCAGCCATCTATTTTTTCAATGCTGAATGTCTGGTCGTAAATGGATTCCAACGCTTCGTGATAACATTCCGTCACCATCTTCACATACTCAGGGGAACGTCCGCGCCCCTCGATCTTCAGCACCGAAACGCCAGCTTTGACAATTTTGTCCAAGAAGCCGATGGTGCAGAGGTCTTTGGGTGACATAATATACTGATTGTCAATTAACAGCTCCAATCCGTCCTCCACATCGCGCACTTCGTAGGCGCGGCGACAGGGTTGCAGACAGGCACCGCGGTTGGCGGGCGAATTGTAGTTGTCGAGGCTGAGGTAGCACTTGCCCGAAACAGCCATGCAAAGGGCGCCGTGGATGAACATCTCGATCTTCACGAGCTCACCTTTAGGTCCGGTAATATGCTGTTCTTCAATTACTTTACAGATGTCGGCCACTTGTTTCAGCTGGCACTCGCGACCTAAGACAATCACATCGGCGAACTGAGCGTAGTAACGTACGGCCTCCACGTTGGTGACGTTGCACTGAGTGGAGAGGTGGATTTCGATGCTCTTCTCACGGGCATATTGGATGACGGCCATGTCGGAGGCGATGATAGCCGTGACCCCGCATGTTTTGGCGGCATCCAACAGTTTGTGCATCTGCTGGATTTCGTCGTTATAGATGATCGTGTTGACCGTGAGGTAGCTTTTCACCTCATGTTTTTTACAGATTTGGACGATGTTGGCCAGGTCTTCAAGGGTGAAGTTGGCGGCGGAGCGGGAGCGCATATTCATCGCGCCCACACCGAAATAGACGGAACCGGCTCCGGCAGCGATGGCTGCGGAGAGAGACTCGTAGGAGCCTACCGGCGACATGATTTCCACGGGAGCCATTATGACAGGTTGGTTTCGGATTCCGGTTTCGGTTTGGCGAGCATCTTCAGGAAGTTGACCTCGCTTTTGGTGAGGAAACGCCATCTTCCGCGCGGCAGATCCTTTTTTGTGAGGCCTGCAAAAATCACCCGATCGAGCTTGACCACTTCATAACCGAGTGATTCGAACATACGGCGGACGATGCGGTTTTTGCCGGAGTGGATGGTCACGCCCACTTCCCGTTTACCCTCGCCAACATATTCCACATCGTCAGGGGTGATTTTGCCGTCGTTGAGTTCCACGCCGTTGCGCAACATGTCCATATCAACAGAAGCGAAGGGTTTGTCGAGTTCCACAGCATACGTTTTCTCGATCTGTGAGCTCGGGTGGGTGAGCTTTTTGGTGAGGTCGCCGTCGTTGGTGAAGAGCAGCAGGCCGGTGGTGTCGCGGTCGAGGCGGCCCACAGGGTAGATGCGTTCTTCGCAGGCGTCGCGCACGAGTTCCATTACATTGGCACGGCCGCGCTCGTCATCGGTGGTGGTGATGTAATCCTTTGGTTTGTTAAGTAGAACGTAAACGGGCTTTTCGCGTTGTAGGACTTGGTCGCCATAGCGTACCTCGTCGGTGGGCATCACCTTGTGGCCCATTTCGGTCACTACTTCGCCGTTAACGGTGATGGCACCGGTAGAAATAAGCACATCCGCTTCGCGGCGCGAACAGATGCCGGCGTTGGCAATGTACTTGTTGAGACGGATGGGGCCGTGCTTTTCCTCGTACTCCAACGATAGCACACGTTGTTTGCGCGGCAGGGAGCGGCCTTCGTTGCGACGGCGTTCGATGATTTCGCTCAGAATTTCGGACTCGGCGACCACATTGCGACGGCGCGGTTTCGAGTCGTCCTCTTTGCGGAAATCGCGCTTGAAAGAGCGGTCGCGTCCTTTGCTGCGCTCTCGCTTGCGGTCCTCATAGCGGTCGTCGTCGCGTTCTCTACGACGGTCACCGCCACGGTCGAACTTCCGGTCCTTCCCGAACTTGCGGTCTCCATCGTGGTCGCGAGAAAAGCGCTTCTTGGGGAATTTCCGCTCAGAATCGTCGGAATCGTCCTCATGAAAGCGCTCTTTTCTCCGATTATTGGAAGAAAAAGTACGTTTTTTATCATTGAATGAGGGTTTTCGCGACGAACGTCTCGGCTCGAAATCCTCGTCAGAATGGTCTTTGTTGAATTGTCTGCTCATCTAAAAATTTCTTTTTGAAAAAACCTGCAAAAATACAATTTTAATTCGGAACTTGGTCATATTCAAAACAAAAAGAGCCGCGATACTTTACCGCGGCTCGTCGTATGAAAGGAACCGTGATTTTACATGACCACGCGCACGCCCTTGATGAAGTCGATGGACTTCTGGATCAGTTCGTGCATGTAGGTGTCGTTCTCCACGAACGGCACAAACTCGCGGTAACATTTCACGAAATCTTCGATGAATTCGGAGCTCTTCAGCGGTTTGCGGAAGTCGAGGGCTTGGGCAGCGTTGAACAGCTCGATACCGAGGATTTTCTCCACGTTGTTGACCACTAAGTAGCACTTCGTGGCGGCATTCGCGCCCATGCTCACGTGGTCTTCCTGACCTTGTGAGGACTCGATGGAGTCGGTGGAGCAGGGCATTGTGAAGGCCTTGTTCTGGTTTACGATAGAGGCGGCTGCATACTGCGGAATCATGAAGCCAGAGTTGAGGCCGGGGTTCTTCACGAGGAAGGACGGCAGACCGCGTTTGCCGCTAATCAGTTGATAGATACGGCGTTCGGAGATGTTGCCGAGTTCAGCCATGGCGATGGAGAGAAAGTCCAAAACCAAGGCCAACGGCTGACCGTGGAAGTTGCCGGCACTGACGATGATGTCCTCGTCGGGGAACACCGTCGGGTTGTCTGTGACGGAGTTGATTTCGGTTTCCACCACGTTCTGCACATGTTCGATGGCGTCTTTGGAAGCGCCGTGAACTTGCGGCATACAACGGAAGGAGTAGGGGTCCTGTACGTGCTCTTTGTGCTGGGCGATAATCTCCGAACCCTCAAGCAGTTGTGTGATATGGGCGGCGGTGATGATTTGGCCGGCGTGCGGAC
>CAMJXE010000140.1 GCA_946409645.1 uncultured Bacteroidales bacterium
AGCAGGGCCTTGCGGACCTTCTGGACCGGCAGGGCCTTGCGGACCTTGCGCTCCGTCAACACCGTTCCGCAATATATATGTTTGCGGAGTGCCACCGGCAGGGGTCAGTACCAGTACATAGCCCGTGTCGGTGGGAAGTATGACAAAAGCCGGCACATTGCCTGCTTCGGCTGCATACAAGGCGTAAGGCACACTCAACATCTGCTGCACAGATGTGATGGAATAGTTGCTGCCGCCATTGGGGTCGATTTCGGTCTTCAGATAGTAAGGACCGTCGCCCCATTCAATGGTGGCGAAGCTACCTTGGGTGGCGTTGCCATTGCCGACCTCAAGAGTTAGCAGGCCGTTGCCGTTCGTGGCAACCGTCTGTGTCTCCACATACACGGCGTTGCCGGTGGCCGTGCCCTGGAGCACGCTCACGCGCACACCCACGTTCGAATTCGTCACCAAGTGGTTGGAGGAGTTGCGCACCACCGCCTGATAGCTGAACTTATGCGGCGCTTGCGCGAAAAGAGTGGCCGTGCAAAGCACCAACATGACAAATAAAATGTAAATTTTTTTCATATTCTTTATTTTTAAATGAATTGCTGAAATAGAAAGCCTGAAAATCCTTGTTATTTTCTGACCACTTTGAATGTTTTCAAGATGCGCTTGCCGTCGCGCAGTTCAATCAGATAATTGCCGGTGGCATATTGCCCGATTTGGAAAGTGGTGATGTCGTCCGTGACAGAAACCACCCCCAACTTCTTGCCTCTCATGTCGAAAAGATGCGCCTGCAAACCGCCGTCAGGGAGTTCAAACCCATTGAGTTCAAGCTGCACCAGATTCTCGGTGGGATTGGGATAAACCACCGCGTTCAACGAGATCTGTGGATAATGGTTAACTCCAACCGTCATGATTTCATACGGTTGCTGTACTCCTTCCTGCACAGTAACAGAACCAGTTCCATTCTGGGCATTGTTCACGGCAACCTGTCCAACCGTGTAGCTGACACTCCCGCCCACACCCTGTGCATCACCACCGAGAGGGACTATAGCAGATTGACCATGTAGAAACAAGATTGATACACAACTGATTACAAAAAAAAGAAATGCCTTTTTCATAACATCACAAATTTAGTTTTTAAATCTGTGCAAAAATAAAAAAAACATAATCCTTCTTGTATCTACAACAAGCCGGATTAATTCTCTTAAAATATGTAAAATATTGTATATCAGATATATGCAGACAACACTGGGCGCACTGAGCGGTCAAATTACGTAATATTACGTACCATGATTATATCGTATAAAAAACCTGACAAATCAATAGTGTACAATGCCTTTTTCAAACACCCAATTGACCAATTCACCTGTGCTGTTGAATCCCAACTTCTTGAAGATATTGTTCTTATGGGTCTCCACAGTGCGGGTGCTGATATTCAGGCAAGCGGAGATTTGTTTAACGCTCATTCCTTTTGCGCACTGCCGGATAATTTCCAATTCCCTATCGGTAAAGATGTTTTTCCCGAGGTCGCGCGCAGTGGAGACGGCATTAATGAGTTCCGATATATCCTTCCCAAAGAACTCAATTCCATTGTAAACGGAGTGGATGGCGGACAGGAGGGTTTGTGCGTCGGCATACTTACTGATAAAGCCGTCGATACCGAGTTCCACCAATTGGATGATGGTTTCCTTGTTTGTGTCTGCGGAGATGACCAGGGTTTTGATATCGGACCCGCGGTTCCGGAGGAAGCGCACCACCTCAACCCCGTTTCCATCGGGAAGCATAAGATCGAGAAGCACAACATCCACTTCCAGCGGTTGGCGGAATAGCTTTTTGGCTTCCTGCACCGAACCTGCTTCGGCAACAATCCTGCAACCGTCCACCCCATTCAGGGCCAAGTTCATTCCCATTCGCGTAAGCAACTGGTCTTCAATCAACAAGATATTAATGGTTTTCATAACAGTCTTTTTTTATACACCTCTTCGGTTGTCGGCAAGGTCAACGTAAACGTGCTGCCTTCCCCTTCCTTGCTTTGGAAAGAGAGGTTCCCGTGCGCTTCTTGTGCCAGCGTTTTACTGACTATCAGGCCTAAGCCTGTTCCTGTTTCCGAACGGGTTCCTTCTGTAAGAATCACTTTAGACTGGAATACGGACGTCTTCTGCGCCTCTGTCATCCCCATGCCATGGTCGATGATGGAAATGGATGTATATTCCATCGACCGCACAGCGGAAATCTCGACAGTGCCGCCCTCGTAAGAGAATTTGACAGCATTGTTGAGCAAATTCCGGAGGATAGTGGTCAAAAAGTTATGGTCGGTGAAGACTTGGCAACCCTCTGGCACTTCCGACTGGATGCGGATGTTTTTCTCTTTTGCGGCGATTTGAATCAGCTGAACGTTTTTACAGACCACGGCGGAGAGATCAACCCGGATGGGATTGCACACATACCGGCCTGTCTCAATGGAGGCCCAGTCCAGGAGATTGGTCAGCAACTCACTGAGTTGCCCGCCCGACTCCTTTAACGCTCGGAGATGCTGTTTTTTCACCTCGTCATTAATTTCATCATAATGGGCCAAAAGATGGGTAAGCAGCTGTCCCTGAGCAATCACAGGGTTTTTCAGGTCGTGCGAGAGAAGCGAAAGGAAGTGGTCTTTCATTTCGTTCACGGCAGCAAGTTCCGCATTGCGTTTTTTGCGGATTTTCGCAAGATTGTAGCCGCTTATGGCCACAATGGTGGCCAAGAGTGCCAGAACAAGTCCCGACACGGCCATGATCTCGCGTTTCTGGATGGTCTCCTGCTGTATTTCAAGCTGCCGCTCCTTTTCCTGAACATCGAAACGCATCTGATATTCGGCAATTATATTCTGTTGGCGTTCTTGGTTGAGCGAATCACTAAGGACCATGGATCGCTTCAAATAGTCCAAGGCTTGGTCCAGCTGATTGGTCTTCTCATAAAGTGTGCCCAAATGTTGCTGGATACGGTACAACTGGGGGGGGGTACCAGCCGTAATGCATAAAGTCTCCGCCCTTTTCAGATGCTTTTCGGCGGAATCATATTTTTTGAGATGGATTTCGCAAGCCCCCAGCTGTTTGAGGGTAAGGATTTGTTCCATCACATTGCCCGTCTGATCGAAAATTTCCAAAGCCTGCAAACAGGCGCTCCGGCACTCCTCCCATTGTTGACGATGAGCGAAGATGGTGGCTTTTTGGGAGATGCGTATTCCCACTTTTTCGATACGGTTTGCCTTGCTGTCCAAGTCAATGGCCTCGTCGATAGAGGCCAATGCCTCGTCCGACTGGTCCATCAGGAGCAAGATTTCACTTCGCACTCCGAGCCGGATGGCAAGTGTCTTGTCGTCTTCGCCCGCACGCTCCAACTCGACAGCACGGTTTATGTATTCCAAGGCCTTGTCAAGATGGCGTGTGTAGCAATGTATGCTTGCCATGGTGTTGAGAGCGCTACTGCACAGCTTGTCGTCCTTCAAATGCATGCCGACGGCATAATCCTTATGGGCATATTCCAAGGCTCGGTCAAACTTACCCTGACGAAAATAGGAGACATCCAAAAGTTCATAGCAGCTCGAAAGCCATCTCAATGAATCTTTTGGAACCAGCTTTTCCGCCAGAAGCCCCAAATCAACAGCCTTGGTAAACCGCCCAGCATGGAGATCATGCAAGCCTTTCCCCAGGAAAACGAGCATCTCGTCGAACTTGGCTCGTCGCTCTTTGGGGACCGGGTAATCATAGACCCCCTCTTTTTCAAAAATCGCAATCAGATTGTCAGCCACCTGTGCCCGCTTGCTGCCACTGCACTCCTCGAATTGCAAGAACAGCGAATCCACATTCGTCTGTCCGAAAAGCGCGACAGGCAGCAGTAGTCCAAGTATCAGTAATAATTTTTTCATCCTCCAATGATATTATTGTCGGCAAAAATAAAAAAAATAACGATGAATTGTATGTCAAGTTCAGCGTATGCAATTTTTTGTACTTTTGCCACATGATTTTTACAAATATGAAGACTCGTATCGCAATTATCGGTTACGGCAACATCGGAAAGGCCGTGGAACAGGCGGTTTTGGCTGCCGAAGACATGCAACTTGTTGGCATTTACCATCATAACGACAATTTAGACAACATCGACGCGGATGTGGCGGCGTTGTGCACGCCTACCCGCGAGGTGCCTGCCTTTGCGGAAAAACTGCTCAAACGCGGCATCTGCACGGTCGATAGCTTCGACATCCACGGGCAGATTTACGACCTGCGCAAACGGCTCACCCCCATCGCAACGGAGCACCAGGCGGTGAGCGTCATCGCCGCCGGCTGGGATCCCGGTTCCGACTCCATGGTCCGCGCTCTCCTCACCGCCATCGCCCCGAAAGGCATCACCTACACCAACTTTGGTCCCGGCAGAAGCATGGGCCACACCGTGGCCGCCAAAGCCATCCCCGGCGTGAAGAACGCCCTCTCCATGACCATTCCGTTAGGCACGGGCATCCATCGCCGCATGGTCTATATCGAGTTGGAAGACGGCGCCGACTTCGCCACCGTGGAGAAACTGCTGCTCGCGGACGACTACTTCGCCCACGACGAGACCCACGTGATTCCCGTTCCGTCGGTGGATGCGCTCAACAACGTGGCCCACGGCGTGCATCTGGTGCGCGACGGCGTGAGCGGCGAAACCCATAACCAGCGTTTCGAGTTCAACATGACCATCAACAATCCGGCGCTCACCGGCCAGGTGCTGGTGGCCGTCGCCCGCGCGGCTGTGCGCATGAAGGCCGAACAACGTTTCGG
>CAMJXE010000141.1 GCA_946409645.1 uncultured Bacteroidales bacterium
TTCCAAGGTGAGTTGTATTTCTTCTCCGATTCCGGGCGAAGCTTCAATTTGAGGTTCTTCACATCATACACACCCGCAAGTACCACGCTGAAGAAGGTGCTTTGTAAGCCTTTCCTATTGCGCTCCAAGTATTTGTTGCGTAACATGCCGAGGAAGTCAAGGAAGAGTTGGTTGTCGAGACTCTTGTCCACTTCGTCTATCGTTAACACAACGGGCTTTAGAACCTCTTTGCAATATGCGCTGATGACAAGAGACAACTCTTCGATTGATTTTGCTGTACAGTTTTGCCATATTTCCACAGCAGTGTCATCACGGTCGAGCGACAGCAGGTTTTCCTTCATCTGTCGGGCGAACATTGCGGCGAAAGCTTCGTGTGAGGCGTATGCCGTACTGTCAATCCCTTCGAAGCTCAGAGGCACCACAAGATAGCGGTCCGACAGTTTCCGCCAGATTGTATCCAAAGTGGTCGTCTTCCCGTATTGACGCGCCCGATTGATGGTGAAGTAATCCCCATGATCAATGAGCACCTCCACGGCCTTGAAACGTTTTTCTGTATCGACCATGTAGTGCCAATCGGGATTGCAGCTGCCCGTGACGTTGAATCTTTTTCTCATATCGCATCGATTTTTCAACCCGCAAAGATACAAAAACTTTCGAAAGACTCATTTTGCTTTCTTCCGCCTCAATACCTTGCTCTCCTCGCCGTCGCGGGTGAGGGTGACTCGCACGGTGACCTCCTCGACGTGTGGTGAGGAATTCTTCACGCGAACGAGTTTTGAGCCGGGCTTGGGGGTCATGAACAGTTGTGTCCAGTAGCCATCGAACTCACCGGCGCCCATACAGGTGAAATCTTTGCTGAGGATGGCAGCGCAGTGCCCGGGTGAGTTCAACCAGTCATCCATGACTTGTTCGGCGGTTTCCTGTCCAAATGCGACATTTTCGCCTTTTGCGGGAGAGTAGTTTACCACAAGCACTTCGAAAAACGGTTTGATGATATCCACATATCCTCCGTTGGGACGTCTGTGTGACATCGTTTCGGTCCCTTTCATTTCGGCGGAGCGGATCATGGCCAACTCCGTGAGGGTGGAATCGAGAAAGTAGGGTTTGAGACCGCGGCGGCAGCGTTCCTGATTCACGAGTTCCATCACCTCCATCGCCTTGTCGTAGTTGAAATGGCCGGTCACCTCGAAGCTGGTCGGGGTGAGGTCGGAGTCGGACTTGGTGCGGGTCACTACGCGGGTGCGCTCATTATCTTTCAACGCAACAGCGACATCCACCGTCCATTGTCCACTTGGAATATCGGTTTTTGTGGCGGCTGCGGAGGTGAAGAAAACGGTCCAGGAGTAATATCCATCTGGCGACAGGAATGCCCCACATCCGATGGATTGTCGTGAGGATTTCAAGTAAGTCCCTCCAGCACGGTCCTTTTGGTTCAGCAGTTTGACTATTGGACCGATTTCGGTGTAGGGGCGGATGGTACACGCGAAGCCGAGGTCGTCGGCAAATTTCAGAGATGGGCATTGCTCCTCAAGCAGCATTCCCTCGCTGTCGCCGTTGGGACGAGACATTTCCGCAGCGTGTAAACCGTTTTCCTCTCTAAGGTACGCCAGCTCGGCGGCACGGATCATAGCGGCCTCTGTGAGTGAGGCATCCATCTTCAGAGGCCGCAGCCCTTGGGACTGTCGGATGTTGTTGATGTTTTTCACCACTTGTTTTGCCTTGTCATAATCGAACACGCCAGCGATGGTTCTTGTGGATTGCGCGGAGGCAGGATATAAGATTGCAGCGCAAATTATGGCGACGAGAAGGGTGGGGATGGTTTTGGACATAATAGCGGTTTTTATGACAAGAGCAACGTGGGATATGCGGGGATTATTGTGTGTTCAGATTTCAAGTTTCAGCGGCAAACGAATGTTTTTCAACACTCAATCACTTATGATTCGTTGATTTTAAATTGCCTCTTTTTTTGTCTTACCATTGATTTGAGTTGCCGGCTGTTACATTTCATACACTAATCCCGCCATTTCATACAATAACCCCTCCATGTGTGCGAAACGTGCGGAGGGGTTTGCTATTTTTGCCGCCGAATATGATGGTTTCACGTAAAAAATGAATTATTAACTTAAATTTTTTTGATTATGGACAAGAATGTGAAAGAAAAAACGCAGGTTTTTAATGTGATTATCCTCGATAAGAGCGGTTCGATGAGCTCTATTCGGGAGGCGGCCGTGAGCGGTTTCAACGAGACACTGGCCGGAATTCGCAAGGCGCAGGAGACGTTCGCGGAGACGCAGGATCATTATGTGTCGCTGGTGGCTTTCTGCAGTTGCGAGATGAAGGAACTTTACGACAAAGTGCCAGTAGCCGAGGCCCAGCCGCTGGAAATGGCTGACTACCAGCCATGCTGTTGCACGCCGCTGTATGATGCTATGGGCTTCACGCTGACGAAAATACAGAAGCACGTGCAAGACGTGAAGGATGCCTTGGTGGTGGTGACGATTATCACCGATGGCCTGGAGAATGCCTCGAAAGAGTATTCGGGCAGCACCGTGAAAAAGCTGGTGGAAGAACTGAAAGGGAAGGGCTGGTCGTTCACCTACATGGGTGCCAACCAGGATGCCGTGGAGGTGGCCTTCACGCTGTCGATCCGCAATGCCCGTAATTTTCCCTGTTCGCCGACTGGCGCGGAGATGGCGATGGCCAAGGACTGCAGCACCCGAATGAATCTCTTCAAGAAAGTCCATCTTTTCCGTGAAAAGAATATGGATAGGGAGATGTCGGAGGCGGATGTCGCCGAGTGCTATTCCGCCATGGCGGACGCAGCCTTCGACGAGGTGGACTAGTCTTCTCAACAGCCAGTAAAGCAATAACCATTAACTTATAAATACCAAAGCAATGAAAAAAGCAATCAAAAACTTATGGAATGGCATCAAGACCATTTTCACGGCCATTATCGACTGGTTCGCCACCCTGTTCGGCATGAAGGCAGAAACGAAGTACGCACGGGTGGTGCGCGGAATCGTGAGTACAGCTTTCGCCATCGTAATCGTCGTGTGGGCTGCTGCGGCTCTTTACGGGCTCGGGCGCTCCCTTCAATGGCGTGTCAGCAAACTTTTTAACACCACCGACGACGAGTACCATTCTGTGTGGCAACTCTCCGAGAACCTTGTTTATTGTGAAGGCTATAACGGCTGCGACGGCTATCTGCGCAATGGCAAGAACAGGAAGGTGCTGAAAGGCATCGAATGGGTTTATCTGCCGATGAAGGGCGATTCGTTAGTCTGTTTCAGCGACGGGAATCGCCGCGGCTACTTCCACCTGCGCGACGGCCGCGTGGTGGTGAAACCCAAATACCGGCACGCATGGGTATTTTCCGAAGGACTCGCGGCGGTGGATGACAACGGCCACGTGAAATTCATCAATCCCAAAGGCGAGGTGGTGATTGACAAGCTCTTCGCTTACAACGAGTATGACGGTGGCTACGTGTTCCATAACGGGCGTTGCACGGTGCGGGAAGGCGTAAGCGGGAAAATGGGCATCATCGACCGTGCCGGCGAGTGGGTGATGCCGCCGGATTATGACAAAATCTATCTGAGAGACACGTTCCTGTTGCTGGCTAAAGGCGATCGGCAAGCTGTGCTCACCTTCGCGATGGACACTGTGATCCCGATGTCTGAGGCTAACTTCATCATCTGCGACACCGCCATCCTGGCCACCTGCGCAGACCATACGCAACGAGTCTATTCGCTGCAGGGAGAGCTGGTTACGGCTGCCGAAATCCGGAATGTAGAACAGATGTTGTACGAGACGCGCGAGGTGATGTACTCGGTGGACAAGGACGGTTACGAGTGCACCGACGAATGCTACTACAACCCCATCCAGCGGATGGATGTGGCCACCTGCCTGCGCTACGAAGGGGAAATGGATTGGTATGGTCTGATGTCGCCCGACGGCAAGGTCCTCACTCCGCCTCTATATGTTTGTATCACGCCCGTTGCGAAAGACCTATACCTCTGCGAAACCGACTACGGCCGAGGGGTGATGCTGAATAGTAAGGGAGAACGGGTGGAGTAGTTAGCAGTTAGTAGTTAGCGCATCGCCGTTACGTCAGGAGTAGTAAATAATTTCCTTCATCCGCAGTCGCTGCGACTCAACTATTTCGAAATAGCGAAGTTGGTTGCGGGTGCGGATGAGGTTGTGTTCGGGGTAGCGGGTCTTGTAGTAAGTGTCGCCGTTGAGGTAGTCGGTGAGGAAGCGGACGGCCTGCATGAAGGGGAAGAGGGCAACTGAGAAGGGCAGGAGGTCGCGCTCTGCGGGGGTGAGGAAGCTGGCCGTGGACTCTAAATAGCCGCGGGTGAAAGCTTCGAAAATGTCCCATCGGAAGTCGATGTGGTCTATTTCGGGCGAATCTTCGAGTTGTGTGTTTGCGGCCGTGCGGAGGAAGTCGCCGTAGTCAG
>CAMJXE010000142.1 GCA_946409645.1 uncultured Bacteroidales bacterium
TAGAAACCTTGTATCGCGAGATGTATGAGGCAATGGTCAGGAAGGACACGGCAACATTGAACCGTGTCCATGCCGACGACTTCGTGCTGACCCACATGACGGGCATGCACCAGTCGAAGCGGGTGTATATACAATCTATCACCAATGGCACGCTAAACTACTATTCAGTCGAACATGAGCAGATGGACATCAAGATTGATGGCGACCGAGCCACCCTGACAGGCCGCAGCCGAGTGAATGCAGCCGTCTTCGGTGGTGGCCGTCACACCTGGCGGTTACAGCTCTCATTCCAACTCGTCAAGCGCGATGGCCTTTGGCAATTCACCGCAGCTTCGGCATCAACTTACTAAATAAAACATAACTATGGAAGAAATAAGGATTGATATGCGCACACAGACTCCAGAGGAGATGGCGCAAGGAGTAAAGGATGCGCAGCTTTGTTTCAAGCTGAACCACACCATGCCCTACACCGCCGAGTATAATGAGCTGGTCTCACAGTTGTTTGGCGAATTCGGTGAGGGTAGTCGTCTGATGACTCCCACGACCGTTGTACGGGGAAAGAACGTGAAGATCGGCAAGCGGGTGGTCATCATGAATAACTCACTCTTTATGAGTGCTGGAGGCATCACCATCGAGGACGACGTGTTAGTGGCTGCCAATGCCCAGCTGATTTCCAACAAACATGATCCCGAAGAGCACATGGTCATCACCTGCAAACCGGTAGTGCTGAAACGTAACTGTTGAATTGGGGCCGGTGCAACGATATTACCTGGAGTGACTGTTGGTGAGAATGCTATTGTGGGAGCAGGTTCCGTTGTTACAAAAGACGTTGAACCCAATACCGTTGTTGGTGGGATCCCTGCAAAAATTATCAAAAGGCTATGAGTGAAAAGCGTATAATAGCGCCTATCGCAGATGAGCAGATAAGACAGCTCTATGAAACGGCATTCCCCGAAGACGAACAAATCCCTTGGAAGGACTTCATGCGTCTGGTTGAGAAAACGCCAGGATAAGGATATAAAATATCAAGTTTGATAATCCTTAGAAGTGTTCTTCTTGTGCTATCGTTTGCGTTTCACATATTGGCTGGGTGACTCGCCAAAATGCTTTTTGAACATTCGGGTGAAATGCTGAGGGTATTCAAAACCCAGTTGGTCTGCAGTGGAGGTGATGCTCGTTCCGCTGATGAGCAACTTTTGAGCCTGGCTCATGACAAAGCGGCGGATGATATTGCCGGCAGTATCATCTGTCATCTGGCGAATGAGATCTCCGAAATAATTGGTGGAGAGGAAAAGTTCTTGGGCACAATATTTTACTGTGGGGAGCCCGTGAGTCAGTTGCAAACCTTCGTCGTAATAACGCTTCAGAAGATTCTCAAAGCGTGTGAGCAGGTCGCTCGAATAGACATCGTAGTTGTTGAGTGAATGGCGACAGTGTTCCAACTCGTCGTAGTGGATGATGGAAACGAGCGGATGCAGTATTGGTGCACCGATGTATCGGGCATAGTCGTTGACACGATGTACCTTTAGAATCTTCTCCATTTCGTGGGCAAAATTACAAAAAAAGATGAACATCCACCTGCATTTCGTTACTTTTAACGGGAAAACGATACGAGATTGCGGAAAGTTTCGTATCTTTGCGCCGAGAACAAACAAAATATGGGACAATTAGCATTTCTTCGGATGTTCATCTTGGTGGCCATATCCATTGATGCGAACGACAATCGCCGACATGTCCATGTGTTCTACAAGGGCAAACGGCACCAGCACTCGCTGGCGAAGATATGGATAGAGTCCAACGGACAACAATGCGTCGAGATTGCCGAATCGAGCCTCTCGCCGAAGGACAACGAAATGCTTATCGCCGCCATCAACCGTCATTGGGAGTTTATCAACGAACAGGTGACGAAGGCATTCAACGGCGAGAAAACCGTATCAATTGACATAGAGAAATAAAATATAGGAGGACAGGATTATGTGTAAGATGAAAGATGTTAGCGTGGGTATCAAGGACATGGACTTCAAGTCGCTTCGCGGAAAGATGATTGTACGTCTGACCGATGGGCGGACGGTCATTGTGCCCGTGTCGTTCTTTCCCGACATCAAGCAGATGTCTGTAAAAGAGCGCGAGAAGTGGATGGTTCTCGACGACCAGTATTTCACGTTCGAGAATATGACACGCGTTTATTCCGTGCTTGACTTGTTGAAGGCGGCTTAATAGCCTTGAGACTTCCAATAATAATGTCTAACTAAAACAGATTGCGTATGAATCAATAAAAGAACAAAAGACATATAGATAAGAAGCGTTAGCTTTGTATTCTTGCATCTCTGATAATTGGGGAATTTGAAGAATACTGCAAAGAGTAAAAGTGAACGGTTCGCGTGCTTGCACGTGGACTTTTACTCGTCGAATGCAGCATAGGTTATCCCCAATACCTCAGAGAAGCGTAAACGAAGTTAAACAGTACACGTTTCTTTTTCTGTCTACACTCAAACACCGGGACTGTAGAGAACCACTCACATAAAGACTAACAATTCAAATTAGAAACAACATGATGAGAAAAGTATATTTATTTCTTTGCCTGATGATTGCGGGGACACTCAGCCTTAGCCTTTCGTCATGCGGCGGAGACGACGATAGTTCCAGCAATAGCGGAGGAAGCAGTGGAGGTGGGAGCAACTCAGAATTGGTGTTCACTGGCGGGGCGAGTGAAATCACATCAAGTTCTGCGACCATCACTTGCAACTTCTCGTCTTCTGCAAATGTCGGCACTCTTCAACTTGGAGTATTGTATTCAGACAATCAGCAAGAGGTTGAAAACAAGAAGGGCTCCACGAGCCAGGCAACCAATGTCTCAGGCAACACATATCAACTTACAATCAACAATCTCTCGCCAAAAACGGTCTATTACTATCGGGCGTACATGATAAGCCAAGGAAAAACCTATTATGGAAGTGCAAGCAACTTTACAACGCTGGATAATACTTATGAATATAGTGGTCACACTGCTGTAGATTTGGGATTGCCAAGCAAAACGAAGTGGGCAACAACGAACCTCGGAGCCACATCACCTGAAGATTACGGGAAGTATTATGCATGGGGAGAGAAATTCTCAAAATCATATTTCACCAAGCAAAACTATGATTATCAAGAAAATTGGAATCTTGGTATGGATATTAGTGGCTCTATTTATGATGCCGCCATTCGTAATTGGAGCGAACCATGGCATATGCCTACGAAGGAGGATATGGAAGAACTTGTACAATATTGCACTTTTAAGTGGGATACAACCAACGGGATAAATGGAGCACTGATTACCGGACCCAATGGCAATTCAATTTTTTTGCCTGCGGGGGGGAGTTGTGTATATGCAAGAACAGATAATGTTGGAGAAGTCGGTGCATATTGGTCGTCAAATATTAATGGAGTACCTGGCTCCACCCAAGTATATGCATTATCTTTCAGTTCAGAGGGGATAAATGTCAATTCTCAAGCGATACGCTATCAAGGTCGTTCTATCCGTCCTGTGTGTAAATAGGTGTTTCTCCTTGTTTTCTCGCTCACGCGCTCACGGGTTCTCCCCCTGTGAGGTCACAACACCGGTTATTCACAATCCGTAAATCTGGTCGATTAATCAGTAAAAAGGTTAACCGGCCTTTCGTTTTTTTGCAGTACCTTTGCAATCGAAAAATAAATAGTAACTTGTAAAATTGTAAATCGTAAATGGCAAAGATCGCATTAGGAACCTGGGCCTGGGGCGCAGGAGCATTTGGTGGCGACACCGTGTTTGGAAGTAAGACAGACGTAGAGAACTTGAAGCCCGTATTTGATGCGGCTATGAAGGCAGGACTCCCTCTTTGGGACACAGCAACAGCCTACGGCATGGGCGAATCAGAACGCATACTCGGCCAGTTGGCAAGAGCATACAAGCGCGAGGATGTGCAGATCTCCACGAAGTTCACGCCGCAGATTGCCGAGGTGTTTGAAAACTCCGTAGAGAAGATGGCCGATGCCTCTATCGAACGTATGGGTTGCGACTATATCGACATTTACTGGATTCACAACCCGATGGACGTGGAGCGTTGGACTCCCGGACTGATTCCCCTGCTCCGCTCGGGCAAGGTAAAGCGTGTGGGTGTTTCGAACCATAATATCAAGGAGATTCAGCGCGCCAACGAGATACTGGGCGAGG
>CAMJXE010000143.1 GCA_946409645.1 uncultured Bacteroidales bacterium
GCTCCTGCATGGAGTGCATGTGCTTGTTCTGCTCGTTCTTGGTGTCGTCGTTCAGCGGGTTGGGGGTACGGATACCGGCCACCACGTCTTCGCCTTGGGCGTTGATGAGCCATTCGCCGTAGAATTGGTTGTCGCCAGTGGCGGGGTTACGGGTGAATGCCACGCCGGTAGCGGAGCCTTCGCCCATGTTACCGAACACCATGGTCTGCACGTTGACGGCAGTGCCCCAGTCGTCCGGAATGCCTTCAATACGGCGGTAGGAGATGGCCTTCTTACCGTTCCAGCTCTTGAACACGGCCTTGATACCGCCTTCGAGTTGAGCCTCTGCGTCATCCGGGAACTCGGTACCGAGCACCTCTTTGATGCGAACCTTGAAGTCCTCAGCGAGTTGTTTCAGCTCTTCGGCCTTCAGTTCGGTATCAGATTTATAACCCATTTTCTCTTTGAAAGCGTCAAGCATATCGTCGAGTTGCTTGCGGATGCTCTTGCCGTCGGCGGGTTCGATACCCTCAGCTTTCTCCATGACGACATCGGCGTACATCATGATGAGACGACGGTAGCTGTCATATACGAAACGGGGGTTGTTGGTCTTCTTGATAAGGCCAGGGATAGTCTTGGAGCAAAGACCGATATTCAGCACGGTGTCCATCATGCCAGGCATGGACTTGCGGGCGCCGGAACGGCAGCTGACGAGCAGCGGGTTCTCGGGGTCACCATATTTCATGCCCATGATGTTCTCCATGTTCTTCATGCCTGCGTGGACCTCGTCCATCAAGCCGGCAGGAAGCTGGCAATTATTCTGATAGTAGGCTGTACAGCACTCGGTGGTGATGGTCAGACCAGCGGGTACGGGGAGTTTCAACAGGCACATTTCGGCCAGATTGGCACCCTTACCGCCCAAAAGATTCTTCATGTCCGCCTTACCTTCGGCCGTTTTTCCGCCAAAAGTATAGACATACTTCACATTGTTATTCGTCATTTTCAACTAGTTTTGATAAAAAAATACTCTCTATAAATCGGCCGCGAAAATACAAAAAATATGGGAATAATCCAACGGGAATTTCATTTTTTCGTGCGGGATAATCTCACAAAAAGATCAGTTTTCCCGATGGGTTAGGGCATTCTTCGTTTTATTATTTTATCACCTGTCACACATCAACATTCTTAATTTCCTCGGTACAATTCTAACAACTGCACCTGGTAGAAATACTCACATCGAGCCTGTGCCAGGTTGGAGACAGCCTGCAGGTAGTTGTTCTTCGCTTCGTTAAACTCGGTACTGGTGCGCTTTCCTGCTTCGTACAAGGCTTCCGACAGCTCGAAGTTCTCGCGGGCACTTGCCTCGGCCACACCGCTGCTCAACCATTTCTCTCTGGCAGCCACCGCGTTGTAGTAGGCTTGCTGGATCTCCTTGTAGAGTGCCTTACGGACATTCTCCGACTGCAATTGCTGACTTTCCAACAGCAACTTGGCCTTTCGGACATTATTGCGCGTCTCCAACCTGTTGAAAATCGGGACATTGAGAGTAATTCCCACATACGGGCTGAAGTTGTCGCCGAGCTGGGATGCGAACCCCTTCGAGGTGTGGCCCAACAGCGCATAATAGTCGGTGATAACACCTCCGTTCATCGAGAGCGTCGGCCACCAGCCAGCCTTTGCCAACTTGATGTTGGTCTCGGCTGCCTCCGTACGCATTTCCTCGGCTTTCACTGCCGGACGCACCGCCACAGCCTGCGCGAATATCTGTTCCGGATCCGACAAAATGTCGGTCACTAACACCGACTCATCTGGCGCTACCACCACAAAACCTTCCGGCGAGGGAAGTTCCAACAGCTGGGTCATATCCAAAATAGCGATTCTCAGATTGTTACGTGCCTGTGTAAGAGTCAATCGGCTCTGCGCCAAAGTCGATTTCCGCGAGGAAACCTCCGCCGGACCAATCTTACCCGCATCCCTCAAAGCGGTTAAACGCTCCACCTGCGTGGAATCGATAACAATTTGCAATTCAGCAACTTTGCATAGTTCAATATTGTACAGAATCAACATGTAAGCCTGCGTCACCGCGATACGGATGTCCTCCTTGGCCTTGTCGCAGTCGGCATTCGCTGCCTCCAAGTTGAGTTTCCCCATCGTGATATTGTTCTTGACCCGGAAACCGGTGAACAGGTTCATGCTTCCACCGACCCCGAATGAGGTGTTGGCAGTGTTGGAGCTGACATAAGTGTTGTCTTCCGATAGCCCCCTGCCGAAGGAAAAGTTCTGCGATGCACTGGCCTGAAACACCGGCCAGACGCTATTTTTCGCGGTGTTCAACTCCACCTCCCGTTGTGCTACGGCGTTCTCGCTCTGCTTCACCGTAAGGTTATGATTTAGCGCATATTGCACACAAGATTCAAGAGACCAGGGGGTGGAGTTAGCGTGTTGCCCATTTGCAATGCAAATACACATCATCATGCTAAACAAAAATGCGGTTGTTTTCATTATCTTATTCATAATTGTCATTTATCATAATCATATCATACGTCACACATTCCAAACTCCAAATCATGCATTCCATTCCAGGGTGCGGTGCTCGTCCCTCACGACTCACCCCTGGCTACCGAGCTTTTGCCCCTAAAGGGGCTGCTTTTAAGGAATATGTTTATCATAATATTGGGGCTTTTCGTTTTAACTACTAACTGCTCACTACAAACTGCTCACCACTTTCGTGCCACGCACTTTCTCTCCCTCTTTCAACCCACTGGTTACCACGATGTTGATACCATCACTAAGTCCGGTGGTGATGGGTTTGCGGTCGTAGGTGCCGGTAGCGTTTTTCACATAGACGAAAGTAGAGTCTCCGGAGAATTCGAGAGCACTCTCGGGAATGGCGAGGACGTGCTCCGCATTCTCCAAGACGAGTTCGGCGTTCGCGCTGTAGCCAGAGCGTATCTTATTGTCCTCTTGAGGTTTGACGGCGGCGCGGATCTCGAATTGATTGGCACCGTTGTTCTGCACGGCCTTTGGGGAAATGTACTCCAACACCGCATCGAATGTGTAGTTCTGCAGAGCCCCGATGGTAATAGTCATCGGCATTCCTTCGCGCAACGTGCCGACCTCCGTCTCATCAACGTTGCCCTTGAAAATCAGGTCGTTCATGTCGGCGACGGTGGCCACGGTAGTGCCGTCGTTCAACGTGTTGGCCTGGATGACGGAATTGCCGACCTTCACGGGCACGTCGAGAATCAAACCTGAAATGGTAGAACGAATGAGTGTGGAACTGGACGTTGCATTGGCGGAGGAAACACCGTCACGGATGATCTCCAGTGCATCCTGCGCCGCCGACTTCTCCTCGCGTGCCTGGTTCAGGGCTTGCATCGTCTGCTCGTACTCCTGCTTGCTGACCAGGTTTCGTTCATAAAGCGTTTTCTCGCGCTCATAGTTGGTCAAAGCCTGCGCGTAGTTGATTTCCGCCAAGCGCACACGACTCTGCGCAGCACTCAACGAGTTCATGTCGGGGATCACCTTCAGTTTGGCGATGACCTCGTTCTCTTTCACCTCCTGACCTGCCTCTTTGTATAGTTCCGCAATGATGCCATTGATTTGCGGCTTTACCGCCACCTCGTTGCGGGGTCCGATTTGCCCGGTAATCAACGTCTTCCGACTGATGTCCATGTACGCGACCTCGTACTCGTTGAAGACCTCCTTTTCGGGTCTCGACTTTTTGAAAAGGAACACGAAGGTTCCAATGAAGATCATGGCAATTAATCCAAAAATCAAATACTTAATACCTTTTTTCATATCAATGTTTATTATCTCATTCGTCTTTTATCCATCAT
>CAMJXE010000144.1 GCA_946409645.1 uncultured Bacteroidales bacterium
GTAGCCTTTCTGCGCCACGAAGGTTTTGTTGAAAGCGATAATTTGGTCGATCATAATATTCAGGATCAAAAAATCGACACCTTTATTTTCTCCACAATCTGGTTGAAATAGGGCTGTTTTATGCGGCTGATTTTACGCACCACATCGCGTTCAATGTCTCCCATTATCAGCTGGCATTTCACATAGCTTTGTTTGCTTAATGGCTTTGTCAGCATCTCGTCGGAAAGGGTGAAACTATATTGCGGATTATAATCTTTCGACGAAATCATGCACAAATAGATGTAGCCCTCGTTCTCCTGTAGTTCATTATTTGAAATGATTAACGCTGGATGGGGCTTGAGAGAACCATCTGGGAACATAAAATTGACCTCAACGACATCACGCTGTTCGTATTTCATAGGATGTTAGATTTCGTTTTCGTTCAACCAGCGAGCCATATTATTTCTTGATGTACATATGAAAGCTTGTCGTTCCTCTTCGGCTGTCCACTCGCGATCTTTCGTCTCTTCTTGAGACTGCAAGATGTGGAACACGTTCCCTAACGAACGTATCAACGCCACAACACTCTGCGCCACCTTACTGCGCCCATCATAGGATATTGTTAATGTTGCCATATCTTCATCTTTTTTAATCCGCAAAAATACTAAAATATTTCGAACAGCAAAATAGTGTTTTCAAACTGATTATCGAGGGTTGCAATACAACCCGTGATTTCGGGCGATTTCACGGATGGCCTCTACGGGCAAACGGCTGTAAAAATGAAGGTAATAGTCATATCCGACATCCACTTGCACTTTTTTGGTCTCGTTCACCAATGCACACCAGAACAATTCCCTCAAACAAGCTTTCAATACCATATCTATCTTGGATGCTGTTATCCGTTGACCTTCCTTCAAAGAGGACACAATCTGGTATATAGCTTTGTTCTCTTTATTGAACGCCTTTTCTCGACGCAAATAAAACGTGTCCGGATTAACAATCGTTAAGAATTTGACACCCGAGACTTCCAAAAGTTCTTTGACGGTGTCAACGTATGCGGACTCGATTCTCAGATATTCTTCCTTAACGCAGCGGGCCTCCGAACTGCACTTTAAGACTGTATGTTCCGGGCGGCGCTTCAATACGCAGGTCGTGGTCCCTCATCATCCCGGCGAAAAACCCGTTGATGAAGACGGCGTGCGGCAGCTTCGGCTCGTACCAATGACGGATGTGGCGGACGGTCAGCATGATCCCTCGGTCTCCTCCAACTCCCCCGTCTCCGAATCGATGTTGAACCCGCGCACCACGATGTCCTTCGGCACGAGCGGGTGGGTCTCGCAGCCCTTCTGCGCCACGAATGTCTTGTTGAAAGCGATAATTTGGTCGATCATTGTTTCTTTAATTTGGAAGGTTAAAGTGTTTAATATAGGAATCCCAACATCCAAAGCGGAAGTTTAGCCCCGTCGGGCATATCCCAGTCGTCGGCAAAAATATAGGAATCCTTCATGCCAGCAATCTGTGAAAAGTCCTTGCTGCGACCGCCGATTTCGAAGGTGTATCTCGAATCCACTTTGAAATCCCCTTGTGTTTTGCCATATTCCACGACATGGGATTCGGAAATACAATCCACGGCAAAGGTCTCGCGAAGGGTACCGATTTCCACTTTGGCTGGGGCAAGGGCATAAAGGATATTGGGGTTCTCCAAATACACCTTGTCGGGTTTTGAGAGTTTCCCAATCCTTTTTTTGTCAGAATATAGCAGGTTCAGCACTTTGGCATCCCCAAGGTATTTAAGGTATTCCACCACGGTGTCGCGTCCTATTTCAAGAGCCGAGGCTATCTTGTTGGCATTCAGTTCGAAGGGCGTTTCGCTGCAAATCATGGCGATGAGAGCCTGCAACTTCCTGACATTGGCGACATCCACTT
Organism: uncultured Bacteroidales bacterium; assembly: GCA_946409645.1. Taxonomy (GTDB): domain Bacteria; phylum Bacteroidota; class Bacteroidia; order Bacteroidales; family WCHB1-69; genus F23-D06. Next base: position 1,906 of record CAMJXE010000144.1, read on the forward strand.
TGCAGATTTGGGGCAGTTCGGTTTCAATGATGTAGTTCACCACTTGCTCGATTTTCGTGTAATATTCGCCTTCGCCCTCCAACAAGAAAGGATAGTACCCCTTCTCCAAATATTCCTTGAAAAGGGCCACGGGCTTGCACTTTGAAGAAACCATTTGCCACAAGTCGTGGGGACGCGCTAAAATGTCCTCCAGCGTCCAAACGGGGAACGACAGTGCGTGGTAGAAACGGAGGGCTTCGCGGAATGAAAGCCCGGGCATCGTGTATTTGACAGCCCTACGAGACAGGTCGGCGTCCCCTTCCTTCAGGCGAAGGAGGGACGACCCGCTCACAATCAGCTTCAAATCAGGAAACAACTCGTAGATTTCCTTGATTTCGCGACTCCAATCCGTAGTGCCCGGCTTATATTTGTGAATCTCGTCTATCGCTAATAGTTCTCCGCCTTGGATCACGAATTCCTCAGCCAGTTCCACCAACGTGCGAGTTGAAAAGTCCACGGTGTCGGCCGAACAGTACAGCACCCTGCGGTCACCAGGCTGGTAGTTCAGTTTCAGGTATTGTTTTATAAGCGTGGACTTTCCCACCCCTTTTGCACCTATAATGGTGATAAGCCGAGAGTTCCAATGGATTTCGCCCATTTTTTCACGGACGATACCCGTGCTGGTATTGGCTAACAGCCTGTCGCTCTTTCTGAATAGTGTGTCCATATACTTTAATTATCACGGTGCAAAAATAAAAAAAAATGTTGCGCACAGGCAACACTTTTCAAAAAAAATGTTGTTTGCGCGCAACATTTTGGCTGTGACCTTTATCGCAGGTTGCAATACAACCTGTGATTTCGGGCGATTTCACTGATGGTCTCTTCGGGCAAACGGCTGTAAAAACGAAGATCAATCTTCATCCTGCTTCACAGCACTCTCCGGCCACACCACTTTGCCGTTACACGAAACCGTCCACATCTCTCCATAGTAATTATCTGTCATGTATTTCACGAACTCATCAATCCACTTGTCGTTTTTATCCACAAACTGTAACAATCCATCAGCATCTACCCATAAAGCAGACCAATAGCTCTCTTCTCCAAGACTCCTACAAACATAATCCGGCAGATCCCTGCCAGGATAGTTGTCCACCACAACTCCTCGTTCGTTGACATTCACGACCATCCACGTTAATGGTTTCGGGCTGTCCAACCGGGAAACACACTCCTGATATACTGCGTTCCATTCCTGCCCAACATGTGCGTGCAGAAATTTTATTAGCGGCGTGTAATCGTAACCCGTCTGGTAGATTGAGTTATGCCGCTTAATGGGCAAATGTTCGGGAAATACATCTTGCTTTTTACCTCGCTCATAGCGGTATTTCAACTTCGGTATGCTAACGTAATGCCAAAATCCGTTGTGCGTCCGCTTGTTCACTTTTCGGTAAAGCGGCGGCTTGCCGTCTTTTCTGTTGTGCCCCATCTTTCAGCGCATTTGAAACAATTTATAGGGGACTTCTATTTTTTACTTCTTCGCGCTGCCGCCGGCCTTGATGCGAAGTCCGTTAAACATCAAGATAAGCAAACAACGCTGCAAAATTAATTCTTTTATCTATTCGTATGACAC
>CAMJXE010000145.1 GCA_946409645.1 uncultured Bacteroidales bacterium
CAACGACATCATCAATCACTGCGCCAGGCTGATGCCCGCACCCGTGTGCGCATGAGGACATTTTCAATTTTGGTAGGATAGGGTGGCTAAACGGAATGTCGGGTGCGGTTTGCTTGGTCGCAGCGTACGCGAGGCAGCCCGTTAGGGCTGAAGGGCTTGGTAGCGATGCGGGTGCCGGTGCGTTTTTTTCGCAGGCCGTCAGGTCTGCGGGGAAACGGGTGCGGGAGTCAGATGAAGCGGAGTGATTTGTTGCTGTTTGTCAACAGATTACGGGCGTGCGCGCGTTAGGGATTGCAGCGGAAATGTTTTTGGCCAAGAACGAATTGTAAATTATTGTCGTATAACGGATTGTAGGGGCGAATGATCATTCGCCCCTACGGGACGGAATGGCCAAAACATTGTAGCGGAAAGCCCGACGGCGCGGCGGCTTTGTAAAGGTTATAGGTTATAGAAAGGGGTTGTTCGGAACGGTGGTGGGTGAGGGTTCGCCGCCGCGCCGGAACGCCCAAAGAAAAAAAATGTCCTTTATATCAAAATTTTTTATAAATTTGCGCCCTATTGTGTTTATTATTTAAAATATTATAAATCAATTAATTATACATCAATGAAAGTTTATCAAACGAAAGAAATCAGGAATATTGCCATTATCGGCGGTAACCGCACGGGTAAAACCACCCTCGCTGAAGCTATGGCATTCCACGGCGGCGTCATCAGCAGACGTGGAACTGTTGAGGATAAAAACACCCTCTCCGACTACCGCGAGGTAGAACTCGAAAGACAACAATCCATCCAAAGCTCCGTCCTCTATGCAGAGTTTAACGGTTCAAAAATCAACATGGTAGATTGCCCTGGCTTTGATGACTTCATTGGTGAAACAATCTCTGCTCTCCGCGTGATGGACACCGCCCTCATGGTCATCAACTCCCAAAACGGAGTTGACGTGGGCGCTGAAATCCAATGGCGTCACACCAAGGCCGCCCATATTCCGGTCATCTTTGCTGTCAACCAACTCGACCACGAAAAAGCTAACTTCGACGAAACTCTCCATCAGCTAAAGGAATACTTCGGCGGTAGCGTCATGGCTTTCCAATATCCTGTCAATGCTGGTATCGGTTTTGATGCCGTCATCGACCTTCTCCAAATGAAGATGCTCAAATTCCCGGCAAACGGCGGCAAAATGGTAGTGGAGGATATTCCCGCTGACCAAATGGCCAAAGCTGAGGAGATGCACAGTGCTCTCATCGAGGCTGCTGCTGAGAACGACGAAGCTCTCATGGACAAGTTCTTTGAGGAAGGCACTCTTTCCGAAGACGAAATGATTAAAGGTCTGAAACTCGGTATCGCCAACCGCGGCACTTTCCCGGTGATCTGCGTGGCTGCCAAAACCGACCAAGGTATCGACCGTATGATGGACCTCATCATCAAGAATTGCCCGACTCCCGACGAAGGACGTACAATGAAAGCTACCAATGGTAACGAACACAAATACAATGCTGCTGAACCGTTTGCAGGCTTTATCTTCAAAACCGCTATCGAGCAACACCTCGGTGAAGTTGCTTTCATCAAAGTTGCTGACGGCGAAATCAAGAAAGCTGACGACTTGTTGAATACCACCACCAATACCAAGGAACGTATCTCCCAATTGCTCGCTTTCGCCGGTAAGAACCGAGTGGAAGTGGAGAAAGCCGTGGCTGGTGATATCGTGGCTACCATCAAGCTGAAATCTTCTCCTACAGGCACCACGCTGGTGGCTAAGGGCGACGACGTTATTGAATCCACCGTTTATCCGGATCCCAAGTTCCGCACCGCAGTGAGAGCCGTCAACAGCTCTGACGATGAGAAATTGGGCGCTGCATTGAACGAAATCCGCAAGACTGACCCGACCTTCCAAATGGAGCAATCAAAGGAACTGAAACAGCTCATCATCTCTGGTCAGGGCGAGCAACATCTCAACATTGTGAAATGGATGATTGAGAAGCTCAACAAGATTGAAATTGAGTACTACGCTCCGAAAATCCCATATCGTGAGACGATCACCCGTTCTGCAGAGGCCATGTATCGTCATAAAAAACAATCCGGTGGTTCCGGTCAATTCGGCGAGGTGCACATGCTTATCGAGTCTTACTACGAAGGCATGCCCACTCAGACCAAATACCCGATCCGTGCCACGGAAACCTACGATCTGCCTTGGGGAGGTAAGTTGATTTACAACAACTGTATCGTCGGTGGTGCCATTGATGCACGCTTCATGCCCGCCATCCTGAAGGGTATCATGGAGAAGATGGAAGAAGGTCCTCTGACTGGTTCCTACGCCCGTGACATCGTGGTGAACATCTACGACGGTAAAATGCACCCGGTTGATTCCAACGAATTGGCATTCAAATTGGCTGGACGTAACGCCTTCAAGGAAGCCTTCAAGAACGCTGGTCCGAAGATTCTGGAGCCCATTTATGACGTTGATATCTTTGTTCCCGCGGATCGTATGGGCGATGTGATGACCGACATGCAGGGTCGTCGCGGTATCATGATGGGTATGGACAGCGAAGGTGCTTTCCAGAACATCCACGCCAAGATTCCGTTGGCAGAGATGAACAAGTACTCCACCACATTGAGTTCCATCACTTCCGGTCGTGCTTCTTACAGCATGAAATTCTCTGAATACCAACAGGTTCCCACCGAGGTTCAGAGCGAAATCATCAAGAAATACGAAGAAGAGAACAAGGACGAAGAATAGTCTTAGCTCTTTTCAAAATATTAAAGCCCGGCAATTTTGTCGGGCTTTTTTTATTAATTCAAGTTTCGCATGTTAAAAAAGAAAAAAACAAGTGTGAGAAGAATGTCCCGGCCACAGCGGGCAGCTGCGGCCGAAGCACAATTCCGGAATTCGCCCGCCCGGCACAGTGTGCCGTGGCCGGAAATAGTGCGCGAACGAGAGTGTTGACATCGCCAACAACAAGGCATTGGCAGCAAAAAGCTTTTTTCTGAGATACTTATGATTAGAAATCAAATATGCGAAACTTGAATTATTAATTGTGGTTTATTGTTGCCGGGTTACAATCATCTGTCAATTTTTCTGAAACACATACTAAAACAAGTTAATCCTATACTGAACAGAGGATGTTTCAGATAAAACTGACAATACCGATAAAAACAATATTCCCAAAATCTTTTCATATTCTTCTTTATTTAAACGGGAAACCAAGAGTGCCAACAGGAATATATCTCATTAAAATCAATCACACAAATACGATATACTTAAGCCATTAATAATGGTTGGAACAAGTAACAAAGAACTATATAGAAACCATTCCAATATAATAGTAGTCGTACCTCACCGCCGCCTCAATCAGATTGGTCTTAACTCCGTTGGCCACCCCATACGCGTTCAACCCGTTGATATACCCCGGATTGATGGG
>CAMJXE010000146.1 GCA_946409645.1 uncultured Bacteroidales bacterium
GCTTCATACTTGGAAATAAGCTTTGAAGAAGTGACGTTCGCACTCTCTATCTCGCTGTTAGCCAAAGGTACTTCCTCGTCAAGCATATAGTCCATCGACGATTCGTCCACAAAAGCAGAGTCATAAGTCAAGGTGTCGGATGGCGCACCAGACTTCGCCTCATCCGAGCCAGGGACATATTGATGCACGATATATTTATATATAGTATCAGAGGTGCCTTTTTCGGGAATTGGCTTCGGGATCTCATCGTTCTCCTGCTGTCGGTCATGAAGTTTGTTGACCATCACGAAAGTCACCAACACACCAGTCAGCAGTCCGATGATGACACCGAACAGCAGGATAAGTCCCTTTTTCGTAGCCTGATTAGACTGGTTTTCCATCGTCAATTCGATTCTGAAACAACGCGCAAAAATACAATTTTTTAGATTTGGTAATCACCAATTCACAAAAGCTTTGTTGAAGATGTCGTCGGTGAGTGCCTCGGTGATTTCGGTGACGAGGGCAGACTCCACGCTGCTCAAGTTCTGTGAGCTGTAGTAGTCGGCGTAGCGTGAGAAGGACTGGTCAAAGTTCTGTTCCTCATTGAAACTGTTGGTGAAGCGCACCCGCACGGTGATGGTAAGGCGGTTCATGGCGGGTGTGTCGTTGCCCTGGATAGCTGCTGGGTTCACCGTATAGGCAGTGATTTCGCCCTCGATGGTGTAATCGCCATTGTTGTTGACAATAGTCAACGGGGTCTGTGCTTGGATCTTATCCTTCAATGCCGCTGTGAATACCTGACTCAGCTGTGGATTCACCAGTGTAGCGTTGTTCGGGAACGTCGCTATGGCCACGGTTTTGGCCCGCGCATCTACGGTACCACCTGTGAGTGAAATGGACATACGGCAACCAGCGAGCATTATGGTCAGCAGGATGACACTCACGCGAGTCCACACTGAATTGCTGATACGGGGCACACTCCGCATTGCGTTGCGCTTGTGTGGGGATATTTGCGCTTCGCGCGTTTTGCCTCTCCGAGGCTGCTCAAGGAATAACTTTTTTAAAATAGGGGAGATTCGTTCCATCATTCTTCATTCCTAATTGATTTCGTATTCTTTGATTTTCCGGTAGAGTGTCCGTTCCGAAATCCCCAACTCCTGCGCGGCCAGTTTGCGATTATCGTGATGCCGTTTGAGAGCGGCGATAATGGCTTGCTTCTCAAGTCCTTCCATGGAGTAATCGGCCGTATCTTCGATGACTTCGGAGTCGTCGTATTGTTCTGGTTCCGAGCTGTGAAGTCCGTGAGCCGTCACCAACGGGTACTGTCCTCCATCGGGAATGGAGGCATCCGGTAGCACATGGTGAGGATGCGTGCCTTGTACGTACATCTGTGGGTTCTTGGTCAGCTGAGCAACAGAAGCCTTAAGTTCTTGCACCTCGCGTTGTAACTCGGCGATGAACTTGAAGACAATCTCACGCTGCACATTATCCTGACGTTCTGTGTCGGAAGGCATCACAGCGGGCAGGTTCGAGCCAACAGGACCCGTCAGGTAGGGTTTCAGCATGTCGGGCGTGATAAGCCGCTCTTTCTCAATGAGGGAAATCTGCTCGGTGACGTTCTTGAGTTGGCGCACGTTGCCTGGCCAGCGGTAGGAGCGCAACATAGCCTGCGCTTCTTCCGTGAGCGAGATGGTTGGGACATGATACTTGTCGGAAAAGTCGGCGGCAAATTTGACGAACAGCGGGTAGATATCGCCGGGACGCTCGCGCAACGCGGGCACGCGAATCGGCACCGAGTTGAGACGGTAGTAGAGGTCCTCGCGGAACTTGCCCTTGGCAATTCGGTCAGCGATGTTGACGTTGGTGGCTGCCACCACCCGTACATCGGTCTTCATCACTTTGGAAGAACCCACGCGGATGTATTCGCCGGTCTCCAACACACGCAACAGACGCACCTGCGTGGAGAGTGGCAAGTCGGCGACCTCGTCGAGGAACAAGGTGCCTCCGTTTGCCTCTTCGAAATAGCCTTTTCGGGAATCCACCGCGCCCGTGAACGCGCCTTTCTCGTGACCAAAGAGTTCCGAGTCGATGGTGCCCTCCGGAATGGCACCGCAGTTCACCGCGATATAGGTTTTGGTCTTGCGCGGCGAATAGGCGTGGATGATCTTCGGCACCGACTCCTTGCCGGAACCGCTCTCGCCAGTTACCAGCACCGACAAATCGGTGACGGCTACCTGCATGGCCACGTCAATGACATGGTCTAACGCGGGGTCGAACCCGATGATGCCGAAACGGCGCTTGACTGTATTGATGTTTTCGTTCATATTTGTTTCTTTCTTCTTCTGAAGCCTTGCCTCTTTTTTATCCCAGGGGTTGCGCTTCGCTTACCCCTGGCTACCAAGCTCTTGCCCCTACGGGGCTGCTCAAGGAATTATATTTCAATATTACTACCCCGCCATTGGGCACCCCTTCTAAAAAAGGGGAATTGGGGTTGCTCGTTCCCAACTGCTAACTATTTCACCCGCAATTTCCGGCCGAGCTGCAGTATCGTGGTTTCTTTTATTTTATTGAGTTTACAGATTTTATCTACTGTTGTATGATATTTTTTCGCAATGGCGTAGAGGGTGTCGCCCTGCTTTACGGTGTGGTACTTGGCGGCGGCGGTGGGTTTGTTGGCGACCTGCTGCTGTTGGGCCGGTTTCGAGACCGTTTCATTGTTGGTGGACACAGTAGAATACGCATCCTTCGTGGGAGCATCAGTGGTGACAGTGAGATCATCTTCGTCGTCATCCACACGACGCATATCGTTGGTATCCTGCTGCTTACGACCGTATTTCTGCACCGTGATGACATTTGAACCACGGGTGATGTCCTTGTAGGCGCGGGACATGTCCTCTTTCGCCAGTTTGATTTCCTTGTTGACCTGACGCGGGTTATCGGCTTTGGAGTGCGCGAAAAGCCAATCGTAGGTCTCTTTAAGGTAGAAAAGACGGGCCAAATCGCCGTGATTGACTCCCGCCCACTTGTCGAGACGCAGGAGGTTTGTAGGACCACATTTCTTCATAGACTCGTAGATTTCCGTAGCGCGAGAGACAGGCACAGCCTTGTCCGCCGTACCGTGGATGATCCACAAAGGCACCGTGTTCAGTTTGCACAGGTCCTTGCGGATTGTGCCGCCGCACAGTTCCATCGAGGCGGCTATCTTCTCCGCATGGTTGGCCAAGAACTCAATGGTCCCGAAACCGCCTAAGCTCATACCTATCAAATAGATACGATTGGTATCAACATCATATTGTTTGCAGACCCAGTTAA
>CAMJXE010000147.1 GCA_946409645.1 uncultured Bacteroidales bacterium
TCGCTGGGCACCTCGCCGTCCTCGTACAGCCGATACTGATTTGCGCCGAAGCCCAAGATCATCGACATTTTGGTCGCACTAAGACCATACAGCTCACGAAGGGCGACAATCTCATCCTGATATGGGATACCATACTTCTCGCGATACTGGTTAGTCAATTGACTAAGCCAGATGCCATCGCTTTCTGTAGTGGTATAGCTTTCGCCTTCCGCGTCATCGCGGAATGAAATGTATATAAAACTGTATTCTTCGCCGCGATACATTTCAGTGTCGGACTCGTAAACAACCCGCATGGGTTTGCCTGTAAATGGGCTATTTGGTATCTTCATAGCGTTGTTATTTAAATGGATACGTCAACGGACGCTCCGCAATATGAAACGATATACAGATAGTTTGGCCATTCTCATAGCCCAAAGTGATTTTTATATACACTTCTTGTCCCTTCACGTCCTTGCCGAACACCCACATCTCTCCTTTTTGGTTCAGTACATCAATAACGGGACCCTCCACATAGTCCTGAGGAAGGAGGCTTTTCACAATCACTTCACGCTGTAATTGCGTAAGATCCAACTGCACCAATGCCTTTCTGTTTTTGGGCCGGTCATCTCTAAAAACAATTCCGAACACCTGTGCTTTGATATTGAACTGATCCAGAAACGCTTTAACATCTTCAATTGTTATCATATTGCTTTCATTTTATGGGCGCAAAGATACAATTATTTTCAATACTAACACGCAAAATTCAACGATAAAGTTGAAATTTGGTATATTTATATGAAACGCCGAGACCTCGGCTTGATGCCGCATTAATGGGTTGTCTCCTTCAAGGGCGAAAACGGACACCGCTTGCCGATGCACTGGTTGTTACGGGCCGAAAGTGGCATATCGCACACTCCATCAGCGTGTCCTGTTCAAGATATTCCAGCGGTGCACTGCAAATCAGGCATTCTTCGTGGTTCATAATATAATATTTGTGGCAAAAATACAAAAAACGCCGATGTATAACAGCGCCAAAAGTGGACACGCAAAATGCTATTGGTGATTATGATAATAGAAGCCGCTGATAAATATCCCTGTCCATATCCTTGAACACATTGAAAACCACATGCTTGACACTGCAATCGGGATGTGCGTTCAGGTAGTCTTTGACGGTTTGCACGGCGATTTCGGCGGCCTGCTGGTTCGGGAAACGGAACTCGCCCGTGGAGATGCAGCAGAAGGCGACACTTTCGAGATGGTTCTCATCGGCACAAGCCATGATGTTACGGTAACAGGATGCCAATTGTTCCTTCTGGAATGCCGTCGGGATGCCGTTGGGGATGATCGGCCCGACGGTGTGGATGACGTACTTGCACGGCAGGTTGTAGGCCTTGGTGATTTTGGCCCGCCCCGTCGGTTCCGGATGTCCTTGTTGCAGCATCAGCCGGTGACATTCCTCGCGCAACTGCACGCCCGCCGCGGAATGGATGGCATTGTCGATGCATCTGTGCAACGGGTGGAAACAGCCCAACATCTGCGCATTGGCGGCGTTGACGATGGCATCCACGCGGAGACGGGTGATGTCGCCCTGCCATAACGACAATTGTTTCCCTGTAGAGGGTGTGTCAAAAGTCCAAAAATCGGCATTTTTCGATTTGTAACTATCTGATAATCAAATAGCAATTTTTGCCAAAACAGACTTATGACACACCCTCTACAAACACCCACAATATCAATCAATTCCACGATGCCTTTTTCCTGCAATTGCGCCTGCAATTCTTCATCCTGCAGACGCAGGAACTCCTCGCTGACGGGTTTGGGTTCGCGCACGTTGCGCAGGGCGCGGAACAGGTCGCGCTTGCCTTGCAAATCCTCGGGAATCTGCATCTCGGAATATTGCGGGTCTTCGTTTATCAAATATTGTATCAAACAATCCTAACGGTTCATAATCAAAAGATTAATATACGAAGTTTTTTTAACAACGATTCTTCTGATCAAGACAAGGTTTTTACACGAATCGAATCCTGTCGGCAAGTTGCAAGAAATAGTCGTTGGACCAGATATCAAGGTCTTCTGCATTATTGACAAATCGAGACACATCGTCTTTGACAAGTTTTATGTTTGTCTTTGACAATCTTTCACGAAGGATTTCAAGGAAGTCTTCCTTGCTCAGATCCAGCCCGTTGAACTCTCTGATTCGAGTTTGTAAATGCTTGAAATCTAATGGTGTATTATTCCGCACATACCATTCGAAATCATACCAATCACGGCCCTTTACACGAGTTTTCCAATTACGGAAAGCCAAAGCGTGCATCTTTCCCGCATAAAGGCAGGGCAATGTCAAGCAATTTACCATAATGTTATAAGGATTATTCAATCGCTTAAATTCTGTTTGAAACTCTAAAGGCGGCTTCGTGTCAATTTCTATCTTGATTTTGATGCTTTTCTCCGTCTTAAAAGACAAATTATAAACATCTGTTTCGTCTTTCAGAAATGCTGATTCCACTTTTCCAAGTGTTAACTTGTCTTTCTTGGTAATGACCACATCACGGCCTGCCAACTTGAACTCCTCAATGATCGGCTGAAAATAGTTTTCAAGATGTACGGTCGGATCTTCGCGCAACAGCGTAAAATCCATATCTTCGGAGAAACGCTGCATTCCATGAAAAATGCGCAAGCAAGTTCCTCCATAAAAGGCAGCTTTTTGGAAAAAACCACCACGAAACAACCCGGCCAAAGCTATTTGCTGAGCCACTTCGTACTTTGCATTCCACAGTTCTCCTTCTGGCAAGTTCCCATAACCTGTCAACATTTGTTCGAAAATCGTGTTCATGATTCAATAATTTTAATGAGTTGATCAATCATATTCTTTTTCTTTCCCACTTCTGCATACTCTCTCAAAATGCCCGTGTCGAAGCGGAAAAGTTCGTCCATGTTGAAGCGAATGTCCTCTTCCAGCCAAATCAAAATCTCATTCCTGTAGCGCAAATTGAGGTACGAAATGTCCGCAATCAAGTCGCAGAGGGCTTTTTCTGGCGAAGCAATCAGGAACGAGGTTCCGTTTATCGTTTTTTCTATTCTAACACCAATGCTAAAAGCATCGTCACTCGTGTGAACGTA